>NZ_VFUS01000016.1:0-118845 GCF_006441005.1 Mesorhizobium sp. B2-5-3
TATCATCCCAAACTCCTGATCGTCGACGACGTCTGGACGAGCTTTGGCTCTGCCAACCTGGACGAGCGCTCTTTGCGGCTGAACGACGAAGCCACGCTGAATGTCTACGGCCGGGATTTTGCCAAAACGCAGATCGACCTGTTCAGCCAGGATCTTGCGCGATCAAGGCAGATCAGTTTGGGCGAATGGGAAGCGCGCCCCCTGACCGAAAAAGTATCGGACTGGCTGGCCAGCAGACTACACTCACAACTCTAGAGCCTCTTGGTGGGCGAGTCCCCGCAAACGGCATCTGCGCCCGTCAAATGGCTAATATGGTGCGCCACGCGCAAGAATGGGAGCAACCCCGCAATAACACCGAGCGGATTGCTCAACACGCGCCCTGCAACTTCATCGGTCGATGCATCCCCACCTCGTCGGTCACGCGGCCCCTTTGCGATCATGACAGTGAGACCCGAAAGTGCTCTCAACGATGGTGTATTAAGGTCCGCGCATGGGCGGCTGGAAGCCTGAGCGATCAGAGGCACCGGCATGTCTTAATGAGGACGAATACGCCCACTTGCGTAAGGCAGCGCCAAAAGCCCCAAGGCGATCCAGAAGCCGGGCTCAGCCATTGCGGCGAGATCTGACAGAAGTCGCTTCATGTTGCCCCACCCGTGCCCTGACGAATCCGCGGCCGATCATAAACTCGAGACAAGAGTCCGCTCTTGTGGGAGGAGAAGCGGGCTCTTAGCTGCGACCTAAGACCCAGCGGCCGGCGCAAGAGCCGCCCGCGGACCCGATCGTCAGAAAAAAAGTCCGCCCGCGCCATTTGGGCGTCACCGTTTCGCGGCATCGCTGTCGGCCGCGGCGCGAGACAGGAACATCTGCGTCGTCTCGGCGAGGTGGCTCTTGAGCCAATCCGCCATCGCTTCCTCTTCGCGCAGATTCTGCTCACAGACACGCGCCACCTCGGCCTCCCCTTCGGCGTGGGCCGCGGCGATGAGCATCATGTAGGAGGCAATCTCCATATGCTCGAAAGTATAGCTGGCGAGCGACCCCTTCATCACCTCGTCGCCGGCGAACACGCCGCTGATCGACTGGGCCATGGCGGTGAGCTTGCCACCTGCGTCTTTCATCGCGGAAGATCCCTCTCCGATCCGGTCAAGGCAGGTTCTCAGCCGTGAGGCCTGCTGTCGCGTCTCGTCGAGGTGCTGACGGATGCGGTCGCCGAGCTCCGGATAGCTCTCGAGGCGTGACAGTTGCCCGGAGAGCATCGTCTCCGCCTGCTCCTCCATAGCGTGAGCGTCCCTCAGCCATTGTATCAACCAATCGCGCGATTGTGTCATGAAGGTCTCCCTTGGGTTGCCTGCCCAAACCGCGAGTGGAGAGGATGGTTCCGCCCGGGCTATGGCAGGCTCGGCCAGAGGGCTGTCGACGCGCGGATTAACCACCAACGCGACTTCGAGCAGCGAGCCTCAACTGGCAGAGGGCCGGAGTCTGTAGCTTCTTTAGACCTCGGATAGGTTTTGGCGGTATCTATCGGGAAAAGGAGCGGGAAAGTCATGACCGAGTTCTGGCAGTCACTCCTCGCCAATCTTGCCCTGGTCTCCATCCTCGTGGTCGCCTGGGATCTTGTGGCGGACTTCACCGGGCGTCTGTCGACGCGGATGCAGTCGCTGGTTCTTGGCGTGGTCATGTGCATGGGCGCGATCATTTCCATGGCGACGGGCTTGTCCGTCTCCGGCTTCGTCGTCGATCTCCGCGCCGCCTTCATTGCGGCTGCCGCGTTCTTCGGTGGATGGCCGGCGATGTTCATCGCTACTGCCGGCTCCATTGCCTATCGCATCTATCTCGGTGGACAGGGCGCGAGCGTCGGTGTCGTGGGGATCCTCATCACCGCTATAGTCGGTATTGCGTGGCACCACATCGTTACTGCCCGGTCTCGCACCATGTTCGACATATTCGGACTCGGCGTGTCGGTAGCTTTCGCCGGGCTGATCACGCTCCTGATCATCCCCTCGCAAGTCGTTGCCGACCTGGTGCAGCAGAGCACACTCCCATCACTCGTGTTCCGCTTCCTCAGCACCGTCCTCATAAGCGTTCTGCTGGACCGGCAGCAGCGGCGGCGCGATCTTGCGATGTCCAACATGATCTACCGGGCCATGGTCCGCGAACTCCCGGATTGCCTGAACATTAAGGATGTCGACGGCCGGTTCATCGCCGCCAATCCCGCCACTGCCGAAATGATGCGCGCCGCTTCGGTCGAACAGCTTATCGGCAAGACGGATTTCGATTTCTACTCTAAGGACGTGGCCGAGCGCTTCCGGCAGGATGAGATGGGCGCTCTGGAAGCCGGGCAGACGCTGCGCATCGACCAGCCGGCGGTTTTCCCGGACGGCAGACAAGGCTGGCTCTACACGCTGAAGGCACCGTTCCGCGACGAGACCGGCAAGATCAGCGGCGTCATCACCTACAATCGCGACATCACCGAGCAAAAGCGAAATGCCCAGCTGAAGAACGATTTCATCTCGACGGTCAGCCACGAATTGCGCACCCCACTGACCTCCATCCGCGGCTCACTTGGTTTGATCGCGGCCGGCGTCGCCGGCGAACTGCCGCCCAAGGCCGCCAATCTCGTCAACATCGCCCACACCAACAGTGAAAGGCTGGTTCTTCTCATCAACGACATCCTTGATATGGAGAAGATCGAATCTGGCGTGATCACCTTCAAGATCAGGCAGATGGCTGTCCGCCCGGTCCTGGAACAGGCGATTGCCGCCAGCACCAACTACATGGCCGACAGCCGAATCAGGATCGTCTTGGTCGACGATGCCCCGCGCGCCGAAGCCAACATAGATCCGGATCGCCTGCATCAGGTGATGGCCAACCTGCTGTCGAATGCGATCAAGTTCTCGCACACTGATGGCATCGTCACGGTGAAACTCCATCGTCGTGCCCCCGATATGCTGCGCATCTCGGTCGTGGACCAGGGCGCTGGCATCCCCGAGGCGTTCCGCAGTCGCATATTCGGGAAGTTCGAGCAGGCGGACGCCTCCAGCACTCGCAAGATAGGCGGTACTGGCCTGGGCTTGAGCATCGTCAAGGCCATCACTGAAAAGCTGGGCGGCGGCATCTCCTTCGAAACCGAGGAAGGCAAGGGAACCTCGTTTCACATTGACCTCCCCGAAGCGCACAGGCAGACCGAGAAGCCGGTTTCGGTCGAGCGCCGGGCGCGCAAGCGCGATGGCCGCCTGCGTGTCCTCATCTGCGAGGACGAGCCTGACATTGCTGTGGTGATCGCAGCACTTCTCGATGCAGAAGGCTTTGCCAGCGACGTCGCGCCCGATATCGACACCGCCAAGGCGCTGCTGAGCTCGCGCGACTACGTGGCGCTGACGCTCGACATCAAGCTGGCGGGGGAATCCGGAATCAAGCTCTTCCACGACATACGGGCATCACCGGTGAATTCCGACATTGCGGTCATCGTCATCTCCGCCGTCGCCGACGAGGCCAGGCGCTCGCTGAACGGCAGCGCCGTCGGCATCGTCGACTGGCTGGAGAAGCCGGTGGATTCGAAACGGCTTCACGCCGCTCTTGCCAAGATCGTCGGCCGTAGGGTCGAGCCGAAGCCACAAATCCTGCATGTCGAAGACGATGAGGGCGTGCTTGCGGTGATGTCAGAAGGGCTGGGTTCGGGCGTCTCGATCACCTCGGCGAAGACACTAAAGCAGGCCCAGGAGGCGATCGCCCGCCATCGCTTCGACCTAGTCATCCTGGATATCGCGCTTCCCGACGGATCGGGCCTCGACCTCCTGACCGATCTGCCGCTCGAGACTGCGGTCATCGTGTTCTCGGCGGCGGAACTCGACCAGAAGCTCGGCGATCGGGTGCAGGCGATCATGACCAAGACCAGAGCGTCGGAAATCGATGTGGCAAAGTTGGTACGGAACATGTTGGTTTCGTCCCGCAATGGCACTCGGCCTGCCGCGCACGCCAAGGAGTGATGCTAATGCCCGCAAGGATCCTCTATGTAGACGACGAGGACGATATCCGCGAAATCGCCCAGATGTCGCTGGAGCTCGAGCCCGAATTCGAGGTGCGATCCTGTTCTTCGGGCATGCAGGCGCTGGCCGATGCCGCCGAATGGCGGCCCGACCTCATCCTGCTCGATGTGATGATGCCGGACTTGGACGGACCGGAGACGCTGAGGCGCCTGGCCGAGTCCCGGCCGACGGCGTCGATACCCGTGGTGTTCATCACCGCGCGCACCCAGACGCATGAGGTCGAACGCTATCTGGCTATGGGGGCGGTGGGGGTGATCGCCAAACCTTTCGACCCGCTTGCGCTTGCCGGTGAAGTCAAAAGATTGCTTCTATCGCGCACCTGAGCCGACGTATGGCTTGGCCACCGAGCGCAGTTTGTCTGCACACTGTGCGATGCCGTTCAGGGCTCCTATACCATGTCGCCTTATTCATCTACTGATTGTGCCGAGGTGCAGGCGCAGCGAATCAGGTTGTCTATAATCGCGTGGCATCGGCGGACGTCGATGAGAGAGTCGAGACGAATATTTCTGTCTGCATGGACCGCATTGGCGGATGTCGGTTCATGGGATCACTCCGGGGGGCGACGGAACCGGAGCAAGGCTGGTGAACGGAGCGAAGGCAAGAGTTCTGATTTGCGATGACGATCCCTTGTTGATCGAGCTGATGGAATTCAGGCTCAGGGCAAAGGGATATGAGGTCATCAAAGCAGTAGACGGGGCGGAAGCGCTCTCGAAGGCAGAGCATGAGGCGCCGGACATCATCGTGCTCGACGCGATGATGCCCAAGGCCGACGGCCTGGAGGTCCTTGCCCGCATCAAGGGCGATCCGGCTTTGTCCGAAACCCCGGTCGTCATGCTGACCGCCCGCAAGGGCGAAAGGGACATCGTCTCGGCCCTCGAAAAAGGAGCCGACGACTACCTTGTGAAGCCATTCATCCCCGAGGAGCTTCTGGCGCGGTTGGCGCGTCTGCTCGCGCGAAAGAGCGGGAAACGCTGATGCGGCGCTGCCGGTGCGCAGCCCTTGGCGCATGTCTGATCCTGGCGATCGCTGCGCCCCAGGGCGCGGTGCTGGCGCAGACGGTGGATGAACTTTACGAGTTCGGCGTCAAGGCCAGGCAAGCGCAGCATTTTGACGAGGCGGTGGAGTTTTTACGGCGCGCCCTTGCGCTTAAACCCGATAACGCCGACGCCTTGGTGCAACTCGGTTTTGCCGAACTCGGCCGCGACAATCTGTCGGCAGCGCGCGACGCTTTTTCCAACGCCCTGTCCTTGGCCCCAACCTATCGGGACGCCAGCTTTGGCATGGCTGAGGTCGAGTTCCGCTCGGGCAATCTGGATGCCGCGCTTCCGCTAGCCGAAACGGCCCTGCGGGCGGAGCCCGGCAACGCTGACGCCGCCACGCTTATCGCGAATATCCAGAAGGCGAAGCAAGCCGCCGGCAGTGAGGTGAGACGGTCTCCCGCGGTTCCGGCGCCGACAAAGAAACCGACTAGCCGGCGGCCCGATCCCGTCGCCGGTCTGATGGAGCAGGGCAGACGCCTGCGAGCGGCGGGAAAGCTGCCCGAGGCGGAGAAAGTCTATCGCCGGGCACTGGGACTGGCGCCGAAGAACACCGACATCCTCGTCGCCCTTGGCCTGGTCGTCGGCTCCAGCCAAAGCTTCGACGAGGCGGGGCTTTTCTTCGACCGCGCGCTTGCGATCAAGCCGGGCCTTCTCGACGCGCGGCTCGGCAAGGTGCGCCTGGCGATCTGGCGGGGCGACGCGCCGAGCGCCCGCCGCTTGGTCGATGGCGTGCTGGCCTCAGTGCCAGGCAATGTCGAGGCGCTCGAGCTGGATGCGAGAGTGGCTTTGCTCGAGGCCGATTACACGCGGGCCGGGCAGTCGTTCCAGCGCGTGCTTGCGGCCGATCCGCGCAATGCCGAGGCGCTGGTCGGGCTCGGCGATGTGCGCCGCGCCGAGGGTAAAGAGGAGGACGCGCGGGATGCCTACAGCCAAGCGCTCGCCGTCGAGCCTGGCTCTTTCGATATCGAGCAAAGGCTGGCCGTGCCGCCGCCGCGCAAATGGCGGCTCGATCTCGGCAGCGAGGTGAGCGATCTCACGAGCGAGCTCGGCGACTGGACCGACAGTTCGGCAGGTCTTGCCTATCGGCTGTCGCCGCGCACCACGATTTCCGGTCGCACCCGGCTGGCTACACGCTTCGGCCGCACCGACGTCCAGATCGAAGGCCGTATCGACCAGGCCTTCTCGCCGGCGTTCTCTGCCTATGCTCTGGCGGCGGCGACGCCGGACGCTGATTTCCTCGCGCGCTATTCGATCGGCGCCGGGGCTTCGTGGCAGGTCATGGCGCCGGCAAAGGCGTTCGGCCCGCTTTCGCTCAACATCGACGCCCGCTACGACAATTTCGCCGACACAAATGTCACCAGCATCTCGCCATGGGTGCAGACCTCTATCCTAGACGGCCGCCTGGGGCTTTCCGCCCGCTGGGTTCATGCGCAGGATGATATCGGCACGGGCGCAGACGGTTATGTGCTTCGCGTCGACCTTGCTGCGACACCGCACTTCAACGTGTTCGGCGGTTATGCCGACGCTCCCGAAATCTCCGACGGCACGCTGGTGCCGACGCGCGCGGTCTTTGGTGGTGTTTCCTGGGACATCAGCGATCCGCTGACGTTGCGCGCCAGCATCGCGCATGAAGAACGACCGAGATTCGACCGGAATACATTCGGTCTCGGCCTGACCGCGCGGTTCTGACCATGTGGTACATCTGGGATCTCTCCATACTGCTCAGCGCTCTTTCGCTGGTGATCATGCTGTTCCTGATCGCGAGACGCGTCCTGCAGGAGCGCCGGAGCAAGGCTGCGGCCGACCAGCGGCGTCAGCTTCTGACTGCGCTGATCGCCTTCACCGAGAGCCGCGACCGCGAGGTGTTGAAAACGGCCATTCTTTCGGTGCCCGCTGGCGTGGCGATCAATACCGGCTTCGAGTTCATTTCGCTTTTGCGCGGCGAGGAGCACGACGATGTCCTTGCTGCTTTCAAGGAATGTGGCCTGCCGGCCCTTGTCGGCAGGCAACTGGAAAAGGGCAACGGCGCCGAACGCATCCATGCGGCCGAGATGCTGGCGGCGCTGCGCTCGGAAGGTGCGGTGGCAAGCCTGCTTTCCGCGCTCGACCACGACCGCTCGCGCGAGGTCAGGATCGCCGTCGCCATAGCGCTCTGCGATCTGAACAGCCTGCCGCCGCTCGGCATTGCGCTGCGCAAGATCGGCGTGGCCGGGCAGCGCTCGCGACGCCTGATCGAGCTGTTCAGGCGCTTTCCGCACGCGCGCCTGGAGGAACTGGCGGACCATGCCGCGCGCGCCGACGCCGTGCCCTTCATAAGGGCGGCCGCGATCGACGCATTGGCCCGCGCCGGCGGCTTCCGCTTCGCCGATCTCTTCGCCCGCTTGGCCGACGACGCCTCGTCCGAGGTTGCCGCGGCGGCACTGCGGGCGCTCGGCCTCACCGGAAATGCCGACGCGCCGGCGATCCTCTCGACCGCGATGACAAAAGGCGACTGGGAGGTGCGCAGCGCGGCCGCCGATGCCGCCGGCCGCCTCGGCCTCGCCGAACTTGGCCGGCCGCTATCCAAGCTGATGGGCGACGAGGTGTGGAACGTGCGCTATGCCGCCGCCAACGCGCTGCGCTCCTTCGGCCAGCCGGGAGAGCGGTTGCTGCGCCAGATTGCCGACAGCGAGGTCTCGCGCAGCCAGCGCACCGCCTCGCTCATTCTTGCCGAGGGACCAGCCGTATGATCGCCGACTGGAGCGACGAGATCGTTCTTGCCGCCACCATCTTGTCTTGGTTCATCATCGGGGCCGGGCTGGCGCAGACGACGATATACCTCCTGCAGCTCATCGTCGCCGGCTATGCATTGTCCAAGCGCCCACCGGTCGCGCGCTCGGCGCTGCTTTGGCACCGCTATGGCGATGTCGCGCCGCCGATCGCGCTATTGGTGCCCGCCTACAACGAGGCCTTGAACGTGGTCGAGAGCGTCCATTCCATGCTGGCGCTCGAATATCCCAATTTCGAGGTCATCGTCATCAACGACGGCTCGAAAGACGAGACCTTGCTGCGCCTTATCGAGGCGTTCAAGCTGGTAAAGTTCCATCGGCCCCATGAGGAGGCGCTCGCGCACAATCCGATCCGCGGCCTCTATTCGTCACCGATGACCGAGCGGCTGTTCGTCGTCGACAAGGAGAACGGCGGCAAGGCCGACGCCCAGAACGCCGGCATCAATGTCTGTCGCGCGCCGCTCTTTTGTGTCATCGACGGCGACTCTATCCTTGAGCCCGACGCGCTGATGCGTGCCGCCCAGCCATTCATCGACGACCCCGAGCGCACCATTGCCGTCGGCGGCACGATCCGCATCGCCAACGGCTCCAGGATCGAGGCAGGCAGGGTGCGCGAAGTCCGTCTGCCACGCCGTCTGTTGCCACTGCTCCAGGTGGTCGAATACCTGCGCGCCTTCCTGATGGCGCGGCTTGCCTGGAGCCGCATCAACACACTGATGCTGGTCTCCGGCGCTTTTGGCATGTTTCGCCGGGCCGAAGTGGTGGCGGTCGGCGGCTTCACCAAGGGTTCGATGGGCGAGGACCTCGACCTCGTCATCAAGCTGCACCGCTATATGCGGGATAAAAAGCGCAAATACCGCATCCAGTTCATTCCGGAGCCGGTGTGCTGGACCGAGGCGCCGGAATCGCTGAGCGTCCTTGCCCGGCAGCGCACGCGCTGGCAGCGCGGCTCGCTCGAATGCTTCTTCCGCTACCGCTCCATGCTCTTCAACCCGCGCTATGGCCGCGTCGGCTTTCTCGGCTTCGGCCACATCTTCATTGTCGACGTTCTGGGACCGGTGGCGGAGGTGCTGGGCTATATCCTCATCCCCGCCTTCTGGCTGCTCGGTGTCCTTTCGGCCGAATATCTTCTGGCCTTCACCTCGCTCATCTTCACCTATGGCGTCTGCGTGAGCGTATGCTCCCTCGTTCTCGAAGAGGCCGAGTTGCAGCGTTTTCCCCGCGCCAGGGACCTCGCGGTATTGACGGCGGTCGCCGTGATCGAGAATTTCGGCTACCGCCAGCTCAACAATTTCTGGCGCGTGAAGGGCTGGTGGCAATTTCTTCGGGCCGACCAGAGCTGGGGTGAGATGACCAGGACTGGCCTGGGCGGCGCGAAGAAGTGAGCCCCGTCTGCTGAGTCACTTCAGCGTCCGCTCGATCTCCGTGATAAGCGCATCGAGTGCGGCGTGCGAGGCCCCATCGTCCGCCTGCTCGATCAGCAATGTCTCCAACGCCGATGCCCGCGCGCTGATCTCCGCAAACCCGAATGTCCCCGCGGCCCCGGCGAGCGAGTGCGCGGTGGGAATCAGGGTGTCGTTGGAGCCCACTGACGGGCCTCTCTGACGCGCCGCCCTCAACTCCGCGAGTTGAGTGGCGCACCGAGCCAGGAAACGCTGTCGTAAGGGGGCGAAGGGATCATTCAGAATGGAAGGGGCCTCCATGGATGGCTTTAGAGGTATTCAAGCAGAAAACTCGGTGGAGTGGAACGAACTGCTTGCGGTCCACGCTCCTGTCAGAGCAGAACTGCGGCGCCCGCTTCAGCCAAATGCAATGGCGATGAGTTTTTGATGTCCAACCGCGGAATGAGCGAGCTGGTCGGCATAGACCTTCTTGAAGGCCGGCGAGCGGGGTGCATTCAACGTATTTTCAAATGTTTGGAGCCTGCTGCGGTATTCGGATAGGCCGACAGGTCGGCGGCCGCAGCACGTCCGCTATCATGCAATTGGTGAAAGTGTACCATCCTGCCGCCATGAGCTCACGACCGGCAATACGGCTTGCATGGCCCAACAGTTTGCCTAGCCACCCGTCAAGCGCGGGACATCTGAAGCGCAACACGATTTCGTCCTTCCGATTTGGCACGAAAAAGAGCCAGATCGGCGGCATTGACGAAATCCTTCGGCGTTTCGTTCTCGGTGGGCACCGCTGTTGCGACGCCAACGCTGATGGTCACGCGATCCGAGCCGTGGGGTATGTTCAGCTCCCGCACGCTCTGGACGAGCTGCTCTGCGATCGCACTGGATTGTTCCAGTAAAGTGTCGACCAGCACGATGACGAACTCTTCGCCTCCGTACCGCGCAGCGAGATCGGTGGAACGGCCGGAACCGCTCTGGATTACGCGGGCGATTTGCTTGAGCACCTCGTCGCCGGCCATATGGCCATAGGTATCATTGTATCGTTTGAAGTTGTCGGCATCGATCATCAACAGCGACAATGGGGATTGTGCGCGAAAAGCACGCTTCCATTCAGACGCCAGATATTCGTCAAAATAGCGCCTGTTGCCGAGGCCCGTCAGGCCATCGATCCGCGTCAGACGTTCAAGCTCGAGATTAGCACTGATCAGCTGTCGCTGGCTTTCCCTTAGCGCTCGGTATGCAGCTTCTCGCTGGACGTGATCCAGATAGGCCCGCGTGTGATATCGAACGCGTGCAATCAGCTCGATACGATCCGGAAGCTTTACGAGATAATCGTTCGCTCCCGCACCGAACGCTTCGCCCTTGGTGGCTGGGTCTTCCTTGCTCGACAGCACAATGACTGGGACCGCGCGTGTCGAAGCATGCTTCCGGTATTCTCGCACCAGATGCAGCCCATCGACCCCGGGCATGACGAGATCCTGCAGGATGACGGTTGGCTTTACCTCGTCGGCGACCGTCATCGCTCTCAATGGGTCGGTGCAGAAGTGTAACGAGATATCAGGCTCGCTGGCTAGAGCGCGCCTGACCGCCTCGCAAACCATGATCTGGTCATCGATGAGCAGAACCATGGATGAATAGTTATCTGCAAGTGGTGGGACCAGCTGTGGTTCTAGCGTCATCGGACGAACCCTTTCACCTGGAGCGCTGAAAGGGCTTCGATTATGCGTGAGCCGATCGCACTCAAAGGAAGAATATCAACAGCCGCGCCGACATCGGCGGCGGCCTTCGGCATGCCGTAGACGGCGCTGGTTGCTCTATCCTGCGCGATTGTGAGATGCCCCTTGTCGCGGAGCTGTCTCAACCCGTGCGCACCATCCCTGCCCATGCCTGTGAGCAGGACTCCAATCACCGAGCCAGGCCACCATTGCGCGGCACTTTCGAAGAACACATCTACGGACGGCCGATAAACGCTGTCCTCGGGGCTAGGCGTATAGCCAAGTTGCTGAGCTGACTTGAAAACCAGATGATCCGCGGAACTGGCAATGAGAACGGTGCCCGCTTGAGGACTATCGTTTTCCCGCGCTGGACGGATCGGGAGAGGCGTATGCTGGCCGAGCCAATCAGCAAGGCCTGGAACGAATTGGGCATCGAGATGCTGTACGAGCACGATGGCGGCGGCGAAATCAACGGGAAACGCGCTCAGGACTGCGGCAACGGCGGCCGGCCCGCCAGCAGAGGCACCGATTGCAATTAGCCGTCGAGCTGTCGGCTCAGCCGCACGGGACATCCTCCTTCTTGCCTTGCCCGGCGCATCGCCGATCAGCTTGCCGATCGTTGCTATCTTGTTGGTCAACAGCCGTGCGGATTGCGAGGACGCATCACCTTCGATGCCTACTGAGGGAATATCGACGGCGTCGAGCGCGCCATGCCCCATCGCTTCGTAGACGCCGGCGACGTTGGCTTCGATACTGGCTGTCACCAGCAAGATTGAACATGGGGTTTCCGCCATGATTCTGCGGGTCGCTTCCACCCCGTCCATCTCTGGCATCGCTAGATCCATGAGTATCAGATCCGGCAGATCACGTCTGCAGACCTCGACCGCCTCACGCCCATTGGTCGCAATCCATGCGACTTGGTGTTCGCCGGTCGACATGACCAGCCGGCGCAGAAGTTCAACCGCCATCGGCATGTCGTTGACTACGCCAATTCTCATTCGTTGGTCGCCAATTTCGATCTCATTCAGTCGCCTCGCCGATCATGTCCACGACGGCATGGATCAGCGCCTCGTCCTGAAAGGTACTCTTGGTCAGATAATAGTCGGCACCGGCGTCAAGCCCGCGCGAGCGGTCTTCTTCCCGATCCTTGTATGAAACGATCATGATGGGTGTGTTCCTGAGATGGACGTCCTTTCTGATCAGGCTCACCAGTTCGATACCATCCATGCGCGGCATGTCTATGTCAGTGACGACGAGATCAAAAGGACCAGATCGGACGGCATTCCACCCGTCCATACCGTCGACTGCCACTTCGACGTCATAACCGTGATTGCCCAGCATCTTGCGCTGGAGTTCGCGAACCGTGAGTGAATCGTCAATCACCAGCACGCGCTTGCGTCTGCTCGGTCCGGGACCGCCCGCGGCTCGCCGAAGGGCTCGAAATCCGCTGGACGACGCAAGCTTTTCCACCGATCGAACCAGATCATCGACGTCGAAGATCAGAACAGGCGAACCGTCCTCCATCAGGGCCGCTGCGCTGATGTCCTTGATCTTGGCAAACCGGGAATCGAGAGGTCTGATCACCAGTTCGCGTTCCCCGAGAAAACGGTCGACGATTACGCCGTAGGCGTCCCCCCGACCCGTTTCCACCACGACGACCGAGAGTTCCTCTGGTTCGGACGCAGACTCTCCTCGATCCAGCACCTCGCGCGCTGTCACCAACCCGATCTGTCGATCGTTCAAGCGAAAATGCGGGCGGCCCTGCAGGAGGTTGATCTCCACCCGCTGCAATTTCATTGTCTTGGAGATGGCAGCGAGTGGAAACGCATAGGGCTCCCCATCGACTTCGACGAGTAAGGTGCGCAGGACTGACAACGTCAGCGGCAGTTGCAGTTGAAACCGGGTTCCTCGACCAAATTCCGAGGAGACGCTCGTGATTCCGCGGACCTCCTTCGTCATCGCCTGCACTGCGTCGAGTCCCACGCCACGGCCGGAGACGTCGGACAGGCCAACTTTCATCGAAAAGCCGGGCAGAAAAAGGAATGCCAGCAATTCCGTTTCGCTGAGCGCGTCGGCGCTTTCCCTGGTTGCAAACTGCCGGGCGACGACAGTCTCGCGCAGCTTCGAGAGCTCGATCCCTCTGCCGTCGTCCACCACGGCTATTTGCAGCAGTCCGGCATTGTGCCTCGCTTCGAGCCTGATGAGTCCCTCTTCGGGTTTGCCGGTTGCGAGGCGCTCATCAGGCGGTTCAAGCCCATGGTCTACCGCGTTGCGCAGAAGATGCCCCAAGGGGGCATCCAGCTGCTCGAGGATATCGCGGTCGATGCCGGTCGAGCCGCCTACGATCTCCAGTCGCACCTGCTTGCCAAGTGTACGACCGAGGTCGCGGACCGTTCTTGCGTAGTGTCTCACCCCGTCTTCAAAAGGTCGCATCCGGCTCGCCAACGTCTCCTCGTACAATCGGTTGGCAAGATCGGTGGCTTTCCGATCGACTGAATCCAACTCATCGAGACGCTCCGCCAAGAAGGCTTGGCTCAACCGAAGCTTTCGCTGCGTTTCAACCAGCGCCTCCACCACAGCCGCATCTTTTGCGACCGGCAGCAGCACTGCATCGAGATTGTCGAACGCACTTGCGATGTCTGATTGAAGGCGCTTCAGCCGCAGCAGCCCGTCAGCGAATGGCCTGAGCCGCCGAGCTTCCATCAGCGACTCGCCGGCCAAACCGAGCAATCGGTTCAGGCTGTCTGCCGTCACCCGAACTATTCTATCTGAGCTGATGCTCCCTCGGGCTTGAGCTTTCGGCTCGACAAGGGGGTTCGCTGACGAGGTTGCCGCCGGCTCCTTTCGGCTATGCTCTGGGGTTGCGAAATCAGCTGCCGAATCTTGGGGTGCGGGCTCGGGGAGGGACAGTTCCTCGAACTTCGCCAGAAAGCTTTCGACTTCCGGGTTGACGCTCTCGTTCGATGATCCCGATGCGATCAATTTCAGAAGGTCAGAGCCTTGCAGAAGCGCATCTATATGCTCCTTGCGTACCCTCAGATGCCCACGTTGCGCGGCGACCAAGCAATCTTCCATTGCATTTGCAACTTTGACGGCGGGCGTCAGATCGATAATGCGGGCTGCTCCTTTCAGCGAATGCGCGGCCCGCATGCATTCTTCCAGGGCGTCGGTGGCGACAGGATCGCGTTCGAGCGCCAGAAGGCCGGAGGTCAAAGCCTGTGATTGCGTCTCCAGTTCGGCCTGGAAAAGGCTCAACATCGAAACCTGACTGAAGTCCTCATCTGTCATGCCATGCTCCGATCCATCATCGTGAGCAGTTGTCCCGGGTCGAGACAGCCAACAGCCCGTTCACGCCAGGGCAAAACGGCAACAGTAGCCGCCGACAGAGTCTTGCCGATCGTAGCGGGCACAGCGAGAGTGTCGCGTGCCCGGTAGCGATGTAAGCCGTGGACCTCATCAACCGTGAAAGCAACCCGCTTGTCCCGCTCGCCCACCACGACGAGGCGGCGAAATATCTTGGCTCGTCTGCCTTGTTCCTCCTCCTTGGGTTCGTCGATCCCGAGCAATTCAGCGAGCGACAGGCAAATCAGCAATTCGCCCCGGACATTGGCGATGCCGAGCACTGCACTATTCCTGCGGTGTGGAAGGGAATGAACGGGACGGGATTCAGCCACTTCATGAAAAATGCCAGCTGGAAGCGCCAGCCATTCGTGTCCCAACCGGAAGAGAACGGCCGTCTGTGGCGCTTCATCGTCCGCCGAAACGACCGCTGCACGACCAGCGCTATCGGGCCATTTGCCGCGATATGACGAGGGCGCCGCACGATCAAGGAGGCGCCGTGCAATCTTCCTGTAGGTCGGGCAATTCCGGCAGTGTAGATGCTGCTCCAGTTGGGGACAGGACTTGTCACCCCGAACGCCTATCCGCCGCCAGCAATCGTCGATTTCAATCTGCTCCACTGGCAGAGCGATCCTTGTCGAAGCCGGCATCAGGTGCCGCTCCTTTTCTGGACCCGGACCAGCCTGTCGGCCAGCGCCTCGGCGCCGCTGTGGTCGCCTTGCTTGCGAAGCAGCAAAGCCAGGTGGACCAGAGCCTCTCGATGATTTGGCGCGAGATAGAGTGCCTTGCGATAGCTTTGCGCGGCCTTGGATGCAGCGCCATCCGCATCCTGAACGAGGCCCAGCAGGTAGAAGATTTGCGCGGAAGGACCGAATTTCTCGAGATGGGCGAGGGCGACCTCCTGTGCCTCCTTTACCCGACCCGCATTGGCGATCCGTTCAACCGCGACTAGGCTTTCCGAGACCTGATCAACGGGCTTGGCCAGGGCCGGCGCACTGTTTTCCTTGCCGACGGTCAGTCGTGGCCGAAGAACGGGCTTGCTCTTGTTGAGCTTCGGGGTTGATGTCCGCACCGGGATAGCAGTTGTCGGCGCCGCGGCCTTGATGGGCTCCGATTCCAGGAAGGCAAAGGCCAAGGGCCATTCAGCGGAAATAAAGCCATGCAGCCTTGGAAGTGCTGCTTCCGCGGGACCGACCAGAAGAAGTCCGTCCGTGGCCAAGAGGTCTTTCAGGCGGGTCAATGCGCGATCCTGCAGTTCGCGATTGAAATAGATCAGCAAATTCCGACAGAGTACGATGTCGTAGACCTCTTGCCCAAAAATTGCGCGAGTACCGAATAGGTTGCCGACCCTGAAGCGAACCTGTTTCAGCACCGCAGCACTGGGCCGCAACCCACCCTCGACCGCTTCGAAATAGCGGTCCCTGAATTCGAGATAGCTGCCGCGAAAGGAATTGCGCCCGTAGACGGCACGTTCAGCCAGCGCGATATTGCGGGTACTGACGTCCACCGCATCGATGTTGAACTCGTGCGCCTCAAAACCGGCATCGAACATGGCCATTGCGACCGAATAGGCCTCTTCACCGGTTGAACATGGCAGGCTCAAGACTTTTGTTGGCTGAGCACGCTTGTGCACGCGCGCATGCCGCGCCAACATCGTGAACGCTTCTCGGTCGCGAAAGAACCAAGTCTCCGGGATCACCACCGCATTGATCAACTCCTGAAGCTCCTGCGGGGAACCGGTCAAGTGTTCCCTATAGGCCTGAGGATTGGCAATCCGGCACGCTGCCATCCGGTCTCTGACCGCCTGACGGACCACTGTCGGGCCAACGCTGGCACTGTCCAGTCCAATGGTTTCCATCAGGAGCTTTTCTATTGCGCCGGTCATTAAACACCCATCACGGCCTGGCGGAGCAATGCGGTACGAATCTCTTCCGAAAGCAGCGCTTCCGCTTTGACCCACTGAATGATCTCCGTGCCATCCGAAGTCACCGGACCAAGATAAGACGGCGTTCCTGGCTCGAGGCCGAACGGCGCGAAGTCGGCAGGGTCTCGCTCGACCGTATCCGTCACCCGTTCCGCGACCAACCCAAGCAGGCGTTGCTCGCCATCTCGCGCCGGGTAGCGCGTAACAACGATCCGGGTGCTCAATAGGCGCTCCGATGGCCGGCCAAGCGCAAGAAGAGTAACATCGATGAGAGGGATGGGTATTCCGTTATAACTGACCAGACCGACCACACCGGTTGGCGCACCCGGCAGAACTTTCACATCGATATAGGGCAGCACCTCTTCAATTTGGTGGACATCGATCAAGTAGCGATCCGAACCCATACTGAAGGCGAGGAATAGCATTATCACCTCCTACTGCCGGCCCGCTATGCTCTCAGCTTGAACCTTGAAATGCTGCTTCGCATGCTACCTGAGACTTGATTGAGCTCGTCGATCGCGAGCGTCGATTGCTGAAGGGACTCGACTGTTTGCTGAGCTGCCTCGCTTAGCTGGGTTAGCGTGTCGCTTATCTGTCCCGCGCCGATCGCTTGTGCTTGCATGCCTTCATTGGCGACTTCGAAACGTGGCACCAACCCCTGGACCTGCTGGATGATGTCGAAGAGTTGCCCGCCGACCTGCTGGATTTCGTGCATGCCCCGGCGGACCTGCTCGGAAAACTTGTCCATGCCCATCACACCGGCAGCAACTGCCGACTGGATGTCTTTGACCATCTGCTCGATATCGTAAGTGGAGACGGCCGTCTGGTCCGCAAGCCTTCGGATCTCTGTCGCCACCACTGCAAAGCCCCGGCCATATTGGCCGGCCTTCTCAGCCTCGATGGAAGCGTTGAGCGACAACAGGTTCGTCTGATCGGCCACTTTGGTGATGGTCGTCACCACCTGATTGATGCTGCCAGCTTTCTCGCTGAGGATTGCGAGTTTGGAATTGATCGCACCCGCCGCGTCCATGACCTGCTGCATGGTTCCTTCCATACGGGTCAGCCCCTCTTGCCCTCCGCCCGCGACGGCAGCCGTTTGCTCGGCAACTGTCGAGACCTCGTTCATCGTGCGAACCAGCTCGTTTGAAGTGGCGGAAATTTCCTTGGCTGTCGCGCGGATCTCAGTCGTGGTCGCGGCGATTTCAGTCGCTGTTGCCTGCTGCTGCTTGGAGGTTGCAGCAATCTCAGTTATCGACGTGCCAACCTGTATGCTGGACCTTTGTACCTGACCAATGAGAGTTGTGAGATCGTCTGCCATTGCGTTGAAGCCGTCGGCAAGCACGCTGAATTCGTCCCGGCGCCTCAGATCGAGGCGTTCGCTGAAGTCGCCTTGCCGTATCATTTGAACTGCGTCGACCAAACGTGTGAGCGGAGCTGTGACAGCGCGGAACAGCTGGTAACCCAAAAGAAGGGCTAGTCCGAGGGCTATCAACAAGCCCACGCTCAAACCGACTTCCGCCGTGCTAACGATTGAGCTGATCCGCTGCGTCGCGCTGTTTGCCTCGCCTCTGTGATCCTCGAGCATGGCTTGCAGAGCGGACTGCAATTTCACAAAGATCGGCTCTACCGTGTTCTTGATGACCGGGCTTTCATTGGGAGTTTCACCTTTCGACAAGGCAGCTCGGCTCGTGTCCAGCACAGCAGTTTCCGCCAGCCGAAATTGGTTGGCGAGTTCTTTGACGACTGCGTAATTCTGCTTGTCGATGTCGGACACGATCGTTGCTTCATACTCGTCCATCAACCGCCGCACTTGGTCGCGATTGGTCGCGATCGTGCTTTCAAGCGTGCTTTTATCCGACGGGTTGTCCTGGAGGGCATATTCCTGAAGCAGGCTATGTGCCTTCATCTGCCCCATCATGATCTCGGTGCTGTGATAGAGGTCTGGAAGGATGCCCTTCTCGACCTCAGTTGCCTCCCGCTCCGCCTGAAGAAACCAGGCGTACGCGATAACGGCGATCACGGACATAACCACCAGAACTGCAGCGAAACTGACGAGGATGCGGTGGCGTATTGTCAGACTCGTCATGGAACCGGTTCACCTATGGGGGCATCGAGGCCTGCGCGAAAAGCGCTCGTTCCGACGTTTCGAAAAGGTGCGTCGAAAAGCAGCAGTCTTATGCAGAATGGTTTCTTTTCCGTTCCATCGCTAATGATGGCGAAGCGGCTCGCCAGTCGGCGCCCCCAATAAGCGTGGTCAAAGGCATGTCTCGCCGTCGACATAGATAAACCCGACATCGGCTGGGGCGGCACGCACCGTCAAGTGGAGCGTGCATGAGCTGCTTGAGGCCAGGAGTTGAATGACTGCTTAGCCCGCTTGATGCCGAAAGCCGACCTCTCGCTTGCGTCCCCTAATTTCACCTTGAATCCAACGCAAAGTAAAAAAGGGCCGAGCTGAGACACATATGGTGTGCACGCCGAGCGGACTTTGCGCTGCCGCCCGAGAACCATCTTGGAACGAAGCCAAACGTTCTCTAATTGCAGATGCTGGTGACTTGGAAGGACGCGCACAACGGAAATCCAAGGAATTTTCGACGCACTCGCAACATCCAAGCATGAGCGGTGGAGAGAAGTTCTATACTCACCTGTTCGACCCGGGCCTGATGACCGTCCCATGCCGGGGTTGATCCATATGGCGTGGCGTCGCAGGCGCGAACCTTCAAATTTTCCGTGATAAAGAGAATGCTGGATTCAGTAGGCTGACAATTGTAGTGCCGAGAATAGATGAGGCCCGCAATCGCTTGAAGAAATTGGAGTGAAGCTGACCGCTGAACCGGAGGCTGACTGCGGAAGGATCGCTACGAGTTCATCTGCAAGGCGTGGGCGTCACAGCCGGAACGCTTCAGACTCAATCCGCTCCAGCAAATGCCGGGACCAAACATTTAGGCGATCAACCGGGGTGGGCAAGATGTGCCGCGTGCGCAGATATCAGGGCCCTGAATCTGCCGCTCAACAGGCACCTCGCCGCTGGCCAATCGCTCGCCGGTGGAAAACGCGGCCGCGCTGGCTGAGGAAAAACATCTTCGGCTGGGCCCGCCACTCTATGCCATGAAGCCTCCGGCAGGCTTGGACCGCGCGAAAAAGGCGGCGTCGCCCGGCTGGGTCTGTCACACTACACCACGACGGACGAGGTCGACCAAGCCATAGAGGCCGTTGCCCGGCTCGCGGTCCGACGGGGGCATTAAGTAGGCAAAAAGGGGGCCAGCTGTGGCTGCTGTGGATAATGGTCCTGGTGTCTTGCTGATTGGGCCAGCTAGCGCGCACTCTCACAGCTATGGTGGCAGAGCATGTCGAATTGGCCTTGTTTGAGCAGTCACTCGGCAACATCGAAGGCCTCAATCGACCGTTCTGTGATCGTGTGGCGGACGCTGCGGAAAAAACCGAAGGGTCGGTTCTGTTCGATGTCCGCGTTGACGGCGATACCTGGGTTCAGCGGATAGCTGCGATTGGTTATGGCGTGATAGGTACAGCCATAATCGTGATGGGGAAGAACGGACAACTTAGATGCGCATCGGTAGACGGGGATACCGCTCTTTTGGTGGCAGAATTGGCTGCCTGGAATGCGTCTCCGCTTGGTGAGCAAGCGAAGATTGATCAACGCGGAGCAGCCAACATCCTGCTGGCGACGCTCCGTAGTTCAGGTCACTTCGGCAGTGGTGGCTGGCGTTCCTGAGCGAGGCTTATGCAGCCTTCTGGCTAACCACCAGCGGGATAGTCGAGTTCCAACGATCCAGATTTCCAGGGGGGCAAATTGCTTGCCCTGTGACGTCCCGTGACTGACGGTCAGGTCTCCCTGCCTGGGCGGGTTGGACTACAATACCGGCTTCACCAAAGCGGTCGATCTTGCTGGAAGCTTGCTGCCGTTGTCACGGGTTGAGCCATGCCGCATGGCAGCTACGTACAGGCAGCCTTACAGCAGCAGAATGAAAACCGACCACCCTATTCCCGCCTGTACGGCACGCCCAGCATAGCCGGTGCGCTGGTCCGCGAGCGACGGATCATCAACGCAACGATCGCCGCAACATAAGGCATCATCAACATATATTGGTAGGGAATGGCGATACCGACGCCCTGGATTTGCAATTGCAGCGCGTCGAGGAAGGAGAACACCAGAGCCGCCACGAAAATCGGGTAGGGGCGCCATAGGCCGGCGATGACGATGATGATGGCCAGCCAGCCGCGCCCGTTGGTCATGTCCGGCACGAAACGCGCCGCCTGGCCGACGGAGAGAAACGCGCCGGCAACGCCCGCCATCAGGCCGCCGAAGAGCACGGCGGCATATTGCACCGGCGCGACCTTTACCCCCTTAACATCGAGGGCCTTGGGATTGTCGCCGGCGCAGCGCACGATCAGTCCATAACGCGTCCGGAACAGGAAGAGCCATACCGCCGGCACCATCAGAAAGGCTATGTAGGTCAGCACCCGCTGGTCAAACAGGATGGGGCCCAGCACGGGAACATCGCTCAGCCCTGGCACCGGCACATCGGCGAAGAAAGGGATGGTCGGCGTCTTGCCGTCGCCAGCGAAAGCGGAACGCAACCAGTATGTGGAAAGGCCGGCGCCGAGCAGGTTGACGGCAAGACCGGTGACGATCTGCTCTACTTTCAGCGTGATCACCAGCACGGCAAAGACGAGAGCCATCAGCGCGCCGGTAAATCCGGCGGCGAGGACGCCCAGCCATAACGACCCGCTTTCATAGGCGGCGAGATAGCCGGTGAAGGCTCCCATCAGCATCATGCCCTCAAGACCCATATTGTAGACGCCGCTGCGCTCGGCGATGAGTTCTCCAAGTGCGGCGAGCAGGAGCGGGGTGCTGATGCGGATGGTGGCCGCCGCCACACTGACCAGGATTGAGGTTTGAAAGAGTGCGTCAAGCACGGCCGACCCTCCGCAGGCGGAAATTGCACGCCGCCCAGCCAGCTAGGAAGAACAAAAGCAGGATCGCCTGGATGGCGTATATCAGCGCCGAGGGCACGCCGGTCTTGATCTGCATGAGCGTAGCGCCGTTGAGCAACGCTCCGAACAGCACCGAGGCAACGACGACGCCAAGCGGATGCAATTGGCCGAGGATGGCCACGATGATGCCGCTGTAGCCGTAACCTGCTATTACGCCTGCCTTCAGGCGGTAATGGACGCCGTAGACTTCCGTGATCCCCGCGAGCCCCGCAAGCGCGCCGGAAACCAGAAGCACAACTATGACCAGCCTTCGAGTATTGGTGCCCTGTACATCGAGCGCGCGCATGTTGGACCCGGCAGCCTTGATCTCATAGCCCAGCGGTGTGCGCGTCAACAGCATGTGAACCAAGCCAGCCGCCACAATCGCCAGCAGGAAGCCGGAATGCAGGCGTGAACCGGAAAACAGCAACGGAAGCACCGAGCCCGGATCGACCTTCGGCGTCTGTTCGAAGAAGGCGCCCGCCTCGCTCCATGGGCCGCGCAGCAGCAGCAGCGAAAGGACATAGACGATGATGTAGTTGAGCATGACGGTCGAGATCACCTCATCGACCGAGAAGCGGGTCTTCAGCACGCCCGCAAGGCCGGCATAGAGTGCGCCGCCGACAATGCCACCGATTATAACCACAGGAATTTGGATGAAAGGCGAAAATCCGGTGAGATTGTGCTGCGCCCAATAAGCGAACATGGCGCCGGCAAAAACCTGGCCTTCGGCGCCAATGTTCCAGATACGCGCGCGGAAGGCGACACAGGCGGCAAGACCGGTGAAGATCAGGGGCGTTGCCTTGACCAGCGTTTCGCCGGCGGCGCGCAACGAGCCAAAGCTGCCTTTCAGGAGAGCCGTGAAGGCGGCACCCGGGCTGGCGCCCGCGGCGGCGAAAAGCAGACTGCAAACCAAAACCGCCGCGATCGCCGCCAAAGCAAGTGCAACAATGCGCGCGGTCGGCCGCGGTTCCAGCCGGCGCTCGAGGCGCCACTCCACGAGATTGAAACCGGTCACGCCGCAGCCTCGCTCCCATGGCCGGCCATCAGGCTGCCGATTTCGTCATAGGTGGTTTTTTCCGTATCGAGCACCGCAAGGATGCGGCCGCGAAACATCACACATATACGACGGCTGAGAGCGAAAAGATCCTCCAGTTCCTCGCTCGCAAGCAGGATGGCGCAGCCTTCGTCGCGCTTGTGCAGGAGTTGTCGGTAAACGAATTCGATGGCGCCGACATCGAGTCCGCGCGTCGGCTGGTTGCACAGCAGAAGCCGCTTCGCTTTGGCGAACTCGCGGGCGAGGATGACCTTCTGCGCGTTGCCGCCAGACAATTTGCGAGAGGGTGACGACGGCCCGGTTGCGGCAATCGAATAGGCAGCGATGACCATGCGCGCATTTGCGTCGAGCGCCGCGGTGTCGATGAATGGCCCATTGCGCCAGCGCGTTTGCCATTGTTGGCCAAGGACAAGATTCTCGCCGATATCGAGATCGGCAACGAGCCCGTCGCGGAAGCGGTCGCTGGGCACGTAGCCAATGCCTTTCGCAGCAACCGTCGCCGGTGAGTACGCCTGCAGAGTTTCGCCATCGAGCAAGACCGTGCCGCCGTCGGGCGCGGCGAGGCCTGCGAGGCACTCGAACAGCTCATCTTGGCCATTCCCGGAAACGCCGGCGATGCCGACGATCTCGCCGGCTGCGATGTCGAGCGATGCGTTGTCCAGCACGGGCCTTCCATCGCGCAGGTGCGTGAGCCCACGCACCGAAAGCACCGTCTCGCCGGTCGCTTTCGCATCTGCGGCGCGCGCCGGCGCCGCAACGGAGCGGCCGACCATCATGGTGGTGAGTTGGTCGCGGCTGACGTTCGAGGTTACGACCGTTCCGACCAGTCTGCCCTTGCGAAGCACGCTGACCCGGTCGGATTGCATCACTTCCGACATCTTATGGCTGATCAGCACGACCGACAGATCTTCACTGGTGAGCCGCCGCACGATCGCACACAGGCGGCGCGATTCCTCGGGCGTCAGCACCGCCGTCGGTTCGTCGAGGATAAGCAGTCTGGCGCCAGTGTAGAGCGCCTTGACGATCTCGACCCATTGCTGTTCGCCGACGGAAAGGTCGCCGACGTGCCGGTGTGGGTTGAGCGAGATGCCGTAGGTGGAGCAGATCGTCTCGATCCTGGAGAGAGCCTCAGCCCGGCCCAGCCGCCAGCCGGAGCCCGTTCCTACCGCCACATTCTCCAGCACAGTGAAGTTGGGCACCAAGACGAAATGCTGGTGCACCATACCGATGCCGGCGCGGATGGCTTCGCCCGGCGAGCCTAGCTGGACGGTCTTGCCGTCCACCCGAATTTCGCCGGCGTCTGGCTGGTAGAGCCCGTAGAGGCAGGACGACAGTGTCGACTTGCCTGCGCCATTCTCCCCCAACAAGCAATGCAATTCTCCGGGCATGACGTCGAGCGAGACGTCGTCATTGGCAGCAAGCGCAGCGAAACGCTTCGTCAGGTGCCGAACCGACAGGCGCGGTATCTTGCTCATCTCGGATCGGCCCGGCACCACCTCCGGCGTCAGTCCGATTTCGGCTCGTTCACATTGAGCTCGATTTTCTTCTTGCCGCCCTGGATGGCCTTGGCCGTTTCAGCCGCAAGCGCCTTTACGTCATCGGGCATTTTGGCTTCCCAGGCAGGATTGAGGATGAGGTCGCCCGAACCCTGCTGCCAGCTGAACCACCTTGGTTCCTTCGGCGCGTCGAATTTGGCGTTCATGGTCTTTGCCTTCCACCATTCATCGATGATCCAATTAATGTGCGGATCCCATTTGACGATGGTGGAGGCGACGATCGACTTCGGCGCCACTTTCGACATGTCCACATAATTGCCGAAGCAGCCTATGCCGCGCTCCTCGCAAACCTCGAAGGCGCCCGACATCTGGTAGATCATGTCCGCGCCGGCGGCGATCTGCGCCGAGGTCGCCTCGTTCGATTTAGCCGGATCGAACCAGGACTGGATGAAGGTGATCTTCTGTTTCACCTTTGGGTTCGCTTCCTTGGCGCCGGTGAAGAAGGCATTGATCTGATCGTTGGTATCTTCGGCCGGGAAGGTGGAGATGGCGCCGATGACATTCGACTTCGTGAGTTTGCCGGCCAGTTGCCCCATCACGTAGGCAGGCTCGTGCGCGTGGACGAATATCCAATAGGCATTGCCGCCGAGTCCGCGATTGCCCGAACCGCTCATGACGAACATCGTATCGGGGAATTCGTCCTTCAGCTTCTCGATCGCATCTGCATAGGCGGTGTCGCCGAACAAGATGTCGTAGTCGCCGGTCTCAGCATAGGTGCGGAACACCTGCTCGGCATTGTCGTAAACGTTCTCGGTATAATTGACCTCGATGTCGAGGCCGTGGGGCTTGGCGGCGATGATCCGGTCCATGGAACTCACGAAGGATGATTCCCACGGTGCTTCCTTGCCCGCCGAAAGAATGCCGGCGATCCTGAGCTTGGTCGGCTCTTCGGCTTGTACGCGGCCGCCCCACAGCCACGTCGCGGCCACGAGCGAAACAGCGACAACAAGGTTTTTCAGCATGGTTCCCTCCCTTTTCTAGCGTTCCCAGTCATGAGGCCGGCTTAACGGATCGACCACCGTCAGGTTTATGCAATCGATCAGGCCGAGATCGGTTATCGCGAAATCGGGTATCGCGGTGATCTGCAGCACGAACATGTACATGAAAGGCCATGGCAGCCTACAGCCGAGCGCGCGCGCGGCGGCGTCGAGCTCCTGCTCTTTCTTCGCCATCTCTGGAGGATCAATGTCCGATACGATTCCGCCGATCGGCAGGGGCAGGAATGACACGATCCGACCGCCGTCCGCCACCGCCTGGCCGCCATTGTTCTCGATAATGTGGTTGATTGCCAACGACATGTCGTGGGGATTGGTGCCCACACAAACGATGTTGTTATCATCAGGCGCCGTCGAAGTGGCGAGTGCGCCGGAGCGCAGTCCGAAGCCTGAAGCGAACGCGACCGGCCGATGGGAAGTGCGGCCGTAGCGTTCGACGACGGTGAGATACTGCACGTCCTGTGATGGATCCGCGTCTATATAGCCGTCGCGGACCGGGAGCACGACATCACGTCGCGTGCGTACGAATATTCTCTCGGGCGTAACGGCGATCGCCAGCACGGCCGCCTTGTCGCCCGCTCCGGGCGAGCGCACCAATAGGTCTTTCTGTGAAACCGGCGCTACCTTGAATGTGTTGGTGACAACGGCGCTGCGGGCAGGCGGCGCAAGATCGTCCACGAGCTTGCCGTCGCGGGCGGCCAGCTTGCCCTTCGCGATGACACCTGAGACATGGAAATCCGCGATATCCTTGACCAGCAGGATATCGGCGGCGAGCCCGGGCGAGATCGAGCCGACCTTCTGGCCGATGCGCAGCGCCTCGGCGCCGTTGATGGTCGCCATCTGGATGGCGGTGAGCGGCGGAACTCCCATCGCGACCGCCATGCGGATCATGTTGTCGAGGTGGCCGCGGGCCAGGATATCCGAGGCGACCACGTCATCGGTGCAGAAGCTGACCCGGCTCGTCGCGGCTATTCCCATCTCGGTGACCATCCGCAGGTTCTCTTCGAGAAAATGGGAGATCGAAGATTCGCGAATGACGACATGCATGCCTTTGCGCAGCTTCTCCAGCATCTCGTCCGCCGTGTAGCTCTCGTGGTCGGAGCGCACTCCGGCCTGCAGGTAGCTGTTCAATCGATTGCCGCGACACATCGGCGAGCAGCCGAGAATCGGCAGACGGCTCTTTTCGGCGATCTCGACCGCCTGCAGAACGTGCTCATCCATCGTGTCGACGAACTCGCGCACCGTCTCCCATATGCCGATGCATTCCGGCCAGGAATGGGTGGCGCGGTGATCGTCCGGTCCGAAATAATAGCCGACGTTGGAGCGAGGCAGTGTGTAGGGCGTCTTGCATGGTGCGCCCCAGAAGATCTTGAGAGGGGTTGCCTTGGCCTCGTCGAGGAATTCGCGGGCGCCTTCCAGGCCGGACACCACGAGGATCTGGTCGAGGCCCGACACAATCGAAGTGGTGCCGAGCGGCACCACCGCCTTGGCGAAGCTAGTTACCGACATCTTGGAACATTCAACGTGGAGGTGGCCGTCTATCAGGCCAGGGCAGAGGAAATAACCAGTAGCATCGATCATCTCGGTCTCGGGGCCGCGGTACTCCGAGACGTCTCCGACAGCGACGATGCGATCCTTGTAGACGGCGACGTCGGCCGGATAGATCTCACCCGAAGCGACGTTGACTAGTGTGCCGCCGGTGACGATGAGAGTCGATTTATGCTCGGCGCGACCAGCACGGATGAATTCGCGTATGTCGGACAAGTTCATCTCCGCTCGTGTGGCCTCGCTCGGGCTTGGGACCAAGCTTCTCTGCGCCAAAAATCCCACCTTGCGCGCTCTGATCCTGTCGTATTAGGGTCGTCCATGCAAATGGCAGTTTCCGGCTAGTTCTGGACGCACCGTTCAAATTCTTGGACGATCGATGGATTTTGAAGCGATCGATTATTTTATCAAAGTGGCGGAGGCGCAGTCGCTCTCGCACGCCGCGAAACTGTATGGACTGCCCAAGTCCAGCCTCAGTCACAAAGTGCGCGCGTTGGAGGATTCGCTCGGTGTCGCACTGTTTGTGCGCGACGGTCGGGAACTGCATTTGAGCGATGCCGGGGCCGAGTTACTCGACCATGCGCAACGCATCAAGGAAAGTTGCGAAGGAGCCAAAGCGGCGATCGCCGAGGCGGGCCACGATATCGCCGGCACGCTGACGATCGGCTCGACCGGCGAGTTCGGCACTTCCTTCACCTCGGAACTGCTGTTCGCCTTCCGCCAACAGTATCCGCAGGTGAATGTCGACGTGATCTTCCTTTCGCTCGGCTATTTCCTGGCGCCCGAAAAGCACCAGCCTTTCGACGGCATATTCCACTGGGGCGAGCCGGCGAACTCAGACTACATCGCTCGCAAGCTCGGGGAGGCTTCCTTCTGTCTCTACGCCAGCCCGCGCTACATTGAGCAATTCGGGGAACCGTCGACGCCCGCAGACTTGGCGGGCCATGGGGCCGTCGCCTTCCGCCGCCCGAGCGGCGTGCAATCCTGGCATCTCGAGCGCGGCGCGGAAACGGTCGACTTCATGCCGACCGCGCAGTGCATGGCGAACGACTACTGGATGCTGAAATACTTCGCCGTAGCCGGCGAGGGTATCGTCTATCTGCCAGCCTTCTTCACCGAGATCGAGTGCAAGAACGGCGATCTGGTGCCGGTGCTCCCGCAATGGCGCTCGCCACTGGTTCCAATCAATCTGCTCTACATGCGACGCCGGTATGTGTCGCGTAAGTTCGCCGTTTTCCTTGATTTCTGCCTGGACTATTACCGCCAGCGCGCCGCTTACAGTTCGCCAAGATATTGCGTCGAGGTCGTGCGGCCCTTTGCGGGCGCGCGCGCCGGGGGAGAAAACAACAGATGATCCAGAGCTGGTTCGAATGCGCGCCGCAGTTGGTTGATGTCGCCATGGGACGCACGCCGGCCGACATGGTGGTCCGGAACGTGCGCTGGGTGAATGTCCATTCGGGCGAGATCATCCCCGCGACGGACATTGCCATCGCGGTCGGCCGCTTCGCCTTCGTCGGCCCGAATTCCGACCATGCCGTGGGCCCCGAGACGCAGATTATCGACGGAGAGGGCCGCTACGCGCTGCCGGGGCTGTGCGATGCGCATATGCATGTCGAGAGCGGCATGGTTACCGTTACCGAGTTCGCGCGTGCGGTCATCCCGCATGGCACCACCTCGATGTTCATCGACCCGCACGAGATCGCCAACGTCCTGGGCATGCCGGGCGTCAAGCTGATGCACGACGAGGCTGCCGGACTGCCGATCAATGTGTTCGTGCAAATGCCGAGCTGCGTGCCGAGCGCTCCGGGCCTCGAGAACGCGGGTGCCAGCCTCGGTCCCACCGACGTGCGTGAGGCGATGTCGTGGCCGAACATCGTCGGCCTCGGCGAGATGATGAACTTTCCTGGGGTGGTCGCCGGAAATGGCGACATGCTGGCCGAGATCGCTGCCACTCAGGCGGCAGGCAAGACGGTGGGCGGCCACTATGCCTCGAAGGATCTCGGTCTGCCCTTCCATGCCTATGTCGCCGCCGGTCCGTCCGACGATCACGAAGGCACCAGCCTGGCGGACTGCGTTGCGCGGGTGCGCCAGGGCATGCGCGCCATGTTACGGCTTGGCTCCGCCTGGTACGACGTCGCCGCGCAGATCAAGGCGCTGACCGAGCTCAGCCTGGACTCGCGCAATTTCGTGCTGTGTACCGACGACAGCCATTCCGGTACACTAGTCAATGACGGCCATATGAACCGCGTTGTGCGCCATGCCATCGCCCAGGGATTAAAGCCGATCACCGCGATTCAGATGGCCACCCTGAATACTGCTCAGCATTTCGGCATGGAGCGTGAGCTTGGCTCGATAACGCCCGGGCGGCGCGCCGACCTGGTTTTGACCTCCGATCTCACCGAACTCCCGGTCGAAACCGTCATCGCACGCGGCTGTGTGGTGTCGAACGACGGCAAGCTCGTCGCCGACATCACGCCCTACGACTATCCCGCCTCGACCAAGGACACGGTTCGCTTGGGCAAGAAGCTCTCAGCGGCGGACTTCGACATCGTGGCGCCCGATGGTGCGAACCAGGTCATGGCGCGGGTCATCGGCGTGCTCGAGAACCAGGCACCGACCCGTGCCCTGGAGGCTTCGCTCGGCGTCTTGAATGGTATCGTTCAGATGAATCGGACCGGTGACGTCTGCCAGATCGCGCTGGTGGAACGGCATCACGGCACGGGAAAGGTCATCAACGCGTTCGTTTCCGGCTTCGGTTACGACAAACCATGCGCCATCGCCAGCACCGTCGCCCATGACAGTCATCACATGATCGTGGTGGGTACCGACAAGGACGACATGGCGCTGGCGGCGAATCGGCTGGGACAGGTCGGCGGCGGCGTCGTGCTGTTCAGCGAAGGACGCGAACTTGCACTTGTCAAGCTGCCGATCGCCGGACTGATGTCTGACCAGCGCGCCGAAATCGTGGCAGAAGAAGCCAATGGCCTGATCGCGGCGATGCTTGCCTGCGGATGCGCCCTCAATAATGCCTATATGCAGCACTCTCTGCTGGCGCTTGTCGTCATCCCGGAATTGCGCATCTCCGACATCGGACTGATCGATGTGTTGAAGTTCCAGCCGACCGAAGTGCTGGTCGCCACGACCGCATGAGGAGGCGGATTTAACCTGACATCACCTTCGTCCTGATCATTTTCGGGTCACTCCTCGTCTCTTCGGCATTCATCCAATAAATCATAGCCCTTCCTCCCGCGCATAGGCAGCAAGAAGGTCCGGAAAGTCATTTTCGGGTTTCGCTTTCAGCAGTGCACGTGTGGTGATTGCATCAATATGATGGTCCATCAAGGCAGCAGCCTTGTTCCGGTCGGCCGCGGCCAGGGCGGCAATGATCTCGTGATGCTCGGATACGGCACAGTCGGACGAATGCGGCCGTCCGTAGAGCGACAGGATGAGCGATGAACGCGAAACGAGTTCCGTGACATAGCGCAGCAACAGTTCGTTTCCGGTGAGCGAGGCAAGCAGCACATGAAATTCGCCGGCCAGCTGAATCGACGACGCGGCATTGTTGGCTTTGGCCATCTCTTCCGCGTCGACATGAGCTTCGAGCTGTTTGATCTTTTGCGGCGTCAGCTTGCCGATCAGCGTGTCGACCACCAGCGCTTCAAGCGCCCGCCGCACCTCGAATATATTGTGGCCTTCCTCCAGGCTCGGCTGCGCGACGCAGGCGCCCTTGTGCGGGCGCAATTCGACCAGGCCTTCGCCGTTCAGCCTTGCCAGCGCCTGCCTGACAATGGTGCGGCTGACGCCCAGCCGCTCGCCGATCGAATCCTCAGGCAGCTTTGTTCCCGCGGTCAGCGCCTGGTCGAGTATGACGCGCTTCAACGTGCGATAGACCGCGTCGGACTTGGATACGGCGGATTTCGGATTTTTATTGCGAATGTTGATTGTCATGACCGATCCTGAAATTCATATCCAAGCACACAAGAAGAAAAGCATCCGCAAAGCCGGAGTTTAGAGATGCAAACGGCCCGGCGTCGAGGGCCAATGCCGTCGGCTCGCGTGCCATCAAGGTTTATTCCAATCGTTGTGTGTCGTTTCTGGAGCCCTCATGCCATGAACATCCGATAGCTGGGAGGGAAAATCTCGGCGACCGTCGGATGTCGCCAGGTGCGTTGCGGATAACGCTGGACAAGCCGTTCGAACTGGGCCTGTGCGCGCTGGTGGGCTGCATCGAGATCGAAACCCGGAATGGTTCGGGCGCTCATCACGGTGCGCCCGTCAATGATGACCGTGTGCACATCGCGTCCGCTTGCGGACGTCGTCAGGCAGGCGATCGGATCGAGGACCTGTCCCAGATGGTTGCCGGACAGGTCGAACACGACGATGTCGGCGGCGGCTCCCGCCTGCAGACGTCCCAGGTCCGACCGGCCGAGCGCGTCGGCGCCGCCAATCGTGGCCGCGTCATAGAGATCGGCTGATTTCGGCGTCTCCAGATTGCCCGCCATGACGCGGCCGAGCATCAGGCCGACCTGCATGTTCTGCACCATGTCGGGTGGCCAGGTGTCTGTGCCCATGCCGATGCGCAGACCCTGGCCGCGAAGGCGGGCGAAATTGTCGAGCGCCGCGCCATGCCGCGCCATCACCAGCGGGCAATGCACCAATGTGGCACCCGAACCGGCGATGATTTCGAGATCATCGCCGTCGGCGTGGGTGCCATGCGGCAACAACGCTCTTTCGCTGAGAAAGCGGATGTCCTGGAGCCAGCGGGCGGATGTCGTGCCGAACCGGCGACGCACTGTCTCGATCTCGAATGAAGACTGGCAGCAATGCAGACGGACCGGCACGCCGAGGTCTCGCGCGGCATTGGCGGTCCTGCGCAACAGGTCGGCGGTCCAGAACTCGACACGGTCCGGTGCAAGCATGGTTCGCACCAATCCGCCGAAGCGCCCTTCGTGCTCCAGGCAAAAGGCAACGGCCCCGTCCAGACCCTCCGCGCCGCGCTCTTCGTCCACCTCGACGACGATGCCGCCATCCGCCTCGATGACGGAATGGCCCGCGCGAAAGGCAGGCCCGAGATAGACGCGAAGGCCCAACTCTGCGGCGCTTTCGGCGGCGGATGCGAATTCGTCCGATGTCTCGTTCCATGCACGATAAAACAGCGATGCGATCGGCAATGCAGTAGTGATGCCGTTGCGGATGAGTTGCGCGAAGGCATAGTGTTTTTGAAACGTCACCTCCTCGCGCGCCAGCATTTCGACCGGCCCGGCTTCCACATAGTCGCGCGGCCAGACGCGGCCCTTCTTCCAGCCGGGTTGATGATCGAGGCCGAGCACGCCCGTATCCAGGTCCGAAAGCGCATCCAGATCGATGAAACCCGGGCCGATCAGCGCCCTGCCATGATCGATCCGCCGCTTTACAGGCCCGCCGTAGCGATGGCCGACGAAGACGATCCTGCCGTTCTCATGGACGACCTCGCCATTCTCCAGAAGGACATGGCGCCCGTCCCGGTGGCCGACAACCCATCGTGCGGTGAGCAGGACGGGTCCGTCGTCACGCTGGTTCGTCCGACGACTATGCGACATCGGGCAGATCTCCGGCCCGCGCACCGTCACGCACGAGCACGCGGCCGCCGCGGATGACCGTGCGCTTCCGTGGGGTCAGGGCCACGGCTTCCGCCAGGGTCCGCGCGCAAACCAGCACGACATCGCCGTGGCAACCGGGCGAAAGCCCATAATCCGTCAGGCCGATACCTTGCGCGCCGCCAAAGGTGCAAACGCGCGCCGTCTCTTCCAGATCGGCATCGTTGGTCATGCCGTTGCGCTGCGCAAGATATTTGGCCCGCTCCAGCATGTCGCCATTGCCCCATGGCTCCCAGGTGCCCTGGATGCCGTCGGAACCGGATGCCACGACGAGGCCGGACTGGCGCATCATGCGCAGCGGAACCGCCGGCGCGGATGGGCTGCCGACCGTCATGACGGCGATGTCTTCAGCCGCCAGCGCGTCGATCAACGTGTGCTGCCTATGCGTGTCCAGCATGCCGAGACAATAGGCATGGCTCACCATGACGCGGCCCTGAAGGGAGAGCGCCTTGGTCCGTTCGACGATCAGCTCAAGGCAGAAGGCGCCCAATTCTCCCGGTTCGTGCAGATGAATGTCGACCGGCTTGCCGTATCGATCCGCGAGCGCGAAGATTGCGTCCAGGTGGCGAACCGGATCCCGCTCGATCGTTGCCGGGTCGATGCCGCCGACAATATCGGCCCCCGCCTTCAATGCGTCCTCCATCAGCGCCTGCGTGCCTTCGCGTCCCAGCATGCCGCTTTGCGGGAAGGCGACGACCTGCACGTCGACCAATCCCTTGAAGGCTTCGCGCGTTGCAACGACACCCTCGATGTTGGTAATGCCGATTTCCGTATCCACATCGACATGGCTGCGGATATGCGTCACGCCGAAAGCCAGCGTCTGCACGATCTGACGCGCCGATTGCCTGCGCGCATCGATGCCGAGTTCCCGCTTGGCCTTCCTGTCGGCCAGGATCCTGTCGTTGCGCGTGGGTCCCACACGGTTCTGAAACCAGTCCATGCCGACAAGCGTCTTATCGAGATGCGTGTGCGCCTCGACCAGGCCGGGCAGGGCAACCTGTCCAAGCCCGTCGATTTCATGCGCCGCTTTCCCGCTGGTTGCGTGCGCGAACCGACCGTCGCGAATGTAGAGGTCCGTGACAGCGCCGCCCAAGGGCCTGACATTGCGAATGAGAAGGTCTTCGGTCATCTGGGTCTCCCTGTTTGCGCCCCGGAACTCGGCCTATGCCAGCCCGGCGCGTTTCATCATCAGATGGAAGGCTCCTTCGGCGCGATCCAGAATGGCGTCTTCATCGTGATCGACGAGGCGGCGTCCGCGCATGAGGACACGCCCGTCGACGATCGTCGTGTCAACATCCGCGCCGTTGGCGAAGCGTGCCAGCCGCTGCGCGGGGTGTGCCGGCGGCCACAGATGCGGCTGGCGCATGTTGACCAGGATGATGTCGGCGCGCTTGCCCGGTTCCAGCGAGCCGATTTCGTTCTCCATCGACAGGGCACGCGCGCCCTCGATGGTCGCCATCTCCAGCAATTGCATCGGCGGCAGGACCGCATCGTTCCTGAAGTGCCGGGCATGATAGCGGTGCGCCTGGAACATGTTGCGGAACATGTCGAAAGAGCGATCGGGCGCCGCCGCGTCGGTGCCGAGCGACACGGTGACACCCCTTTCCATCAGTTCCGTCGCCGGACAACGGCCCGAGACCGACATCAGAGCACTTGGATTATGCGCCACCTTGGCGTGGCTGCGTTTCAGCGCGGCGATGTCTGCCTCGGTCAGTTCGATGCAGTGCGCCAGCAGCGAATGCTCGTCGAACAGATCGAGCCGTTCCGCATTGGCGGCGATGGAACCGTCGCGATGGCCATCCTGGATGAACAGCACGTTTTTTGCGCGAGCAAGGTCGCGAGCATTGCGGGACAGATTGTATACCGTTTGTTCGTCAAGTTCGCGCCGAGTGAACACCGGGAGAGAGACCGCAATCCGCACCCGGCCATCGCGACCAGCCCAATCATCGATGATTTCCGCGCACACTGCCAACTGGGTTTCCGGCGAAATGGTGATTTCGACAGACGGAACGTATGCGTGGTCCCGATAGACATGGGACGAGGTCGGCCGGTTCGGCCCGACGGCGAGTATCTCGCGCACTCCCATTTCGGCGATGGCGGCAAGATGTGCCCGTGCTGCCCCCGGCGCCTCGGTGCGCATGATGTCCGGCCCGCCGCCAAACAGCAGGGCAGCGGTGGTCGTTCCGCATTTTATGCGCTCAAGGGCCGACAATGTGGCCTCGGCTGCCCAGAATTCCGTATCCGACGCCTCTGCATAGATACGCCCCGCGATAGTCATCCAGGCTTCGGAATCGTCTCCCAGGCCTTTGGTCAGCATGTGACCCGCATGCGCGTGCGTGTCGACGAGACCCGGCATGACAACCATTCCCGAAGCATCGATGCGCGCCACCTTCTGATCTGTGGCGGGGGCCGCGCCGTCGCCGGCGGTGACGATCCGGCCATCCTCCACCAGGACATGACCCCTCGAGAAAATCCGGCGCCCCGCATCCATGGTGACGATGACACCGTTTTCTATCAGCAAGGCCTGGGTCATTCGGAATCCCTTTTCGGAACGGTCACTTGAGCGGTTTTGCACATGAGAAACGAAATCGAACATGCCTGCCTTGATATTGTGCACAATGTGTGTACGATATCAATGGGGATAAATGGTATCCAATATATCGGAAACTTCGTATACAAATGGGAGAAGAGAATGAGAAAATGCGTTAGGGTCCTGCTCGCCGGACTTGCGATGGTGATGTCGGTGACAGCGCCTTCGCTTGCACAGACACTGCGCTGGTCATCGGCCGGCGACGTCATTTCGTACGATCCGAATGCCCAGGTCGACAGTTTTACCCAGAGCGTCCAGAACATGGTGTTCGACGGGCTGGTGCGCCGCAACAAGGAAATGGCTATCGAGCCTGCGCTTGCGACCTCCTGGGAGATCGTCTCGCCGACGCGCTGGCGCTTCAAGCTGCGGCAGGGCGTCAAGTTCCACGAAGGTCAACCCTTCAATGCCGATGATGTCGTCGCCACCATCCAACGTCAGATCGATCCCGGCGCGCGCAACCGAGAAAACCTCTCCGCCGTAACCGGCGTCGAGAAGGTTGACGACTACACGGTCGACCTGATCCTGCGCGGACCCTATCCGCTGCTCCTGAACGATCTCGTCGCCATCTACATGATGAGCAAGCCATGGATGGAGGAGCACAATGCCCTCAAGCCCGGCAATGCCTCGACGGGGGTCGTCACCTACGCCAGCAATCATGCCAATGGCACCGGCGCGTTCAAGCTGGTCAGCTACGAGCCGGACTCGCGCTCGGTCTTCGCCGTCAACAAGGAATGGTGGGACAAGCCGCAGCACAATCTGACGGGGGTGGAATTCCGCCCGATCGCTTCGAACGCCACGCGCGTCGCGGCGCTGCTTTCGGGCGAACTCGACATGATCGCGCCGGTTCCGTTGCAGGACATCGACCGGGTCGCCAACACCGCCGGCCTGAAGGTTGTCGAGAACCCGTCGCTGCGCGAGATCTTTCTCGGCTTCAGCTTCCGGCCGGAGCTTCATGCAGCGCCCGGCAAGCCCAATCCGCTGCTGAACGTGAAAGTGCGCCAGGCGCTTTGGCACGCGGTCGACCTGAACACGATCCAGAAGCGTTTGATGCGCGGAAAGTCGCGCACCTCCGGCACGCTGGTCGCGCCACAGGTCACCGGCTACGATCAGTCGATCGACGTACCGCTGGACTATGATGTCGCGAAGGCGAAATCCATGCTGGCGGAAGCCGGCTATCCCGACGGCTTCAAGGTTGGACTGGCCTGTTCCAACGACCGCTACATCGCCGACGAACAGATCTGCCTGGCAATCGCGTCGATGTGGGCCAAGATCGGCGTCGAGGCCGACGTGCACGTCGAAAGCAAGACGACCTATTTCCCTCGAATGGATAAGGGCGATCTCGATATCTATATGCTCGGATGGGCCTCGCTACCGCCGATGGATGGCTACAGCGTGCTGCAAGCCTTGCTGGCGACCAATGACGGCAATTATGGCGGCAGCAACCCCAACGGGCTTTCCAACGCCAAGATCGACGAATTGGCCCGTTCGGCATCGACCGAACTGGACGAGGCCAAGCGGGTGGATATGCTGAAGGCGGCCTTCAAGATCACGCATGATGAGGCCCTCTATCTGCCGCTGCACCAGCAGCCGGTCGCCTGGGCGATGAGCGACAAGGTCGACATGCCGCAATTCCCCGACGAGTATGTGCGTCCCTGGTTCGCGCATATGAACTAGGAAAATGCGCCGGTAAGGCGTGCCCGCGCTTGCGAGGGAGCTTTCGCGGACACGCCTGACTCGGTTGGAGCGCCTGCTATCCGTGGTGGATCGCGAGCTGCTCCAGCGGTGGCGCAAGCCCCGCCTGTCTCGATCCGCGCTTCTTGAAAGGTTTTTCCTGATGATCCGGATTCTATCGGTGCGGCTGTTGCAGGCCATCCTCGTGATGGTTGCCGTAACCGCCATCGCCTTCATCATGTTCCGTTTCGTCGGCGATCCGGTCGCCACGATGGTGCGCGAAGGCGCGAGCCAGGCTGAGAAGGATGCCTTGCGCGTCGCTCTCGGACTCGACAGGCCACTTTTCGTACAGTTCCTCGAATTCGTCGGGCGCGCGCTTCATGGCGACCTCGGCACCAGCTTTCGCTACCAGGAGCCTGTCGTCAGCCTGCTGTTGACCAGGCTTCCCGCAACGCTGGAACTGGTCGTGGTCGCGACCCTCCTGTCGCTGTTCATCGGCATCCCGACGGGGGTTCTCTGCGCCCTGAAGCCGAACGGCTTTCTGTCGCGGCTGATCCAGTCGCTGACCCTCGTCGGGATATCCATGCCGACATTCGTCACCGGCCTGCTGCTCATCCTGATCTTCGCCGTCAGTCTGCGCTGGCTGCCGTCCTCGGGGCGTGGCGAGCTTGTCGATCTCGGCTTCTGGAAGACAGGCTTCCTGACGGCCTCCGGCCTCAAATCGCTGATCCTGCCTTCGATCACACTGGCGCTGTTCCAGTTGACGCTGATCATGCGCCTCGTGCGCTCCGAGATGATCGACGTGCTCTCTTCGGACTATGTCCGCTTCGCCTTCGCGCGCGGTCTGCCCCGCCGCTACATCTACGGCCGTCTGGCGCTGCGCAATGCCTTGATGCCGGTCGTGACCGTCACCGGGCTGCAGATCGGACAACTCATCGCCTTCGCCATTGTCACCGAAACCGTCTTTCAGTGGCCGGGCATGGGGCTGCTTTTCACCAACGCCGTCGGCTATCCGGACATCCCCGTCCTCGCGGCCTATCTGCTGTTCGTCGGCTTCCTGTTCGTCGTGATCAACATGGTCGTCGACATGCTCTACGCATTGATCGATCCGCGGCTGAGGACAAAATGATGGCAACGCAGGTATCTCTGTCTCGCAGGCTTCCTCCCATCTCGGTCATGATCGCTGGCTTGATCCTGGTGACCATGCTGGTGCTGGTGATCTTCGCTCCGTTGATCGCACCCATCGATCCGCGCGATGTCTCCTCATATTCGCTGATCGACATGGAAATCCCGCCCGTGTTCATGGACGGTGGCGATCCGCGCTTCCTGCTGGGCACCGACAATCAGGGACGCGATCTGGTCTCGGTCATCCTCTTCGGCCTGCGCATATCGATGCTGATCGGCGCCGGGGCGGTATTGTTGGCCGCTGCCATAGGCGTCACGCTGGGATCGATAGCCGGCTATTTCGGCGGTATCATCGACAGCATCGTGATGCGGATCGCCGATGTTCTGGTGAGCTTTCCGACGATCCTCGTCGCGCTTCTGATCAGCGGCATAGCCCGCGCGCAATTGAGCGCCGATACGGTCTCGAGCTGGGCACCGGTCATCCTGATCTTCGCGATCGCCGTCAACGAATGGGTGCAATATGCCCGCACTGTGCGGGCCTCCAGCATGGTGGAAATTTCCCGCGACTATGTACGAGCCGCCAAGGTCATCGGTCTTCCGTCCCGCCGCATCATGATGCGGCACATCCTGCCCAACGTGATGAGCTCCGTCATGGTGATCGCCACCATCAATCTGGCGGGCGCGATCCTGACCGAGGCGACCCTGTCGTTCCTCGGCGCCGGCATGCCGGCCACCTATCCCTCGCTCGGCACGCTGATCCGCATCGGCAACGAGTTCCTGTTCTCTGGCCTGTGGTGGATCGCCGTTATGCCCGCCGTCGTGCTGGTCGTCCTGGTTCTGGCAGTCAACATAATCGGCGATTACCTGCGCGATCGCTTCAACCCCAAACTGATGGCGAACTGATGGAAAACACAACGCCACACGCACTCGACATCAGGAATCTGCGGGTCGAATATCCGCTTGCCAACGGCAGCATTCTCGCTGCCGTCGACGACATCGACCTGACGATCCGGCCCGGCGAGATACATGCGCTGGTGGGAGAATCCGGTGCGGGAAAAACCACCGTCGGCAATGCGCTGATGGGCTTGTTGCAGGCTCCCGGCAGGATTGCTTCCGGCACCATCACCATAGCGGGCAAGCCGATCGACATCCGAACCGGTCGCACCAAGGGGATCATTCCAGGCCGTGACGTCGGCGCGATCTTTCAGGATCCGATGACAAGCCTGAACCCGCTTTTCACCGTGGAAAGCCAGTTGTGCGAAGGCATGCTGGCGCATCTGAAGATCGGGCGCCGCGAAGCCAGGGCCCGCGCGCTCGAATTGATGAGAGCCGTTGGCATTCCCGAGCCGGAACGCCGGCTGGGCAATTATCCGCATCAATTGTCGGGCGGCCAACGCCAGCGTGTCGTCATCGCCACCGCACTTGCCTGCGACCCAAGGCTGATCGTCGCCGACGAGCCGACGACGGCGCTCGACGTGTCGGTGCAAGCGCAAATCCTCAAGTTGATCCGCGAACTTGCCGATGATCGCCGCGTCGGCGTCCTGCTGGTTACCCACAATATGGGCGTGGTTGCGGAAATTGCCGACCGGGTCACGATCATGCAGAACGGTTGCGTGGTCGAGAGTGGATTGACACGCGATGTGCTGACGGCGCCCAAGGCGCCTTACGCGCGCACGCTGATCGCCGCCGTTCCGCCGATCGACATTCGCCTTGACCGTCTGCCGGTCCCAAGCGAGGAAACGAAGACGACACTGGAGGCGCGCGAAGCCGTGCGCTCCAAGAACACCGGCACCGCTGCGGGGCGCAACGGCGAAGCCGCGCTGACTGTACGCAATCTTTGCGTGGAATACGGCCAGCGCTCGTTCATCCCGGGCCGCAAGGCATCGGTCTTCAAGGCCGTGAAGGACGTCTCCTTCGAGGTGCGCCGCGGCGAAATCTTCGGGCTTGTCGGCGAGTCCGGTTGCGGCAAGACCACGGTCGCCAACACCATTGCCGGTCTCGTGACGCAGAGTTCGGGAACCATAGAGTTTCAGGGCACGGCATTGGCCGCCCGTCGCGACAAGACCGTGCGCCAGTCACTCCAGATGGTGTTCCAGGACCCGTATTCGGCCCTCAATCCAAGGCTGCGGATCAATTCGGCGATCGCGGAGCCAATCCTGTTCTACAAGCTTGCCTCCAGCGCGGCGGAAGCGCGGCTGGACGCCGAGACATTGCTCGAGGCGGTGGGCCTGCCGGCGCAGGCCGGCTCTCGGTTCGCCCATGCCTTTTCAGGCGGCCAGCGCCAGCGCATCGCGATTGCGAGGGCGCTCGGCCCCCGGCCATCGCTGCTGATCTGCGACGAGCCGACCTCGGCGCTCGACGTGTCGGTGCAGGCGCAAATTCTCAACCTGTTGAAGGACCTACGAGATCTTGCCGGGCTGTCGATGCTGTTCATCAGCCACGACCTCGCGGTGATACGGCAGATGTGCGACCGGGTCGCCGTGATGAAAGGCGGCGAGATCGTCGAACTCGCGGATACCGAAACATTGTTCTCCGCGCCCACTCACGAATACACGCGCGAACTCCTGCGCCTCGCGCCTTCGCTCGACCGCATCCTTTGCAGCGAAAAAAGAGAAGCGAGCCTGTGATGGCAGACATTCTGATCAGAAACGGCACCGTCATCGCTGTCGATCCCGATCGGCGGATCATTCCCGATGGCGCCGTAGCCATCGAGGGAGACCGCATCGTGGCCGTCGGCGCTTCGCAAGACGTGGCGCGGGACCATCCGGCGCGCGAGACGATCGACGCCCGCGGCATGGCCGTCATGCCAGGCTTCGTCGACAGCCACGCCCATGCCGGGCACGGGCTGATCAAGACGATGGGCGGCGGCCGCAGCGACCTCTGGTACAGGGCATGCCAAGGTGCCTATACGGTGGGTTCGACGCCGGAATTCTGGCATGCGGAGGCGCAGCTTGCCGCGCTGGAACGCCTGCGTTTCGGCGTGACGACCGGCGTGTCCTTGCTAGGCGGCGGCGATTCGGTCATGCGCACCGACGATCCGGCCTATGGCAACGCCCATATGGAAGGCGTGCTTGGCATCGGCACGCGCTCAGTGGTCGCCGTCGGCACCACGCGCCCGCCGCACCCCCTGACTTATGCACGTTGGAAGGGCGCCAGCCGTACCGATTATCCGGTGTCGTTCGACCAGCAGCTTGCCACCTCGCAAAAGCTGGCCGACCGCTGGCACGGCACCCACGAGGATCGTCTGCATCTCGCCCTGCTGACGCCGACCATGCATCAGGAACATCTCGATGGTCCCGGGGCAGGGGACGCCATCGCGCAATCGCGCAAGGTCAGGCAGATCGCCGAACAGCGCGGCCTGATCTTCACCCAGGATGGTCATACCAAGGGCAGCGTGAAGATCGCCGGGGAGATCGGCATTCTGGGGCCGCGCACACTGCTGTCGCATGCGACCGCCCTGACTGACGAAGAAATAGCGATCTGCGCCGAAACCGGCACGAGCATCGTGCACAATCCGAGCGCCGTGGCCGCCATTCTCGCGCGCTGCCCGGTCACGGAACTTCTCGACGCTGGCGTCGTGGTGGCCATCGGCTCCGATGCGACCGCGCCGGACCGCTCCGCGGACATGTTCCGTCACATGCAGCAATGCATGCACTATCATCGCACTCATTTCCACGATCCGAGCTGGCTTCCGCCGGGCAAGGCCCTGGAGATGTGCACCATCGACGGCGCGCGTGTCCTGGGCCTCGACCATCAGGTCGGATCGCTGGAGCCCGGCAAGAAGGCCGACGTCATTCTTGTCGACCTGCGGCGCCCGCATCTCTACCCGGCCAACATGCCGGAATTCCGTGTCACCTATTTTGCCAACGGCAACGACGTCCACACCGTGCTGGTCGGCGGACGCGTGCTGTTGCGCGACCGCAAGCCGGTTCATGTCGATCAGGATGCCGTGCTCGATGCTGCGCAACGGGAGACGGAACTGATGATTGAGCGGCTGGGCTTGCGCGATCTGCTCAGGACCCCGGACCGGTTCTGGCGGCACAGCCGCGACACGGATCTGATCGAATAGGCTTCAATATCGAGACAGGCCACCGGTGATGCGGAACGGCAGCGATGCACGTTCGGCCGGGCGGCGGCTTCAGGAATTTTTCCCATGGTACGCATCGGCATCATCAATCCCAATTCGTCCGCGTCGATGACGGGATCCATCGCCGTCGCGGCGCGGCGAACCGCGCAGGCGGGCACCGAAATCATCGCCATGCAGAACGACAGCGGCCCGGCTTCCATCGAAGGCGCGATCGATGGCGCGAAGGCGGTCCCAGGTCTTCTCGACCGTATCGAAGGGGCCGAGCGCAGTGACGCCGTGGACGCCTATATCATCGCCTGCTTCGACGATACCGGACTCGACGCCGCGCGGATGCTGACGCGCAAGCCGGTCATCGGCATAGGCGAGGCTGCCGCCCGTGTCGCCAGCATCGTGGCGAGGCGCTTCACGGTGATTACCACCTTGCCGGTTTCCGTTCCCATTCTCGAGGACAATCTGGTTCGCTACGGCCTTTCGCCATTCGCCACCGTGCGGGCGAGCGGCATTCCCGTCCTGGCGCTGGAAGCTAATGGCGAGGCGGCCTTGTCGATCATCAGCGAAGAAATCCAGGAGGCGCTGCGGGTCGATCGCGCCGACGCCATCGTGCTTGGCTGCGCCGGCATGTCGGATATGGCGCGGCGACTGGCCAGCCTTCACGGTGTCCCGGTCGTCGAAGGGGTGTCGGCGGCTGTCAGGCTCGCGGAATTGCTCGTCGGCCTGGAGCTCCGTCCCAGGCAGGATGCTTTCGCCACCTCTCGGCGGAGCATGACGGCTTCGCTCGCCGCGGCAACCTGCCCGGCTTCCACCCTTGGCCTGTCGGGGGGCTGATGCCGATGATCGAGCGCAGACTTTTGCTGGGCGTCATCGTCGCCTGCATTCCATCGATAGCGTTGGGGCAGAACATGAATGAGACAAGGCTTCACTCGGCTGCGGCAAATGACGATGTCTCCATGATCAAGATGCTTGTTTCCGAGGGGGCCCGGATCGACGCGCGCGACAAGAACGGCCGCACGGCTCTTCTCGTCGCGACCCACGGCAACAAGGTCAGCGCTGCCAGGACTCTCATCGAGGCTGGCGCGGACGTCAACGCCAAGGACGATATCCAGGATAGTCCATATCTCTACGCCGGCGCGCGCGGGCATCTCGAAATCCTGAAGATGACGCTTGCGCACGGCGCCGACCTGAAGAGCACCAATCGCTATGGCGGTACCGCGCTCATTCCGGCTGCCGAACGCGGACATGTCGAGACCGTCGGCGCGCTGATCGATGCCGGTATTGATGTCGATCACGTCAACAAGCTCGGCTGGACCGCGTTGCTGGAGGCCATCATCCTCGGCGATGGCGGGCAGCGTCATGTCGAGATCGTGAGGCGGCTGATCGAGGCCGGCGCCAACGTCAATCTCGCCGACAAGGACGGGGCGACACCGCTGCGGCACGCGCGCAGGAACGGCTATGCGCAGATGATAACCCTGCTGGTGCAAGCGGGCGCCAGATGAACAGCGCGAAAATGTCGATGACCGCGCAGCCTGCAACCGACAGGCAATGGACGCTGCTTGCCCTCGTCGTGCTAATCGGGATCAACCTGCGTCCCTTCCTGACGGCGCCGGGACCGATATTGGCCTATATCGTGGCCGACACCGGGATGGGCTATGGCAGCCTGGCCATGCTGACGCTGTTGCCGATGCTGCTGATGGGCCTCGGTGCGTTCGTTGCACCGGGCATCCAGGCGGCCGTCGGAACGCGCCGGGGCCTGCTCGCGGCGCTAATGGTGCTGACAGCGGGCTCGCTGCTCAGGCTTGTCGTGCCCGGCGGCCTGTCGTTGATCCTGACGGCGGCACTTTGCGGGGCGGGGGTGGCCTTCATCCAGGCCGCGTTTCCGGGGATCATCAAGGCAAAGTTCCCGACCAGCACACCCGCCGTGACCGGCCTCTATTCCTGCATGATCATGGGCGGTGGGGCGCTTGGCGCACGTCTGGCGCCCCTGCTCGTCAACAACGGATACGACTGGCGGGCAGCCCTTGCCTGGCTCGCGGCTCCCGCCGCCATCGCGCTGTGCGCCGCATTCCGCGTTCTGTCCGACGCCAAGGCTTCAAGACCCGATCGCGCCTTGACTGGCTTTCTGCTTCGCCGTCCACGGACCTGGGTCCTGATGGCGGCCTTCGGCCTGGTCAACTCCGGTTATTCATCTATGGTCGCCTGGCTTGCGCCCTACTACCAGGCGCAAGGATGGAGCAGTGCCGCCAGCGGCAATCTTGTGGCCGTGATGGCCATTTGCCAGGCGGCTTCGGCCCTGGTGCTGCCTGTCCTGGCGCGCCGGGGCATCGACCGCCGTCCCTGGCTCTGGCTGACCCTGCTGTTGCAGGCTGCGGGCTTTGCCGGACTTGCGGTTTTTCCCGCACTGTCGCCCGTTCTGTGGGTGGGGATATGCGGGGCCGGTCTTGGCGGAAGCTTCTCGCTTGCAATCGTCACGGCGCTCGATCATCTGCCGCGCCCGGAGCAGGCGGGCGCGCTGGCTGCGCTGATGCAGGGCGGCGGTTTTCTGATCGCCGCGCTTGGTCCATTCGCCACCGCGCTCCTGCATGGCTGGAGCGGGAGCTTCAGCAGCGGATGGATCATGCATCTCGGCTGCGTGACCGTCACAGCGTTTCTCTATCTGCACTTCAACCCAAAACGGTACGCCGACGTCATGAGGGGCTCGGAACAAGAGCAGTGCGAAATGGTAGTTTAACGAAGCGGAATGCAAGTTCTGAACTCAATGACGACGTACGTCTCCGCGGGGTGAGCAGCAGGCGCTTGCGCCGCATCTCGGCCGTGGAGATCGGCTCTGCCGGATCATCGGGGCCGGGCTGGCGCAGACGACGATATACCTCCTGCAGCTCATCGTCGCCGGCTATGCGCTGTCCAAGCGCCCGCCGGTCGCGCGCTCTGTACTTCCCCTCCTCGGCCGACAGTTCTCCATCCGCCAAATCGCAATTGGGGTTGCAGGCGCCCAGACAACAGCCGGGCCGATAAAGTCACACGCCATCGTTGCGAAACTACACAAACATCATCACGATGATCGCTCCGATAACTATCAGGACAAGCCCACCGATAAGCATCGGCAGCAGAGTGTTGTCCGGGTCGATATCAGAATCAATGTCCTTTGTGACCTGTTGATCATTCTTCTTTGGTTCAGCCATGGCCCATCTCACATCCGAGCAAAAACAGCGCGCGTCGAAGCCGCGCAACATTATACGGTCTTGCGTGTCGCCCCGGTGCGAACGGGTGGTATCTGACCGCCGAGGAAGTCTTCGGGCATCAGTGTGATGTCGGCGAGCGTGTAGCGGTCAAGGACGTTCAGGAAGGAGGCTGTCGCTTCGTCAAACATGCCTGAAAGCTTGCAGGAGGCGGTTAGCACACACCGGTTTCCGGTCGCGAAACATTCGACCAGCGCGAAATCCGGCTCGGTTAACCGCACGACATCGCCAATCCGGATCATCTCAGGCCGGCGCCCGAGAATGAGACCACCGGAACGGCCGCGGATTGCCTTCATATAGCCGCCACGGGTCAGGGTGTTGGCGACCTTGTTCAGATGCGTCTTCGACACGTTGAAGGTGCGGGCAACCTCCTCGATCGTTATAAGCCGGCTACCGGCGGCGGCAGTGTACATCAGCATCCGCAATGCATAATCCGAAAAGCTGGTCAGCCGCATGAATCACGGCTTCCTGTCGATCGCTGTGCATTGTAGGAACCACTCACAAACCGGTCGTGCATCACAAGTCTCTCTCGACGATAGGTTCGATGCCGATCGTGGTCTCGCCGCGGTTGAAGGCGATCGCGAGACGGAAACTGTGAGCAATTCGCAGCGCGCGATCCATAAAAAGCGTCGCCACCTCGGCCGGGCAAATGCGACGCACCGTTGTCCGAAACAATATTAGCCAGCGACGGAAATGCGCCGCGCCGAGGCCAGCTATGACCAGGTGCGGCGGCAGTGGCCTGCCGTCGTATCGGGATGTCCGAAGTAGAGTAGCGGACCAGAAGTCACACATCTTCGCCAGATGCTGCGGCCATTTATCTGGCTCGATCCGATCGTGGAAAATGGGACCGAGAAGGTCATCACGGCGAATTTCGTCATAAAACCCGTGGACTACACCGCGGATCATTGCCTCGTCGAGTATGTTGGGCAATGGCACGCCGTCGACCACGATTGTTCTCTTGCTTCGACCGTTCGCGGTCATTCCGAAGCTCCTGTTTTCTCCGATGCAAGCTGGCTGAAGCCTTGGTTCGCTCTTCGATGTGATCCTCTATATAAGATATATTATCAATCTATCTTATTGCGTGGCAAGACGCCGTGATGCCGCACCAGAAATGGGTCTGTCCGACCAAGCGGCGAATGACGAGCCCTTAATCCTAGGCATTTCCGAACTGCCTGGACATCACCCCAGGCCCGAGGCCGGAAGTATCTAAATTGGCGGGGAATTCCCGATGTGGCTCAGTTTCGAGAGTCGCCAACGCCTCATCAGATGACCGTGCCAGCCGGAGTCGCTCCCGAACCTGAAGTGCGATCTACGACAACGGCAAATCCTTCACGACGGAAATCCTGGCGTCCTCAATTCGCACTCCACTCCATGTCAAACAGGCGGCGATCGCAGGCGCGGATGTCGCGACCGTACCACCAGCGATACTCAGAAACCTCGCCAGACATCCACTCACCGACAAGGGCCTCAAGTCGTTTCTTGCCGACTGGGGAAAGACTGGGCAGGCGATCTTGTAGTTGTGCGCAGTGGAATCGCGGAGGGAAAGCCATCATGAAAACTGCACTCAACTATCGATTAAATTCGTTTGCATGATGTCCGCGAGAGCGGGAGACTGCGGTCTGAGCCACTCAGCCCAGTACATGACGCAGTCGGAATGTCGGCGCGGATAATGCTGAGAATCTGAAGGCGCACTAGCCAGGCAGAAGGTACCCCGAAGCAGTGTGCCGCTTCGCCGCACGAGCGGTTTTGACACGGATCGCCAAGGACGAGAATATGGCTGAAGCTGATACCAAATCAAACGGACCGGATCTGGTCCAGGGGATCGCGCTGTCCGACCTTCTCGATGGCGGAAAGCTTGTCGGCCATTGCGGCGACGAGCAGGTGTTGCTGGTGCGCCGCGGGGCCGAGATCTTCGCCATCGGCGCGACATGCACACATTACGGCGGGCCGCTCGGTGACGGTCTTGTGGTGTCGGATTCCATTCGATGTCCGTGGCACCACGCTTGCTTCGATCTGCGCACAGGCGAAGCCTTGCGAGCGCCTGCCTTCAATCCACTCGCTTGCTGGTCGGTGGAACAGCGCGATGGGCGGATATTCGTGGGCGAGAAACTCAAACGGACGGCGCCGAAGCCGCGCGGCGGAAGCGCGGGCGGGGTCCCCGAGAAAGTCGTCATTGTCGGCGGCGGCGCGGCCGGTTTCGCGGCGGCCGAAATGCTGCGGCGAGAGCAGTACCAGGGCAGCATCGTCATGATCAGCGACGACCATGCGCCGCCCGTCGACCGGCCGAATCTCTCCAAGGACTACCTCGCAGGGAAGGCCCCGGAGGATTGGATTCCGCTGCGCGGCCAGAAATTCTATTCAAAAAACAACATCGACCTGCGTCTCGATACGAAGGCCGTCGATATCGACCTGCGTTCTCGCGAGGTCATTCTGGCTGATGGAAGCAGGAGTCCTTACGATAGACTGCTACTTGCCACGGGGGCCGAACCGGTGCGCCTCTCCATCCCCGGCGCGGATCAGCCACATGTTCACACGCTGCGCTCGTTTGCAGATTGCAAGGTGATCATCGAGCGAGCCACGACTGCGCGCCGCGCCATTGTGCTTGGCGCCAGTTTCATTGGCTTGGAAGTTGCCGCAGCGCTGCGCGCGCGCAATATCGACGTTCATGTCGTGGCGCCGGATAAACGACCCATGGAACGGGTCCTCGGTCCGCAAATGGGTGACTTCATCCGCGCACTCCATGAGGAACATGGAGTCGTGTTCCATCTCGAGGACACCGCGAGCAGCATCGACGGCAACAAAGTGAAACTAAGCAGTGGCAACATGTTGACGGCGGATTTCGTCGTCGCCGGCGTCGGCGTGCGTCCGCGGACCGGGCTTGCCGAAAGGGCGGGGCTCACTCTTGACCGCGGCGTCGCCGTAAATGCCTTTCTGGAGACGAGCGCACCGGACATATTCGCGGCCGGCGACATTGCGCGGTGGCCGGATCCTCACACTGGCGAGAACATTCGGGTCGAGCATTGGGTGGTTGCAGAGAGGCAGGGGCAAACCGCGGCCCTGAACATGCTCGGCCATCGCGAGAAATTCGCGGCCGTGCCGTTCTTCTGGAGCCAGCACTACGACGTTCCCATCAACTATGTCGGCCATGCCGGGCAATGGGACGAGATTGCTGTCGATGGAGACATCGGTGCCAGGGACTGCCTGCTGCGCTTCAAGCGCGAAGGGCGCACGCTGGCTGTCGCTTCGATCTTCCGTGACATCGAAAGTCTAGGGGCGGAGATGGAAATGGAGCGCCAAATGGCAAGGTAGCAAGCGCTCTTGGGCACCGCGATCCATAGACAGTGCAACCCGTATGGCGCAGCGGTGCGTCGCTGTGACTGAAAGGAGTTCGACTTATGTCCACAATGCAACAGGAACCGAGCACCACCAACGGATTGGACGCCGTTCATTCAAAGATCGTCAAGTTCGCTACCGGTGTGGCCAGGGAAGCGTCCGATGAGGCGCCGACCTCGGTCGAAATCTTTTCGGACAGGGGCCGCTGGTACTGCAGGGTCCGTCGCGGCGATGAAAAGACTCGGCCAATGGGTCCTTATTCCAAACAACAGGCTGAGCGGATCCAAGAGGCTCGGAGACTGTTGATTGCCAAAAGAGGCACCGTTCGGATCATGTTCGAGTAGGGAGGACATTCACGATCACGTCGGCCGGCGTACTTCTCACCACAACCATCGTTCCGTTCATCATCGACTTTTTTGAAACTGTGCAGGTAGACCTCCGGCATTGAGGGTTGTCGCGTTGTGAAGCCGCGTTGCGCGGCAGGGTGTCTGTTGACGTTTTCCCCTTGGCCAAGCCGGCATCGTTGCAGCGTCGCCCGAGGGCGCCTCTTCTGGCAATTTTCATCGTTCCACCCACCTGGTAGCCTGATCCTCCAGGCAGGACGGCCTGTCTTCGTCGCCTCGACCAACCAGGAAATTTCCGCAACAAGGTTCTTGTCGGATGGAGGATACGCGTGAAGCGAAGCGTCCGGTTACCGATGCCATGCCATTTTTGCAAATGGCTCAGGGGGTTGGTGCAATCACGATCGAGGATGCCGCGACCGATGAAACCTGGAACAGCCTGAACAATATCGTCGCCTTCCTTTCGAGCCACGGCGTAAGGGCGAAGGCTGACGTGTTTCCGGAAAGATCTGATGGTGGATCAATCGCTGATGTGGCCGATGCGATGCATGCGGATCTGACCATATCCGGCGCCTGAGGCCACAGCAGGTTCAGGGAGTGGATCTTTGGCGGTGCTACCCGCTCGCGGCTTGAGAATGATCGACTGAACCGGTCATGCCGATTTGATCGTGATACACAAGTCGTGGATGCACATTGTCAAAAGCTGGAAATTCTGCGCGGCTTGAGCGCTCCGGGTTGACCGCCCATCTATAGTGACAAGGCTGTCAGGCAGGCATCGGGTGAGTATGCACTCGTTACTCGCCTTCCGTGGCGATCAACATCCAATTGCGCTTTGTTGACTGGGTGTCACAGGCGAACGTCCACGTATCGATCACCTCAACGATCTGCTGGGGATCGCCGGCGACGATTGCATCGTTGGCCGAGCGTGTAACGCTGACCACGTCGGAAACGAAGCGAACGGCAATCTCAGCGGTGCCGTTCTCCGCAAGAGCGTCGACGACCTTTGCTTCCTTCGTGCCAATGAAGGTGAGTTGCAGCATCTCCCCCCGATCCCGGCGGCCGGCAATCGCTCGTCCGAAGATATCGAGCACTTCCGGCCCGACGAGACGCTTCAACGTTGGGATGTCGCTGTCCGCATACGCGCGCAGGATAGCTTCATAAGCCATATTGGCACCGGTCAGAAACGCGGCAAGGTCGAAAGTTGGGTCGATCTCTCGGATCGCATCCAAGCGTGTGTCCGTATAGGATATATCGTCGATACTGCCGGTTCGCTGCTCTCTCGGCGCATCGTCCTGCTTGGCCTTGTCGTTGCCCGAGCGCGGCAGAGTTTGGCCCCAACTGCCCAGCAATGCCCAATAAAACGCTATGATCGCCACGAGCAGGATCTGGTTGTTTGGATCTGTGGTTTCGTTCATGACGTTCTCCCGACAGAATGTCGAAGCAGGCGCCGGTTCGGAACCGGAGCTGAATTTCAGGCAACGCGCGGCAGCTTCTCCCATTGATGGAAGGGCGGCGGCGATGGCAGTTGCCATTCCAGCGTGGTCGCCCCTTCGCCCCAAGGATTGGCGCTTGCTGGGCGTCTGCGGCTGAAGGCCTCGGCAACCGCGATGAAGAAAACGACGAGCCCGGCCGTTGAGATGTAGGAACCGATCGACGAGACGAAATTCCAGCCGGCAAAAGCATCGGGATAGTCGGCGTAACGTCGCGGCATGCCGGCCATGCCCAGAAAATGCTGCGGGAAAAAGACGAGGTTGACGCCGATGAACATCAGCCAGAAATGCAGCTTGCCGAGCGTTTCGCTGTACATGTAGCCGGTCATCTTCGGGAACCAGTAGTAGAAGCCGGCAAAGATCGCGAAGACCGCCCCCAAAGACAGCACATAGTGGAAGTGAGCGATCACGAAATAAGTGTCGTGGTACACGCGGTCGATACCGGGGTTCGCAACCATGATGCCAGTGACGCCACCAATGGTGAACAGCAAGACGAAGCCGAGAGCCCACATCATGGGTGTCTTGAACTCTATCGATCCTCCCCACATGGTCGCCAGCCACGAAAACACCTTCACGCCGGTTGGAACGGCGATGACCATCGATGCGAAGGCGAAGTAGCGCTGCGTGTCGACCGACAGGCCGGTCGTATACATATGATGTGCCCAGACGACAAAGCCGATCGCGCCGATTGCCACCATTGCATAGGCCATGCCGAGATAGCCGAAGATCGGCTTCTTGGCGAAGGTCGAGATGACGTGGCTGATGATGCCGAAGCCAGGCAGGATCATGATGTAGACTTCGGGATGGCCGAAGAACCAGAACAGATGCTGGTAGAGGATCGGATCACCGCCGCCGGACGGCGAAAAGAAGGTCGTCCCGAAATTGCGATCGGTCAACAGCATGGTGACCGCGCCGGCGAGCACCGGCAGCGACATGAGAAGCATGAAGGCGGTGACCAGCATCGACCAGGCGAACAGAGGCATCTTGTGCATGGTCATGCCGGGTGCGCGCATGTTGAAGATGGTCGTGATGAAGTTGATCGCGCCGAGGATCGAGGAGGCCCCCGAAAGGTGGATAGACAGAATAACGAGGTCGACGGCGGGACCTGGCTGGCCATCCGTCGAATAAGGCGGATAGAGCGTCCAGCCGCCGCCATGGCCGAGCGTACCGGGCGCTCCCGGAACGAACATCGAGGTGATGAAGAGGATGAATGACACCACCAGCAGCCAGAACGAGATGTTGTTCAAGCGGGGGAAAGCCATGTCGGGTGCGCCAATCATGATCGGCACCATCCAGTTGCCGAAGCCACCAATCAGCGCCGGCATGAGCACGAAAAAGATCATGACCAGCCCATGGGCACTGACGACGACATTGTAGACGCCCGGATCGCCAAATATCTGCAAACCCGGTTCCTGCAACTCCATGCGGATCAACACGGAAAGCGCCGTACCGAAGACGCCTGCCATGATCGAGAACAGCAGGTAAAGCGTCCCGATATCCTTGTGGTTGGTCGAGAACAGCCATCGGACGAGAAACCGGGGCTTGTGATCATCCAAGGTCGAGGCTGGATTGGACATGATGTGCTTCCTGCTCTCCTCTTCCGGCAGGCAAGACGGCCTCAACCATGGACGGCACCTGCGATCCGCCGTCACACGGGGCTAGGTCTTGCCTGCGCTCTTTCATTCATCCGTGACGATCGCATCCATCGGAATGTCGTGCGGCTGCGGATAGATGGTTCGGATCCTGCTACGGGCGTAACCGACGCCGACGACGAGAGGCCGCCTGGGCGCCGCGGCCAGGGTCCGGTCGAAGAAGCCGCCGCCATAACCCAGGCGATAGTTAGCGTCGTCGAAACCGACAACGGGCGCGATGACCACATCCGGTTGGACGGCAGGTCCATGAGAGGGGACAAGAATATTCCAGACTCCGCGTTCGAGCGGGTCTCCCGGCCCCCAGATGCGAAACTCCAGCGGCCAGCCTTTCTTGATGACGACTGGAAGCGCAATCCGCCCGCCGCGCTCGATCACCTTTATCGCCCAGTTGCGGAGGTCGGGCTCACCGCGGAACGGCCAATAGCCGCTGACGATCCGCCCGCTCACCCGACCGACGGCCAGGTCGAGAACGGAAGCGATGCGTAAAGACCTCGCATTGCGTTCCTCGGCGTCGATCGCGAGACGCTCATCGATTAGACGCTTGCGTTCCGCCTTGCGCCATCGACAGACATCGGGCCATGCGTCCTGAACGGCCGGCTCAGTGCCGTACCCCGGGACAAGCTCATCCATAAAGCATGGTGGAGAGGCGTATTCTCTCGTCTCCGGACATACATCCTCCCGATCAGACATCGCACGCTCCATATCCGTTACAGCGGAGACCCTCGCCTACGTGGACGTTGCGCTGCGTAAAACAGGAAGGCAAACGGAATTAAATGCTGTATTGATGCAAGATTATTGCACTAATCGGGAACCAGCATGGACATCGACCGCGCGCGCACGTTTTTGGAAATCGTCCATTCCGGCAGCTTTCTGAGAGCTGCCGACCGACTCCACGTCACCCAGACCACTGTCAGCGCGCGGATACGCACGTTGGAGGAAGAGCTCGGACGTCAGCTCTTTGTCCGCAATCGCAATGGTGCGCAGTTGACGCAGGCGGGCCGGGAGTTCGAGCGGTTCGCGCAATCATTCGTGCAAATCTGGGAACGAGCACGCCACCAGCTCGCCATCCCATCGGGACGGACAAGCGTCGTTGCCCTGGGCGGGGAGCTCAGCCTGTGGAACCCGCTACTGCTCGATTGGCTGGTCTGGATGAAGAAGGCCAGGCCGGAAATCGCCATCCAAGCCCAGGTCGGCGTGCCGGACCAGCTCCTCGAGCAGCTCAGGACTGGCGTTCTCGACATCGCGGTGCTCTATGCGCCGAAGCTGCTGCCAGGCTTCAGGGTGGAGCTCCTCGTGGAGGAGCAGCTCGTCTTGGTTCGGAGCACGGACAGGGACTCAGAGTTGGACGCCTCAAGGGACTATGTCTATGTCGATTGGGGGCCGCTGTTTGCGGCCCAACATGGCGCCAGTTCCTCTGCCTTCGGGGAGCCGGGATTGATGGTCGGCCTTGGTCCGCTTGGGCTGAGCTACATCCTGCGCGCCGGCGGAATGGGCTATTTCCGTAGGGGCGCGGCAGCGCCCCATATCGAGGCCGGGCAGTTGGAGGTCGTGGAGGGCGCGCCGGAATTCACCTATCCGGCCTATGCAGTCTATCCGGATGCAAGCGCGTCGCGAACCGACGTACAGGAGGCGCTACGTGGATTGAAGCAGGTGGTGAAATGACCGCGTTCTGTCAGTTCCAAATCACTGATCACGCGGCCGGAAAGAAATCCACCGCCATGGATTGATCGAACATGCCTTATCCGTTCCACACCATCGGTCACTCGACCCGGTCGATCGCCGAATTCGTCGCCCTGTTGCGGGTTGGCGAGATTACCCTCGTGGTCGACATAAGGACCATCCGGCGATCGCGGGCGAATCCGCAATTCAACAGCGAAACGCTGCCGGACAGCCTTGCGGATTTCGCGATCGGATATGAGCATATTGCCGAGCTTGGCGGCCTGCGCGGCAAGGCGCACCCCATTCCACCGACGCTCAATGCATTCTGGATCAACCAGAGTTTTCACAACTACGCCGACTACGCGCTGTCGGCGGAGTTTCATGGCGGCCTGGAGCGGCTTGTGTCCCTTGGCAGGCAGCAGCGGTGCGCCATCATGTGCTCGGAAACGCTTTGGTGGCGTTGCCACAGAAGAATCGTCGCGGACTATCTGATCAGTCGTGGCGAGTCTGTTTTTCATCTGATGGGCCATGACAAGGTCGAGCCTGCGAAGCTCACCGACGGTGTGGAGGCAAGGCTCGACGGAACGCTTGTCTACCCGCCTTCCCCGCGTTCTGGGTAGTCGAGGCCTCAGGCGGCCGACGGCCCCGGGTCGTCAAACCCGTCGTTGAAAGCCGCCATGGCCCTGTTTTCCGCGTTGGGTTGTGACTCATCAGAGTGAGGGGCGACGCGCAAAACCGGTCCGTTCGGTCGCCACGGGTCCGGCGCTGCATCCCCCGCCAGCTCCAATCTCTCCCGCCTTGCCGCTTCCGGCTGGTAGACCACTTCATGCACAGTCAGCGTTTCATGGCCGCCCTGCGCGGTCGGAATGGACATGGACTGACCTTCGGCCAGACCAAGCAGCGCCAGGCCGCGCGGGTTGGTGATCGGCAAAAGCATGCCAACCAGACCGCGCATCTCGTCATGTGCGACGATGCGGGTCTCGGCAGGGCCGTCGTTTACACGATAGGTCACTCGGGTGCTGAGCGTCACGACCGTTGGCGGAATGTCTTCTCGAAACATCACAATTGCGCTCGAAATCTTCCGTTGAAGGACAACGGACAAGGCATCGCCGCGGGGATGGCGCTCTTGCATCACTTCAAGAATCGTGAAGTCCTTGGTGGTCAGTTGGCAGCTATCGATAGTGGGCATGGTGCGTCTCCAAGACGGACCCGTGAAAGGGTTCCGGCGTCAAGCATTTGATCGGATGTGGAAGCTACCCCTGTGCCGGACCAGAACAGGCCGGCGCAGGGGTCACACTCCCGCGATCAGGCTGCCTGCGTGATTGAGGAGACGGGTGGAAACGCCCATGTCTAGGCGTCTGCCGGGATCGCCGAAGACGCTGGTGCGCGCCGATCGACTGCATCGCCTTCCGCAGCGGGTTGGCCTACGGCAAGCACCGACAGTTTGTGCCGGCGCCCATCGCGCGCTGTCCACATGATCGACTGTCCGGCCGAGAGGCCGATCAGGGCCGTGCCGATCGGCGTGAGGACTGAAACCTTGCCTTCGGAGATATCCGCGTCGCCAGGAAAAACCAGCGTGACTGTCTTGGCATTGCCAGTATCGGGCTTGAATGTCACCGTCGAACCCATCTGGACGGTGCCGGCGGAGACCGAACCATCGGCGACTATACGTGCCCGCTCGAGTTCGGCGAGCAGTTCATCGGAGGCCTCCGGATTGCGCGCGGCCACGGTGCTCGCAACCGCCGACAGACGCGCATGGTCTGACTGTGAGATGCGGATGTTCGGCTTGCGCCGCGTTTTCGTGTTGTCTTGCATTTGAATACTCGTGCTTCCGCTCGGACCAGCCGCCACGGAGGGTGCCGGAATCGGGCCAATTCGTGAAAATCTCGATGGAACGCCGATGCTCCGGAGGCTTGAGGCCCTGCGGAACCATCCCATGTGTGGGCAAACACACCGCCCCTCGGCTCGGGGCGCGCATGGCAGCCGAGCCGGGGGCTACATTCCCGCTATGGGGCAAACCCGGAAAAGAAAATCGCGACGAATTCTGACTGCGGCGTTCATAGGACCATAGTTGGTGAAGCAATCCGGGAAGTCAAGTCAGCCACCTCGGTGCAGTTTGGCGGGTATCAATCCTAAACTAGTCAGAGCGGGCGCCAAGCAACGTTCTTATCACCAGCTCTCTTCCGGCCCGGTTTATCCCGGTCCCGCTGGGTCTTTCTTCAGCCAGCCCGAGAAAGACAAGACGTTCGGCCAAGGCTTTCGATAGAGATGGGTAGGGTCCGCGGTTCATTCGCTTGAGTGCCGTCTGCTCCTCCTTGGTGAGATCGTCCCAGATAACTGTCATGAGAGCCATCTCCCTTGTGTGCACTATCAAGCCGATGCCGATCCTGGATTGTCCAGCGACGGGCTGCGACCATGAATTCATTGGGCCCCGAAGGTCTTGCTTATGGAACGGCATCTGTTCCGACAATGCCGCCTTCATTCTCCAGAACGCCGATCCGCTTGACTTCCGAGCGGTTGAGCTTCAGGCGAACGCCAATACCGCCGCCGTTCTCGGCAATGAAAACGGCGCCGGCGCTTTCAAGCGCGGTTTGCAGCGTGTCGCAGATATCTCGGTCAGGAAGGTTGATCCGGCGCTCGAATTCTTCGATGACCAGCGCATCCACGCCTGAATTGCCGGCGAGCTTTTCACGGGTCCATTCGACCAGTGCGCGAGCGGCACGGCATTGAGCACCAGTGATCATCCTCAAAATCTCCTTCTGGATCGCTTTGGGAGCGAATTGCCGCCTGCTGAAACCCAGGACGCTGGGAGTGCGACGGCCGCGTCCGTAAAAAATGCATATCGAATCCGAAAAGGAAAGGGTTGCGCCCCTCACCGCGATCGAATCATGATGCAAAATAATTGTGCTGAAGCGGCAATAAATTTCGTTTGTCTTGCAGATAAGGATGAGTGAAGCTCGTGCGTAGCGAAACGACAGATTGGGTGCCAGCCAGCAGGTCTCAACGCTAGGGGACTGTTTGGCGATATCGCGCGAAGGGCACCTTGGGCTCGGCAATGACAATAATGGACAGGCTTGAACACGATTTCGGCAGGATCCTTTCTGGCCCGGACATTCGGCGTCATGTCGTCGGTCGAATGGTATCTGCCAATCGCCCTGACGCAGATGACGGCATCCCAATCGTACCCGTGGATGACAATGCTCTCAAAACCCGGCTGCGCGAGGAACTGCTCCTGCAAGCACGGACCCGGCTGCCGATCACCTATGCAAGACTGGCCAAGAGCATGGTTGGTTCGCAAGCAACAGGCGTGATCCAGGGTGCACTCGAACAACTGATGGACGACGATGCGGACGAAGGCCTGCCATTGCTTGCGGCCGTTGCCGTGAACGCGCTCGATCCTGGTTTGCCCGCTCCCTGGTTCTTCCACAAAGCCGAGGACATGGGGCTGTTCGCTGGCGATCCGGCCGATCTGGAAGCGTACGCTTTCCATGCAAGGGAGTTTTGTCGCGCGATCCATCTCCATGCTGGCAACGGGCAAGGCTCTGGAACGACCTTGCCGCCGGTACTGCCGCCTGCAGGCCGGTGAAGGAGAACGAAATGCTGATCGCCAAGGACGTCATGACGTCGCCGGCCATCGCGGTAGGGCCTGACAGTACGGTGGACGAGGTCGCCGATATTCTTCTGTCGCACGGGATCAGCGCCGTGCCGGTGATCGATCGAGGTGCGCTGCTGGGCATCGTCAGTGAAGGAGACCTGATCCGCCGGGCGGAGATCGGAACAGCACCGCAGGGTCGTTCCTGGTGGCTTCATTTATTCACCAACAACGCGGTTCAGGCGGAAGACTATGTCAAATCTCATTCCGATCATGTGATCGACGTCATGACACAGCAGGTTGCGACGGTGGTCGAGAGTACGCCAGTCGCCGAGATCGCAATCCTGCTTGAGCACAATCGGATCAAGCGTGTCCCAGTGCTGCGCGACGGGCAGGTGGTTGGGATCGTCAGTCGCGCTAATCTGGTGCGAGCGCTGGTCATTGCCAGGAAAGGGTGGCGCGCTCCGGCCTTGCATGACGACAGCAGCATCAGGATGGAGATTGTCGATGCCTTGCGATCCGAATCGTGGCCCTCGACTTCGGACGTGATCGTGAACAACGGCGTGGTCACCCTGTGGGGAACGTATCTGTCGGAGCAGGAGCGGAAAGCCTCGATCGTCCTGGCTGAAAACACCGCTGGCGTGCGGGCTATCGATGACCATCGCATTCCCTTCGATATGACCTACGGCTTGGTCTGAAGGCCACCGAATGACATTCGTGGTCACCGACAATTGCATCAAATGCAAATACATGGACTGCGTGGAAGTCTGCCCGGTGGACTGCTTCTACGAAGGCGAGAACATGCTCGTCATCCATCCCGATGAATGCATCGACTGCGGCGTCTGCGAGCCGGAATGCCCGGCGAAGGCCATTTTTCCCGATACCGAGCCTGGTCTCGACGATTGGCTCGCGCTGAACGCCGAGTATGCGTTTGTGTGGCCCAATATTGCGATCAAGCGCGATCCACCCGCCGACGCCAAGGCGTTCGACGGCGAAGCGGACAAGCTCGCGAAATATTTTTCGCCGGAACCTGGGTCGGGTGACTGATCAAAATGAACGCATGTGCGCACCAGCCGTCGCCACTTTATCTGGGCATTGACACTGGCGGCACGTACACCGATGCCGTGCTGTGGTCGGAATCCACAGGCATCGTGGCCAAGGCCAAGTCGCTGACCACGCGACACGATCTTGCCGAGGGCATCGCCGGCGCCGCAGACGCTGTTTTGTCCGAGGCAGTCATCGAGCCCAGCGCGATCGAGCTCGTCTCGATGTCGACCACGCTGGCCACCAACGCCCTCGTCGAAGGGCAGGGCGGGCGGGTCGCGCTGGTGATGATCGGCTTCACTGAAGCCGACCTTGCCCGGAACGGATTGTCAAAAGCCCTCGGCTCCGATCCCGTGATCTTTTGCCCGGGCGGACATGACGTCCACGGAGATCCGCGTGAGCTGGTGCTCGACGCTCTCGTGGCTGCGCTGCCGTTTCTCGCCGACACAGTTTCAGGCGTCGCCGTGGCCTCCTATTTTGCCGTTCGCAATCCCGAACACGAAATCGCGGTACGTGACGTCATCCGCGAGCGCACCGGGCTCCCGGTGACCTGTTCGCATGAATTGTCGTCGAAACTCGGCGGCCCGCGTCGGGCGCTGACCACGCTTCTCAACGCCCGGTTGATCTCGATGATCGATCGCCTTGTCGACGCCACCGAGAGCTTTCTGGCAAGACGCGGGATCGTCGCTCCGCTCATGGTCGTGCGCGGCGACGGCGCGCTCATTACCGCAGAATTCGCCCGCGCTCGGCCAATCGAGACCATTCTGTCAGGACCAGCGGCAAGCCTGGTGGGGGCGCGGTACATGACCGGCATCGATGATGCGGTGGTGTCCGACATCGGCGGCACCACCACCGACATCGCAGTTCTGGACGGCGGCCGCCTGCGGCTCGATCCGGAAGGCGCCACCGTCGGCGGAATGCGAACCATGGTGGAAGCCGTCGCCATGCGCACCTTTGGCCTTGGTGGGGATTCGGAAGTTTCGCTTCATGAGCAGTCGTTGGCTTCGACGATCGTGCTCGGGCCCCGGCGGCTGGTACCGCTCGCGCTCGCTGCGGTGAAACATGGCGATGCCATATACCAAGGTCTCAAGCGGCAATTGCTCAGTCCCAACACCAGCCGGCTGGACGGCCGCTTCGCATTGCGCACAGGTGTGCCCGAACGTCTAGCCGCAGGCCTGACGGTTACCGAGACGCGGCTCTATGCTGACATTTCGGCAATTCCCGCCGCGCTCGACCGGTTGCTCGTATCGACGTCACAGGTCGCGACGCTCAATCGCCTCGTCGCACGTGGCCTGGTGCATATCGTCGGCTTCACGCCATCCGATGCAGCCCATGTGCTCGGCCGGCAAGGGAACTGGGATCCTGTCGCGGCTCGACTGGGCGCCGAATTGTTCTCACGCAAGCGCGACGGCCAGGGGCATCGTGTCGCCAAAGGCGCAGAAGCGTTTTCCGAGATGGTTCTTGCCGCCGTCACCCGGCGTTCTGCCGAAGTAATTCTTGAATCGGTATTTGCCGAGGACGGGCTGGAGGGCGGCGTCTCCGTTGCCAACCCGCTGGTTCAGCGGGCGGTTGGCGGGCGAGGCGGCATGGCGCGGCTGTCGATCGCGCTCGACCGGCCGGTGATCGGCCTCGGGGCGTCGGCTTCGCTGCACTTTGCCGGGCTGCCGCAATTGATCGGCAATGAATGCAGCATTGCCGAACACGCCGATGTCGCAAATGCGTTGGGCGCCGTGGTTGGGCAGGTGCGAATGTCAGCGGAAGCGCGTGTCAGCCAACCGGAGATCGGGCTTTTCCGTCTCAATTCCGGCGAGCGGCTGGACGACTATGACACCGAGGACGAGGCGATGGCCGCAGCCGAAGCCCACATTCGAGTCTTGGCGGCAGGTCTTGCCGAGCGCGCCGGGGCCGATCAGGCTCGGATCGAGATCGCACGCGACATAAGAGTTGCTACAATCGAAGGCGAGCGCAGTTTCGTGGAAGCCATCGTCGTCGCGACAGCCACCGGGCGGCCACGAATCGCGTCGTGACATGCACGCGTTGTTGTGAGTGAAGCGTTGTCGGGTGACAATGCTCTGACAGTATTTTTTCCTGAGGCGGCGATCGCCTCGTCGAGATCGCGACCTTGCCAATGTTCGTCCGCAGCCGTCCGTTCCGCACCTGCTGGACGATCTCGCTCAACTGGCCACGACCGGACTCGACGACGAAATCGACCGCCAACCCATCCGCGGGCTGCGCCTCGGCTGGTCCGACGACGGTCACCAGCATACCTCGCCCCGGATCAGGGCTGCAGACCGCTTCTGGATGTCGCCACCGATGACGTCGAACACCAGATCGATGCTGCCTATGTCTTATCTCTCACGCGAATTGGTCATCGGTTCGGTGCCTTCCACGACAATATCGGTATTGAATTGCTTTGTGATTTGCACGGCCGCGGTGTGCGCCTGCAGTTACAAGTCTATCGACACCGCTCCCATGGGATGTGTGCAGCAGGCGAGCACATATCCGGCGTCCTTCTCCTGTGCGCTGAGTCCGCCGAAATCAGCCATTTCCACGTCGCCGCTGACCTTCAGCACACGACAGGTCCCACAAATCCCTTGCTGGCAAGCGCTTGGCAGGTACAGACCAACGCTCCGAGCGATTTCGAGCAGGGTCTGTGTCGAACGGCATTGGTGGGTGACACCTGTGCGAGCAAAACGCACGGAAGCGGCCTGGGCTGTTTGCAACACCGGTGCAGGCTTCAGCAGGCCGCCAAAGCTCTCCTCATGGTACCGACCAGGATCCAAGCCGATGCTGTTGAGGGCGTTCCGGACTGCGTTCATGTAAGGCTCGGGCCCACAGGCATAAACGGTGCGCTCCCTAATGTCGGGAGCAAACTTCAGCAACATGGACTCACCAACCAATCCAGTTGGACCGGCCCAATTATGCACAGCTTCGGCGCAGACGACATGGACGTGAAAATTGCGATGGTCCCGTGCCAGGTTGTCAAGCTCGTCACCGAAGATGATGTCCTTCGGCGAGCGTGCGCTATGAATGAAGCAGACATCCTTGTCGGAGCCACTGTCGGCGAGCGTACGCAGCATCGACATCACCGGTGTTATGCCGCTGCCGCCGGAGAGGAAAAGCGGCCGGTCGCTCCGCAGGTCATCCCAGTTGAAGCTGCCGGACGGGCCGTCGATCTCTATTTCGCTTCCCTGTTCGAGATTGTCATGCAGCCAATTGGAAGCGAGGCCGCCGGGGACGCGCTTGACGGTTATCCTGAGGTCTCCCACCCGGGTTGGCGGCGAAGAGATCGAGTAAGTTCGGACGGCCGGAGCGCCGTCGATCACGAGGTTCAGAGTGATAAACTGCCCGGCTTTGAACTGGCCGGCCTGCCCGCGCTTTGGACAAAAGACGAAGGTCTTCACGTCGTGCGTCTCCTGAACGATGCCGCGACAGATCAGCGTGTGACGTCCGCTGACGCGGTCGGATCGGCAGGAGGGAGCGAAAGAAACGAGGGCGTTCATCATCTGGCTCCCATTAAGGGGCCAAGAATGCCAGCAGGCCTACGTTCGATACAGGAGGAACCTCAAGCATCTATGATCGACAATATCGATCAACCTTCCAGCGACATGACCGCAAGATGAAGCGCGCGAATGCCTTTCTTTATGTTTGGCTCATGCCGGCGTCGCGCGAGAATTGCGGTGTAGACGGGCTGATGCAGAGTTGGAGCACCTTCCACAATGTGGGAGGGTTGCTCGGCGGCGAAGCGACGCGCATCGTCGGCGCGCATGTAGCAGGTGCCGCCTGCGCGCCTCAGCATATTGTCGGCCAGCGTTTCGGAGCCCATCGAAAGCCGGCACGCAGTCAGATTTGGCAACGCCTCGGCATGAGCCTTCTCGAGCGCAACGGTGTAACCCGGCCGGATGTAATTGTCCGGGCTTACATCGCTAAGCCGGCGTGCCTTGGTCGAAACCATTGTATATTCCTCGACCATCAGTTGGTCATATGTGATCTCGGGCAGGTAGCGTGGAGCATAAACAACAGCAATATCGAGGTTTCCCAGGCTCAGATCAGATATCATCTGCGGCGAGTAGTCGGATTCGACATGGATCGAGGACCGCGGCAAGACTTGCAGCAGCATTTCCAACCAACCCGGCAGGATCGAGCGGGTCATTCCAACCTGGGCAGCGACCCGAAGGCTGCCTTCGAATCTGTTAAAGGCGCGCACGTCGTGACGGGCCTGGGACCAGGTCGACAGCATTGACCGCGCGTAAACCTCAAACCGCCGCCCTGCCGCGGTCGGCTCGGCACCGGCGCGGCCGCGATGGAAGAGTTCGGACCCCACGGCGGCCTCCAGGTTCTTGACACGAGTGCTGACCGTCGATTGCGTCAGTCCGAGGCGCTCCGCCGACCGGTTGAAGTTTCGCGATTCAATGATGTCGAGAAACGTCTCTATTTGTTCCAACTGCATAGGCGAGCCATCGATTTTTGCGATCGTATCTAGCTGTTCATACGCTTGATCCGTGCACTATCAAAGCGGAAGTTCGGTGCAGAAGCCACGGTCTGTGACGGCCGCATCAAAGGAAGAGGGAAAAATGTTCATAGTCGATTGCGATTGCCACAACTATTGGTCCAACGCGACGGTGCTGGAGCCCTACCTGTCCGGTGTCTGGAAAGACATGTTCATCGAGGGCGAGAAGACCGGCCCGGTCGGCGCTTTTCCGCACGGCCATCGCCCCTGGTTTCATCCGCAGGATTTCTCCCGCAAGGATGTGCGACCGAAGGTGGAGGCGGACAACTACCTGATCATGAAGGAGAAGCACCTCGATAAATACAATGTCGGAGTGGCAATCCTAACTGGCGACGAGCCCATCGAAGCGTCGACACTGGCAAATCCCTATTACGCTAGCGCGCTGGTAAGCGCCTACAACGACTACCAGATCAATGAATGGCTGCCGAAAGACAGCCGCTTCATGGGCTCCATCATCATCGCACCGCAAGACCCGCGCCTTGCGGCGGCGGAGATCCGGCGCCTCGGCGCGCATCCCCGGATGGCGCAAGTTCTGGCCTCCCAAGGCTCTGTGCGGCCGTATGGCGACCCGTTCTATCACCCGATCTTCGAGGCCTGTGCCGAGGTCGGTTTGCCGTTCGCCATACATCTTGGTGGACATGGCGGCATCAACTGGAACGCTGTCGCGCCAGCGCCCACCACTTTCTTCTGGGAGACCCATGCGATCCTGCACATGTCGGCCATGTCGCATGTGGCAAGCATGATTGCCCATGGCGTTTTTGAGAAATGGCCGGACCTCTACTTCGTGATCATCGAGTGCGGCGTCGCCTGGGTCCCGTCGGTCCTGTGGCGCCTGGATGCCGACTACAAAGCACTGCGAAAAGAGACGCCATGGCTGAAAATGCTGCCGTCGGAATATTGCCGGCGTAACATACGTTTCTCCACCCAACCGCTGGAGCAGCCTTCGAATGTCAACCACCTCTGGGCGATCCTGGAGGCCATGGACGGGGAGCACACGCTGCTGTTTGCGTCCGACTACCCCCATTGGGACTACGATGACGTCAACACTTTGCACATCCCGCCGGAATGGCGCCGCAAGGTGCTCGGCCAGAATGCGCTGGACGTTTACAAGCGCATTCCCCGCCCGCAAGCCGCTGCTGCAGCGTGACGACCTGACATGGCTGAGAAGACGTATATTTGTCGCGCCGACGAGATCCAGGTCGGAACGCCGTTCATCGCCAAGGTGCGCAGCCTGTCGATCGGCGTGTTCCGGATCGGCGATAGTTTCCATGCGCTGCTGAATGTATGCCCGCATCGAGGGGCCCCCCTTTGTGAGGGACCGCAATGCGGAACGACTGCTCCCGTCGAGCGAGCCGAATTCATCTATCACCGTGAGAATGAAATCGTTCGCTGTGCCTGGCACGGGTGGGAATTCGACATCAGGTCGGGCGCAGCATTGGTCAACCCGTCCGTTCGCGCGAGGACGTTCCCAGTCTCCGTCGAGGCAGGGAGCATATACGTGACGGCCTGAGCATGGAGACACCCTCTGCCTACAGAGCGGGTATCGGAATCTCAACGACCGCCTTATGCGCTTCATCGTTTTTGCTAATGCGGCACAATTTGGGATGGATTGCCTGCACGTTTCGCTAACTTGACCAATAAGCTGAGAAAAACCAGCGCAACTCAACTGGGGAACGATATGAAAAACCGACTTCTTGCACCATCTCTCGGCGTTCTATTGTTGGCGCCGGTATCGTCGGCGTTCGGTGCAGACGTGACTATGCCGGATCCAAACTATGCTACCGCAACGGCGGTCATGAACGTCATCAAGAACGCGGCCGAACAGGAGCTTGGGCTCGACGTTTCCACCGTCACCACCACCGCAGTCCCAGTCATTTGGGAAGCCATGGATCGCAACAAAGGGGAGGTCGACATCTGGCCAGATGTCTGGCTGCCGAACCAGCAGGGCCTGGTAGACAAATATGTCAAAAGCGCCGGCACGGTGAAACTCGCGCAGAACGGCTACGAAGCCAAGCAAGGCTACTGCGTCACCCAGGTCACGATCGACAAATATGGCATCAAGGATGTCGCGGATCTCACCAATCCGGACAACGCCAAGATCTTCGATACCAATGGCGACGGCAAGGGGGAAATCTGGATCGGCGCGTCAGGCTGGCAGTCGACAAACATCGAAAAGGTGCGGGCCCGCGACTATGGATTCGCCGATTTCTTCGATCTCCAGGTGACCGACGAAGCGGTGGCCGCGGCATCGCTCGACCGGGCCGCGAAGGCAGACAAGCCATGGGTCGGCTACTGCTACGGCCCACACCAGAATTTCGCCCGCTACAAGCTTGCCTTTCTCACCGAACCGAAACACGACCCAGCCAAGTTCATGATGCTGCAGCCGAGCGAGGATCCTCAATGGTTCGAAAAATCGAAAGTGTCGTCGGCATATGCTGACACCACCGTGCACATCGCCTATGCTGGTTCGCTGGCCCAGCGGCAACCGGAACTGACCGCCGCTTTGGATCGGATTACTTTCAATCCGGACGACATCAGCAAATGGGCCTATGCAATCATCGTCGACAAGAAGCCGGCAGGCGATGTGGCGAAGGAATGGATCAAAGCCCACCCCGACGACGTGGCGAAGTGGTTCGGTCATTGAAGGCCAGGGCCGGCATTGCAGGCTCTGAACCGGCCTGCACTGTTGCCCGGCCGCTCAAATCCGTGATCGGACGGGAGCGGTAGCCGGTGGACACCGCACCGATCATTGCGCCGGGAGGACCCGGCCTGGCGGACCGCGGAGACGCGGCAAGCCACGGTGCCGCCATCATTTTGAAGGGCGTCTGGAAAATCTTTGGCGCCCGCGCGCCAGTGGCGATGATGGCGATTTTGCGCGACCGCCTGGACAAGGACGAAGTGGCCAGGCGCTTCGGATGTGTCGTGGGCGTCGCCAACGTCAACATTTCGGTTCGGCCGGGTGAAATCTTCTGCGTCATGGGCCTGTCGGGCAGTGGCAAATCGACATTGATCCGCCATATAAACCGCCTGCTCGAGCCGTCCGCCGGCGAGATTTTCGTCGACGGTGAAAACGTCATGGCCAAGTCGCCCGCTGAGTTGAGGGCATTGCGGTCTCGCAGGATCGCCATGGTGTTCCAGAGCTTCGGTCTGCTTCCGCATCGCACCGTACGCGACAACGTCGCGCTCCCGCTGGAGATCCAAGCCGCGACCAAGCAGCGGAGATTTGACGCGGCCGAGGCGGCACTTGCCAAGGTGAACCTGTCGGGCTGGGGGGATCGCTACTGCCATGAGCTCTCAGGCGGCATGCAGCAGCGCGTCGGCCTCGCCCGCGCTTTGGCTGCCGATCCAGCGATCCTGCTCATGGACGAGCCATTCAGCGCGCTCGATCCCTTGATAAGGCGGCAACTTCAAGACGAGTTCCTGGCCCTCTCGCGCTCGATGGGAAAGACAGTGATCTTCATCACCCATGACCTCGACGAGGCGATCCGGATCGGCGATCGCATCGCGATCATGAAAGATGGCGTCATCGTCCAGACCGACACGCCCGAGGAGATCGTCACATCTCCGAAGCACGACTATGTCGCGAAATTCGTCGCCGACATCTCGCGCCTGAAGGTGATCACCGCCGGGCGCATCATGGAGTCGGTCGAGAGTTTCAAGAGCCGGTCTCATCCGGAATTGGACGTCGAGCGGTTGCGCAGGGTGGATTCTCGAGAATCCCTGGCCGAACTCGTCGAACTCGCGGCACGGGATGCCGCACCGCTTGCTGTGACAGATCCCGGTGGGTCTGTCGTCGGCATCGTCGACAGGCAGATCCTGCTCCACGGTCTGCGAAAGGGCGAAATCCGTGAACGCCCATGATCCTGTCGCTGTGCAATCGATAGAGCACGCCCAACCGGTAGAGGAAGGACTCGTACGAGAATTCGTCCTCCGCAACCCCGATTACTATATCGATGTGTTCGCCCGCATCCGGCGGGCTTCCGGTGCCGTCTGGCCGTTCAACCTGGCGGCCGCGCTGCTTGGGCCGGTGTGGGCCGCTGCCCGAGGCATCACACTTCTGTTCTGGCTCATCTTCTTCCTGGAGACGCTTGCGGTGGTTCAGATCGGCGTCGGCGCGGCTGGCAACCTCGGCGCCGGGGAGCAAGCACGCGCCGAACGCGTCACCAAGCAGGCACAGGCGCGCGCGGAACAGGCAAAGGCCGCCGAGGCAGCGGGGGTGGACAATGCAGCTGGCCTGAAATCATCAGCGGCCGCTCTGGAGAAAGCTGCCAACACGGCCAGAATGCGGGCCGACGCCGCAAAAGCGAAGGCGCCAGTTGTAATTGGGTCCGGCATTGTCACTTTGCTCTTCGCCAGGTTGATCGCCGGTTTCCTCGCCAACCGGATGCTGGAGCGGCGCTTCGCGCGCTGGCGTTCGAACCCGACGCTTCAGCGCGGGCTCAATCATCCGCTGGCGCTATGCGCCCTTGCCTTCTGCATCGCAGCCTATGGGCTTTCGGTCTATCGCTTCGCCGCGCCGACACCAGCCGTCTGGCTGACTGCCGCGCCCTCGAATCGCGAGTGGCAGGCCGCGTTGTCATCGGGTCTGGACAGCCTGATGGGAGCGGTGTCGCATCTCGGGGAGGGCTTTTTCGGCGGCATCACAGGCGCAATATCGTTGGTGCTCGATGCCTTGGCCTATGGACTGACGGGCATGCCCTGGCCAGTGACAATGGCGATCATTCTAGCCCTGGCCTGGCAACTGGCGGGGCCGCGCGTCGCCATCTTCACCGCGGCTGCGCTCGCCTATCTTGCCGTGCTTGGCTTTTGGGAAAAGAGCCTGGAAACGGTCGCCCTGTTGGGCACATCGGCCATTATCTGCCTCGCGATAGGAATCCCGCTTGGGATATGGTGCGGACGCCGACCGCGCGTCTATGCCGCCGTGCGGCCGGTGCTCGACTTCATGCAGACCATGCCGGCATTTGTCTATTTGATCCCGGTGATCGCATTGTTCGGCATCGGCAAGCCGCCCGGCGTCATCGCCACGCTGATTTTCGGTACTCCGCCAGTGGTGCGCCTGACCGCGCTCGGCTTGCAGGGTGTCCCGCCGGCCATTAGAGAGGCCGCGCAAGCCTATGGTGCAACGAGATGGTTTCTCCTGACACGCGTCGACCTCCCGCTGGCGATGCCTTCGATCATGGCCGGCATAAACCAGACCATTTTGATGTGCCTTTCAATGGTGGTCATCGCTTCCCTGATCGGAGCCAAAGGTTTGGGAGAAGATGTCCTCAACGCGCTTCAATACGCAGCTGTCGGGCAGGGACTGCTTGCGGGCTTCGCCATACTTCTCTGCGCCATGATCATCGACCGTATCGTGCAAGGACGAACCAGATAAAGCCGTTTGGGAACGATCTTCTCGCGGAATTCGGCCGGTCAACATCTCACGAACGGGCCATCAAAGATGCGGTGCCTGCTCTAGAAATAAGCCTGGTCCGGCTCGCTGGTCTTGCGGTTGGCGATGAAGGCCCGGAGCGCTTCGTCGATCGCCGGATCGAGCCCCGGATCCTGGTAGTCGTCGAGCAGCCTCTTCCATTGCCGGTTGGCGCGTTGCGCGGCGTCGAGCCGGCCGTCCTCGTTCCATTGCTCGAAGGAATTGTTGTCGCTGCTGGTGGAGCGATAGAAGGCCGAGAGGAAATTGGACTGCGTATGCGCACTGCCCAGGAAATGCGATCCCGGCCCGACCGCTTCGATCGCCTCCATCGCCTGCGCATTGAGCGACAGATCGATGCCTTCGAACAGGCTGGCGACCTTGCCGCAGAGATCGGCGTCGATGACCGTCTTTTCGAAACCGGTGACCAGTCCGCCCTCGAGCCAGCCGGTGGCGTGGTTGATCACGTTGGCGCCGGCAAACATCGACATCAATATGCCCCATGTCGCTTCCTGCTCGGCCTGTGCGTCGGGAAGCTTTGAGGCCGACAGCGAACCGACGGTGTGGAACGGCACGCCGACGCGACGCGCCAACTGCCCGCAGGCGAGCACCATCTTGCCCGCTTCCGGCGTCCCGAATGTCGGCGCTCCACTCTGCATCGAGATCGTGCTGGCAAAGCTTCCCATCAGGCAGGGCGCGCCGGGGTTGATCAGCTGTACGAGGCTGAGACAGGCGAGCGCCTCGGCCAGCACCTGCGCCAGCGTGCCGGCGACCGTGCACGGGCTCATCGCGCCGGCCAGCGTCCATGGCGTGCAGGCGACCGGCTGGTTGTTGCGGGCGCAGACCTTCAGCGAACCCGACATGTTGGCGTCGAGCACCAGCGGCGCATTGGTGTTGGAGACGTTGTAGAGCACAGCGTTGTTGGCGACGAACTCCTCGCCGAAGACGATCTTGGCCATGTCGACCGCGTCCTGTGCTCGCCTCGAACCGATGAACGCGCCCATGAAGGCACGGTCCGAATGGCGGATGTGGGTGTAGAGCATGTCGAGATGACGCTTGTTGGCCGGCAGGTCGACAGGCTCGCAAACGACGCCGCCCGAATGATGTAGATGCGGGATCATCTGATGGATCTTCACCAGATCGCGGAAGTCCGCGATCGTGGCGTAGCGCCGTCCGCGATCGAGATCGTGGACGAAGGGCGGTCCCCACGACGGACACAGCACGGTGTTGTCGCCGCCGATCACCACCGTGTTGGCTGGGTTGCGAGCGTGCTGCTTGAATTGCGAAGGCGCGGTGGCGCGGATGATCGTGCGGCACATGCCGGGCTCGAAGCGAACCCTGGTGCCCTGCACGTCGGCGCCTGCATCGCGAAAGATGTCGAGGATCTCGGGATCGTCATGGAACTCCATGCCGACCTCCTTGAGCAGCCGGTCGGCATTCGCCTCGATCAGGCTCAGGCCTTCCTCGTCGAGGATATTGAACGTGCCGATCCGCCGGCTGATGTAGGGACGCCGCGGCGCCTGCTGGGCCAGGCGCTGGCCTTGCCTTCCCGCTCGGCCCCCGCTTCGTGGCGCTGGAGCGTCGATCATCGCGTCCTTGTCCATTTTCGTCTCCGTGATCAGGCAGGCATGAAGGCGGCCGGCGCATCGGCCTGAAGGCCGCGCAGCCGCAGATTGTCCGGATCGTAAGGCGCTTTCTTCAGCTCCCGCGCCGTCAGTTCCCTGCCGAGGATCGAGACGGTCAGGCCTTCAGCCGCAACACCGGGTCGCAGATAGGCGAGCGCAACGGTCTTGCCGGTGCGGAAGCCGTGGCTGCCGGAGGTAACGACCCCGACCGGGCGCCCCGCCTGCATCACGGCGTGGGCGTAGAACGGCAGCCTCTCGCCGTCGTCATCGATCTCGAGCAGCAGCATGGACCAGGCGCTTTCGCCGATGCGCTCCAGCATCGCCTCACGGCCGACGAACGTCCGGTTGTCAGTCTTGACCAGCGCACCCAGCCCAGCCTCCAGCGGCGTACGTTCGGTGGTCAGGTCGGCGCCCCAAGCACGATAACCTTTTTCCAACCGCATCGCGTTGAGCGCGTAGATGCCGAACGGACGCAGGTCGAACTGCGTTCCGACCTTGGTGATCGCTTCGTAGAGCTTGCCGAACTGCGCCAACTGAACGTGCAGTTCCCATCCGAGCTCACCGGCATAAGAGACCCGGAGCGCTGCCGTCTTGATGCCGGCCACGCGGATGATCTGCGCGGAAAGCCAGGGGAATGCAGCATTCGATAGATCGGCTTCGCAGATCTTTCCCAAGAGGTCACGGGCACGCGGCCCCATCACGCCGAGCACGCCGCGCCTCTCGGTGACGTTGTCGATCGTCACACCTGGAAAGGCTGCGGCGCGTGAGCGTAGCAGACCTTCGTCATGTCGCTCCGCAAGTGCTGCGCTGGTCAAGTAGAACCCATCGTCGCCGAGTCGGGTCACGGTAAATTCCGACGCCACGCCGCCCTTTGCCGTCAGCGCGTGAATGAGCCCGATGCGGCCGTGACGTTCCGGTGGTCGGTTGGCGCCGAGCGAAGCCATGAAGGCGCTGGCGCCTGGTCCGCCGATCTCGAATTTGGAGAAGGCCGAAAGGTCGATGGCGCCGACGCTGGCCTGCACGTCACGGCACTCGCCGCGCACCGCGTCGAACCAGCCGGGCTTGCGGAAGGTCAGTGGCGGGTCACGGTCGGCGCCCTTGGCAGCGAACCAGTTCGGCCGCTCCCAACCATAGGCGGCGCCCAGCACTGCCCCCTGGCTTCTCTGAAGTTCGAGCGCCGGCGTCGTGCGGCGCGGGCGGCCGGCCTCGCGTTCCTCGTTGGGATAGTGGATGCCGAATTGCAGGCCGAACCCTTCCACCGCCTTGTCGATGCGATAGTCGCGGTCGGCATAATTGCCGAAGCGGCGTGGGTCGATGGCAAGCGCATCCATTGGCGGTGATCCGTCGACGATCCAGTCGGCGAGAAAGCGACCGGCGCCGCCGCCTTCCATCACGCCCATGCTTGAGCCGGTGAGCAGCCAGGCATTGCCGAGGCCGAATGCCGGACCGACCAGCGGATTGGCATCCGGCGTGAAGGTGATCGGCCCGTTGACCACCGTCTTGATGCCGGCATTGGCGAGTGCCGGGACACGCTCCATCGCCAGCGCGATGATGTGCTCGACCCGATCCAGGTCGGGCGGCAGCAAGTCCATGCCGAATTCTGGTGGCACGCCATCGACCGCCCAGGGGTGAGCCGACTTTTCATAGGGGCCGACGATAAAGCCGTCGCGCTCCTGGCGCAGATACCAGCTTTCTTCCGGATCGCGGATGATCGGCAGTTCCTTGGCGCCGGCGGCGATCCGGTCGGCAATCTCGGGGACGGTATCGGTCACGACATATTGGTGCAGCATCGGCACCACGGGCAGGTCGAGCCCCATCATGGCGCCAATCTCGCGGCACCATGTGCCGGCCGCGTTCACCACATGCTCCGCGACAATGTCACCCTGTTGTGTGCGGACCAGCCACTCGCCCGATGGCTTGCGCTCGATTGCCAGGACCGGATTGTGGCGCACGATCTCGGCGCCGCGCGAGCGCGCGCCGCTGGCCATTGCGTTGGTCGCCAGCGTCGGATCGACATGACCGTCATTGGGCTCGTAGATCGCGCCTATGATGCCGTCGGTATGGCAGAGCGGATAGATCTGCTTGAGCTCATCGGGACTGAGAATGTGGAAGTCATGGCCGACGAACCGGCCAAGCCCCTGCACATGGCGGAATTCGTCCATGCGCTCCGGCGAGCGCGTAATGCGCAATGCGCCGCTTGGGTGGAAACCTGTCGGCAACCCGGTCTCGGCGGTCAGGATTTCGCGATAGAGCCGCACCGAATGCGCGCGCATCTCCATGATCGTCGCATTGTGGGCGAAATGCGTGCAGAGCCCGGCGGCGTGCCAGGTCGAGCCTGCTGTCAGCTCCTGCCTCTCGACGAGCATGACATCGCTCCAGCCGCGCTTGGCCAGGTGATAGAGCAGCGACACGCCCATGGCGCCGCCGCCGATAACGACCACGCGGGCCTGTTGTCTCATGAATTTTCCTCCGCGCTTACGCGCATGCGCGATCCGGTTGGGTCATAGGGTGGCTTGTCGAGTGGGCGCAGCCTGTAGCGCGCACCGGCCACCGCGATCTGGTAGTCGCAGGCAAGCAGCTGCGGTTTCGTCTCGCCTGGATCACAGGCAACGTAGCCCAGGCAAAGGCTGAGCCCCGTGCGAACGCCGAGGCCACCTGACGTCGTCAACCCGGCAAGTTTGCCGTCGCGATAGATCGGTTCGTCATGCAGCAGAAGCGGATTGTCGCCGTCGACGGCGAAATGCATGAGCCGGCGCTTCAGGCCATCGGCCTTCTGCTTCAGCAGGGCATCGCGGCCGATGAAATCATCCCTCTTCCAGGACACCGCGAAGGACAGGCCCGCCTCCAGCGGCGTGTCCTTCGGCCCGATATCATGGCCCCAATGGCGATAGCCCTTTTCCAACCGGCAGCCATCCAGCGCGTAGTGGCCACAAAAGGTCAGGCCATGGGCGCCGCCCGCTGAGACGATCATGGCAAGCAGGCTCTCGCCGTGTTCGACCGGCACATAAAGCTCGAAGCCGAGCTCGCCGACAAAGCTGACTCGGGTCGCCCGCACATTCGCGGTGCCGATGTCGATGCGGCGCGAAGTCGAGAACGGGAAGGCTGCGTCCGAAAGATCGACGTCGGTCAGGCTCTGCAGCAGCGCCCGCGAATTCGGCCCCATGACCCCGAGAACGGCCTCTGCGGACGTGGCGTCGAAGACCGAGACGTTGAGACCAAGATCCTCAGCATGGCGCGCGATCCAGTCAAAATCTTTCTGTCTGGTCGCGGCACCTGAAATAACCCGGAAGCCGTGCTCGTCGACTCGCGTGACCGTCACATCGGCCTCGATGCCGCCGCGTGCGTTGAGCATCTGCGTATAGACGGCGCGGCCTTCGGGCCTGTCGACGTCCCCCGCGCACAGGCTTTGCATCAGCTGGATCGCGTCGCGTCCACGCACATCGATCTTGGTGAAGGGCGAAAGCTCGAACAGGCCAACGCCTTGCGCCATTCGATCGGCTTCGGCCCTGGCCGGGCTCCACCATTTCTGAGCGCCGACGGAATAGCCGCGCGTCTCCGTGCCGCCGAACCAGAGCGGTCGCTCCCAGCCGGTCGGCGCGCCGAACACAGCACCCGCTTCGGCGAACGTACGGTGAAAGGCGGAACGCCGCACGTCGCGCCCGGCGGCGGCCTGCTTGTAAGGCCAATGCATGCGGAAGAGGTCGGCAACCGCTTCCTCCATCCTGGCGCCGACGAAAGAGCGCGCCGCGGCGGCGCGGTCGAAGCGGGCGATGTCAAGCGCCCACAGATCGAGGCTGGGCTCGCCGTCGACGATCCATTCGGCCATGGCCTTGCCGGCGCCGGCCGACGACATCATGCCTGTCGAGTTGAAGCCGGCGGCGACATAGAAGCCGCGCAGATAGGGCGACTCGCCCATCAGCGGCCGCGTGTCGGGGGTAAAACTCTCCGGGCCATTCATGAAGTGCCTGATGCCGGTCTGCGACAGCGCCGGCAGGAGTTTCAGTCCGGCCGACATGAAAGGCTCGAACTGCTCCCAATCCTCGGGCAGTTCGAGGAATGGCCTGTCGCCAGCCGGTCCGCGAACATCGAAGAGCTTGGCGTTCGGCTCGAAGCCGCCCAACACCAGCTTGCCGGAATCGCCCTTGATGTAGATGCCTTCGTCGAGGTCGCGCAGGATGGGAAACGGATCCTGCAGACCGGCGATCGGCTCCGTCACGACATACATGTGCTCGACGGCCTGCAGCGGCACAGGAACGCCGGCGAGCGCGCCGATATCGCGCGCCCAGGCGCCGGCACAGTTGACGACGGTCTCGCAATCGATGGTGACGCCGGAGGCCAGCTTGACGCCAGCGACCCGGCCGTTGCGGGTCACGATGCCCGAACAGGCTAACCCCTCGAGGATGCGGATACCGGCGGCGCGGGCCCGTTTTGCATAGGCCGCACAGATATCAACTGGATTGGCCTGGCCGTCTTCCTCGACCCACAGCGCGCCCTCGACGCCATCGGTGACGATGCCGCGCACGTGCTCGGCCACGCCCGCCTGATCGACAATCTCAACGGTGAGGCCGCAGACATCGCCCAAATGCGCGATGCGCTTCAGTTCGTCCATGCGCTCCGCACGTCGCGCCAGCCACAGGCCGCCGGTGCGGCGGTAGCCGGACGCCTGGCCCGTCACTTTCTCGAGGCGTGGAAACAGCTCGGTCGCATATTGCGCCAGCCTTGTCAGGTTGAGGCTGGCGCGTAACGGACCGACGATTCCGGCGGCGTGCCAGGATGTGCCGCTGGTCAGTTGGTGGCGCTCCAGAAGGACGACATCGCTCACGCCCAGTTCGGCAAGGTGATAGGCTATGCCGAGGCCAATGACACCGCCGCCAATGATCACGATGCGTGCGCTGCCATTCACCTTGTGGGATACCTTCGCTGGATTGGAACAGCGCGATCTTTTCCCGCTAAACCACTTGCGCTCAACCCAAATTTCGCAACATTAGGAAAACTTATGATGCTTCACGGGCGGAGTTGCGGGTGAAGAGCGGCAGTTTCGATTTCAACCTTTTCCGATCGATCGAGGTTTTCGTCGCCATCGTCGAGACCAGGCACGTCACCCAAGCGGCACAGATGCTGGGCATGACGCAATCGGCCGCTTCGCAGCACCTGAAGAACCTGGAAAGCGCGCTCGGCGTCAGCCTGATCGATCGCAATTTGCGGCCGATCGAGCTCACCAAAGCCGGCATCGCGCTGCATCGCCGCGCCGTTGCCATACTCGCCGAGGTCGAGGGCCTGCGCACCGACGCGCGCCGCGTCAATGCAGCACCGCTGCCGCTGTTGCGCATCGCGCTTCTGGCGTCGATCGCGACCACGCTGGCGCCGGCGCTTTCGGTCCTTGCCCGCAAGGGTTTCGGCATTCCCGAGCTCAGCCTGTTCGCGGGTTTGGCGACCGACCACGTCGCCTTGCTGCGGGCCCGCCGCGCCGACCTCGCCGTCACCTCCGGCGAGCTGTTCGAGATCGAGGGACTGACGCGTTATCCTGTGATGACCGAAAAATTCCTGCTGGTGACGCCAAAGGGTTTTGCCGGCGATGTCGGTGACATCGTCAAGCTCTCCAAGAAGCTCGCCTTCGTGCGCTTCTCGCGCGAGACGCCGGTTGGCCTGCGCGTCGACCAGCATCTGAGCCGCCTGCGCATCGAGATCCCGCGTGCCATGGAAGGTGACCGCTCCAGCGTGGTGATGGCGCCGGTCGCGGCCGGCATGGGCTTTGCGATCCTGACGCCGACCCTGCTCATCGACGGGCTGGCGGAGGGTATGGAGATTGACGTCCATCCCTTGCCGTTCACCGGGCTGTCGCGCAACATCCTTCTGGTCGCGCGCGAGCGGGAGCTCGGAAACCTCCCCGAGGCTTTCGCCACGCGTACCGCGGAAGTGCTGACCAACGCGATCAGCACCCGCCTGCCTGGCCTTCCCGCCGACTGCTATGCCGTCGATCGCCCCTCGTCGCATGACTAATCAACTCCATCAGTTATCCTGATAAGGAGGTTTGGCGGTGTGCGCGCCGCGCATTCCGTGTTTTCAATCCAGGAGTTCGCAACACGGGAGACACGGCATGAACGCTCCGCACGTCCATTCCAACCTGGACATCGACTGGTCGACCGAGGCCATCGTCGATCGGCGGAACCGCTTCTATTCGGCCACGCAGCGCAAGTTCGTTCCTTACAAGGACCCGCTGATCCTCAAGCGCGGCAAGGGCCAGTATGTCTGGGACGAGAAGGATCGTAAATACATCGACCTGCTCGGCATGAACCTTTGCATCTCGGTCGGCCACGCGCATCCGCAGGTGGTCAAGGCGGCCACCGAGCAACTGGCGGAACTGACGCATTGCACGACGATGTTCTACCACCCGGTTCCGGCTCAGTACGCGGAGGAACTGGTGGCAACGATGCCGGCCGGTCACGATTGGGTCGTACATTTCACCAACAGCGGGGCCGAAGCGATCGATCTTGCGCTGCTGATGGCGCGCTCGCATACCGGCAACATCGACATGCTGGCGCTTGCCTCGAGCTATCACGGCGCCACTTTCGGCGCGCAGTCGGTGACCGGGATAGCGGGTTTTCGCCATCCCGTGCCCCAGCTTGGCGGGGTCACTTTCGTGGCCGAGCCCAACCAGTATCGCGGCATTCATGGCGAAGGCTTGCAGCCCTATCTCGACGAGGTCGAGCGCGCCATAGCGAGTTCAACCAGCGGCGGGCTGGCCGGCATGATTATCGAGCCGGTGCAGGGCTATGGCGGCATCGTGCCGATGCCGCCGGGCTACATTGCCGGCGCTGTCGAGCGTGTCCGCGCGGCCGGCGGTCTCTGTATCATTGATGAAGTGCAATCCGGTGTCGCCCGAACCGGCGATGCCTTCTGGGCGTTTGAATCCCATGGCATTGTGCCCGATATCGTCGTCGTCGCCAAAGGTGTGGGCAACGGCATCCCGCTCGGCGCGGTCATCGCCAAGCGAGATGTCGCTGAATCCATGGCCGATAAATTTCTGTTCCACACCTATGGCGCCAATCCGGTGGCATGCGCGGCCGGCCGAGCCGTGCTAAAGGTCATAAAAGAGGAACGACTCCAGGAGAACGCCCGGGATGTCGGCGCGGTGCTCAAGGGTCGCCTTAACGACATGAAGGAGCGCTTTCCAATCATCGGCGATATCAGGGGCCGTGGGCTTATGCTTGCGATCGAACTCGTCAAGGACGGCGCGACGAAAGAGCCGGCGCCGGAGGAGACGCTCGCCATTTTCGAGGAAACGCGCCGCAACGGGCTCGTCGCCAGCCGCTCGGGACCGTACCGCAATGTCATCCGCATGTGTCCGCCGCTTTGCTTAGCAATGTCCGATATCGAGGATGTCGTCGACCGCTTCGAAAAAAGCTTTGCGGCATTCAGCGGTCAATAACGGTTCCTGTGCTCGGAGGGGCACAAACCTTTGGCGGCGGCTGAGCAGCAGAGAGAATCATTCGGAAAGGACCAGGCCCGCCCAAACCGGCTCTGTCGACGTGCGGAGGCTGAGCTGTCAGAAACATGCTTGTTGGATTGAGGTCAGTTATCCTCTGGGAGCCATCCAGACTTGCTCGGTCATAGCAAGATCGTGAACACGGTCCGCTATCTGGGAGTCGATGTAGAAGATGCTCTCGAACTTGCCGAGGCAACTGAGGTGTGATCAAGAGCGGCTCCACTTCACGAGTGGAGCCGTGAACAATTTGCGCGTGCATCTCGGCCATTTGGTGCACGCTGCCAGTGGCTGAAAGCTGGCATTCGACGCATGCAGAGAAGGCTTTCTGCTCATCGTTCGTCATGTGATAGGGTGATTTCAATTCGATAGGAAGATCATCCTTATGGCTGCGTCGCCGCTCGTGAGGTCCCGCCGTAGCCGGTGAACAGACATGCACGCTTTCAACTATCCCAGCTGGAACAGGATCGTCTTCGACCGCAGCCGTGGCACGCCGTTGAACGAGCAACTTTTCGAGCAGTTGCGCCGCTGGATACGGGATGGCATCGTGGCGCCAGGAGCGCGCCTGCCGCCAAGCCGCGTCATGGCCGAGGAACTCGGGCTCTCGCGCAACACCGTTGTCCTCGCCTATGAGCGACTTGCCACGGAGGGCTATGTCGCACGTCGGATCGGCGCCGGCACCTTCGTCGAAACCATGCTGCCGGAAGACAATCACCCCCGAGCCGAGACGGCGGTCATACCGGTGTCAGGTCCAAATGCGCTCCCGGCACCCTCGCGCCGCGGCCAGGCGCTGCTCGACATGAACCTGCCAGCCGAACGCATCGAGACCTACGATCTCAGCGCCGGCGTGCCGGCGCTGAGCGAGTTCCCCTATGACGAGTTCGCTCAGATCGCTAGCCGCCGCTGGCGCGAGCACGCCAGCGCCCACACCGGCTATGACTATTCGCGCGGCGCGCCACTGCTGGCCACCCGCATCGCGGGCTATCTGGCGGAGGCTAAAGCGATCAACTGTCGTCCCGAACAGATCATCGTCATCGGCAATACGCTGCAAGCGGCCGCTCTCGCGTCTCATGTTCTGCTCGACCGCGGCGACACCGTTCTGGTCGAGGATCCTTGCCACATGCCCGAGATCGCCACGCTGGAAGCCTTCGGCCTTGTCACCGTTCCCGCCCCGCTCGACAGGCAAGGCTTCGATACAGAAGCCGCCGGCGTGATGGTCCGAGAGGCGCGTATGGCCGTTGTCTCCCCGACCGAGCAATGGCCGTTCGGCTGCACGATGACGGCGGATCGCCGGCAAAAGCTGCTTGATTGGGCGGCGGACCGGCCCGGCTGGATATTCGAGGATGATTCCAATAGCGAGATCCGCTGGTCGGGCGAAGCGCAGACGACGCTCTACGCGCGCGATCCGCGGCGGGTCATCTATGCCGGCTCGTTCAACCGCATGCTGGCGCCCGGCCTGCGGCTCGCCTATTTGATCGCGCCGATGCCGCTGGTCGAGGCGTTCGCCCTCGCCCAGCGTATTTTCTCCTTCTACGCACCGCTACCGGACCAGGCGCTGGTCGCCGACTTCATGGACCAGGGGCGACTCGCCTCGCACCTTCGGCGTATGCGCACCATCTACCGCGATCGCGCCGCCTGCCTGACACAATGCCTGCGCGCAAAGCTGCGAGACGGCTTCGACGTTCCCGACGTTCACGCCGGCCTGCACCTGACCGTCCACGCACGCGAACCGTTTGACGACGTGGCCGTATCGCGAACACTGCTCCAGAAGGGGCTGGACTGCCCACCACTCTCGCGCTACGCACGCCGGGAAACCAAGCCGAGGGGTCTTGTGCTGGGCTTCGGCAACACGTCGGTCCGCCGCATCCCGCGTTGCGTCGACATCCTCGCGCAGACTATCCTCGAACACGGTTGACGACGCATTCACAGCCCACGGGACTGGAATTGGTCCGCTGCCCGTCGGCGAAATTGGCTCTTTGGGCAGCCGCGCTTCCGGGACAATCTCCGTGTCCAGCCGATCGGGAGGCAAGGGCACCAAGTGGACATGGACCAAAACACCGTCCTGCGGGCAAATAACATCCGTAAGAGCTTCGGCGCTCTGGAAGTCTTGAAAGGCGTCGACCTGGTCGCCCATGCCCATGACGTGATCACCATGATCGGCGCCAGCGGGTCGGGCAAGAGCACCTTCCTGCGCTGCATGAATCTTCTGGAAATTCCCGACGCCGGCACGATCGCGGTGGAAGGCGAGGAATTGACGCTGGATCGCAGTTCGGGGCGCGCGAAGCTGAATGCGCGCCAGATCAATCGCATCCGCAGCCGCATCGGCATGGTCTTCCAGAGCTTCAATCTGTGGAGCCAGCGCACCGTGCTCGACAACGTGATGCTTGCACCGATGAAGGTGCTCGGCCTGTCCAAACAGGAGGCCCGGCAGCGAGCCGGGGCCTATCTCGCCAAGGTCGGGCTGTTCGAGAAGCGCGACCACTACCCCGCGCATATTTCCGGCGGCCAGCAGCAGCGCGTCGGCATCGCCCGCGCGCTGGCGATGGAGCCGAAGCTGATGCTGTTCGACGAGCCGACCTCCGCGCTCGACCCGGAACTGGTCGGCGAGGTGCTCTCGGTCATGCGCACGCTCGCCGAAGAAGGACGCACGATGATCGTCGTCACCCATGAAATAGGTTTCGCGCGCGAGATCTCGCGCGAGGTGCTCTTTCTCCACCAGGGCATGGTGGAGGAGCGCGGCCCGCCGGGACAGGTTCTCGGCGATCCGCAATCGGCGCGCTGCCGGGCCTTCCTGCAGCGCGTTCTTTGAACAGGACAAACAACAGGGGAACATGATGAAAAAACTTGTCTTGGTGCTTGCGGCCGGCCTCGCCGCCTTCGCCACGCAGGTCTCGGCGCGCGACCTGCGCGTCGGCAGTGAATGCACATACCCGCCGTTCAACTACAAGGACGCGAACGGCGAGTTGCGCGGCTTCGACATCGATGTCGCGAAGGAAGTTGTCAAGCGCCTCGGCGCCGACGCCTCCTTTGTCTGCATGCCTTTCGATTCGCTTATTCCGGGCCTTGTCGCCGGCAAGTTCGATCTTCTCGCCGCGTCGATGTCGATCACCGACGAGCGCAAGAAGAGCATCGACTTTTCGATCCCGTACCGCTCCTCCACCGCCCGGTTCGTCGGTCCGGACGGAAGCGATGCCAAGCCGCTGACGGACGACGGCAAGCCCAACCCCGATGGTCTCAAGGGCAAGACCATCGGGATCGAGCGTGCCTCAACTTACGAGAACTACATGCGAGACAACTTTCCTGAGGCCACGATCCAGCTCTACGACACGGCCGACAACATGCTGCTCGACCTGACCTCCAAGCGGACCGATCTCGTCTTCGCCGGCCCGATCAAGCTCGCCAACGACTTCCTCAACAAGGACCGAGGCAAGGGTTACAAATTCATCGGTCCGGAGATCAAGGACGTGAAGTATTTCGGGCCAGGCGTGGGCATCGGCATGCGCAAGGACGATGCCGGCCTTCGCGACGAGCTCGACAAGGCGATGAAGGCCATGATCGACGACGGCACGTTCAAGACCATCAACGACAAGTACTGGTCGTTCAGCGTGCTGCCGGCATCGAACTAGGCCGAGCCGTACGGTTCATCGCCGGCCATTTCACCCGATGGCCGGCGTCTTTCTTCTTGCCACCGCAGGAGCGGCAGATGGACATTTTCCAGGGATGGGGTTTGGAGGTCGCGAGCGGGCTCATGACCACCGTCGAGGTCGCGCTGCTGTCGCTGGCGGTCGGCCTCGTTTGGGGCATTCTCGGCGCGCTGGCACAGCTCTCCTCGAACTGTGTGCTGCGCGCCATCGGCCGGGGCTTCACTCTGGTCGTGCGCGGCACGCCCGAACTCCTCATCATCCTCATCGCCTATTTCGGCGGCACGGTGGCCCTGACCGGCTTGGCGAAGATGATTGACCCCAGCATCCACTTTCTCGAAGTGCCGGCGATGCCGGCCGGCGTCTTCGCGCTCAGCCTGGTCTTCGGCGGCTACGCGGCCGAGGTGCTGCGCGGCGCCTATCTCGCCATTCCCAAGGGCGAGATCGAGGCGGCAGATGCCTTCGGCATGTCGGCCGCGACCAGCTTCATCCACATCCGCCTGCCGCTGATGTGGCGCTACGCGCTGCCCGGCCTCGGCAACAACTGGATCTCGCTCATCAAGGACACGTCGCTTATCTCCATCGTCGGGCTGGAGGAGCTGATGCGCATCTCCACCATGGCGACGCAGGTCAATGGCGAACCCTTCCGCTTCTACCTCGCCGCGGCGCTGATCTACCTCCTGCTCACCATACTGAACACCTCGATTGTCGACGCGCTGGAACGGCGTGCGACGCGCGGCGAGAGGAAGCTGGCGCGATGAACTTCGAGCTTATGGTCGAGAGCTTGCCGGCGCTGCTGTCGGCCACCGTCACGACGATCGAACTGCTCGTCGCCTCACTCTTCTGCGGCATGGCGGTGGCACTTCCCGTCGCCATCCTGCGCGTCAGCGGCCCGGCGCCGGTGCGCCTCCTGCTGCACTGGTACATTTACTTCTTCCGCGGCACGCCGCTCCTGGTCCAGATATTCCTTGTCTATTACGGTCTCGCCCAGCTCGAGGTCGTTCGCGACAGCTTTCTGTGGCCATATCTGCGCCAGGCCTGGGTGTGCGCCATTCTGACCTTCAGCCTGAACACGGCCGCCTACACCGCCTACATCCTGCGCGGCGCCATCGAGGCGGTGCCAGCCGGTGAGATCGAGGCGGCGCGTGCCTGCGGCATGTCGACGGCGTTGACCTACCGCACGATCATCCTGCCGGGCGCCTTCCGCATCGCCCTGCCGGCTTACGGCAACGAGGTGGTCAGCATGCTGAAATCCACATCACTCGCCTCGACCATCACCGTCATGGAGCTGACCGGCGCCGCCAACACGATCGTCGCCCGCACCTTCGCGCCCTATGAGCTCTTCATCACCGCGGCGCTTATCTACCTCACCATTACCTACGTGCTCACCACGGCGTTGCGCGCCCTCGAATACAGGCTTTCACGACACACGCGTCCTCTGGACGAACCCGCAACCCCACTCATAGAGGGAGCCGACAATGCCGGCATCTGACCCCAAGACCTTTACGGCTTTCGCCGGTTCGCTGGCAGACGTCAGCCGGGCGACAATCCAGGAAGCGCTCAGCGAGCAACACGGCTTCGTTTCCAAGGGCGATGCAAGCCCTGTCACCGCGGTAGACCGGGAGGTCGAGGAGAGGCTGCGCGCGCGCATCCAGGAGGCGTATCCCGACCACGGCATCCTTGGCGAGGAATTTGGGTCCGTCGGCCTCGACGCGGAATGGGTCTGGGTCATCGATCCGATCGACGGCACCAAAGCCTTCATCACCGGCATTCCGACCTTCGGCACGCTGATCGCGCTGGCCCGCAACGGCGTTCCCATGCTCGGGGTCATCGACAATCCCGTCACCAACGAGCGCTGGCTGGGCGCCGACGGTTCGCCGACCACCCTCAACGGCAAGCCCGTACGCACGCGCGCCTGCCAGGACCTTAGCGAGGCCCTTGTCGGCAACGGCAACCCGGAATCCTTCGACGACAAGGATACGGCCGCCTACAAGAGGCTGCGGCGCCAGGTGCGCTGGAGCGTCTATGGCGGCGGTTGCCATGCCTATGGCCGCGTCGCCGACGGCGCGCTGGACATCAATGTGGACGGGGGGCTGGACGCCTTCGATTATTGCGCACTGATCCCGATCGTGCGTAACGCCGGTGGCGTCATGACCGACTGGCAGGGCGGCGAGCTGACGATCCGTTCCGGCCGCCGTTCCGTCGTGGCCAGCGCCACACCTGAGTTGCACAGAACTGTGCTAGGCATCCTGGCCAACGCGACCTCACCGGCCCGCGCGGCTTCCTGAAGAAGAGGAATCGTACACACATGCAGATCGAAGAATTCACCCTCGAACGCATCCAGTCGCTCTACGAGAACATCGTCGAGTACAACCTCTCCGATAGCGGGGTACACCCCTATTCGCTCAACGAACTGCTGAGCCCGGAGGAACGCGAAAAGGTGCTTGCCGCCGAACTCGGTTACGGCTGGACGAACGGTGCCGTCGTCCTTCGCGAGGCGATCGCGGCCACATACAAGAATCGTACGGCCGACGAGGTGATGGTCACCAACGGCTCGGCCGAAGCCAATTTTCTGATGGCGATGACGCTGCTGGAGCCGGGCGACGAGATCATCGTCGTCGTCCCCAACTACCTGCAGATCAGGGGATGGGCGAAGGCGCTCGGCGCGGTGGTACGTGATGTGCCGCTGCGCGAGGAACTGGGCTGGCTGCCCGATCCGGCCGACATCCGCGCGGCGATTTCGCCCCGCACCAAGGTCATCACGCTCTGCACGCCCAACAATCCGACCGGACGCGTGGTGCCGGCGGACCTGCTCGGGGAAATTGTGGCCATCGCACGCACCAACGGCATCTGGCTACATACGGACGAGGTCTACAAGGGAGCCGAATACGGTACCCTCGAGCCGCCGAGCAGCGTCGACCTTTATGAGAAAGCCATCGTCACCAGCGGCTTGTCGAAGGCGATGGCGATGCCGGGCCTGCGCATCGGCTGGCTGGTCGGCCCCGCTGCCGAGATCTATGCCTCCTGGCAGCGCAAGGACTATACCTCCATCACTACCGGCGCGGTCAGCGAACTGGTCGCGTCGATGGTGTTGCAGCCGGCGCGCCGCAAGGCGATCCTCGACCGCAGCCGGGACCTCCTGTCACGCAATGTCGACATGATGGTGCGCTGGGTCCGCGCCAACGAGGGGCTGGTCTCGCTGGCGCCGCCGCAGGCAGGCGGCATGGCATTCGTGCGCTATCACTTGCCGATAAATTCGACCGAGCTGGCGCATCGCGTCAAGGACGAGCAGGGCGTGCTTGTCGCGCCGGGCGACGTCTACGGCATGGACGGCTATTTCCGCGTCGGCATCGGCGCGCCGGCGCATGTCCTGGAAGGCGGGTTGGAACGTGTGCAGCTCTTCCTGCGCGGCCTTGCCCGCTCGGCGGCCTGAACGGAACGACCATGGCTAGGCCAGCCGCAAACATGCCGCTCATCCTCGACCGGGCGGAGATCCTGCGGCGGCTCGACCACGCCGCCGGTATTGCGGCCGTTCGCGAAAGCCTCGTCGCCTACAGCGCCGGGGCAGTCCAGCAGCCGCCCGTCGTCCACATGGGATTCGCGGCGGCGAACGGCGATTGCCATGTGAAATGCGCCCATGTATCGGGCGCGTCGATCTTCGTCGTCAAAGTCGCGACTGGGTTCTACGACAATCCGACCAAGGGCCTTCCAAGCGGCAACGGCATGATGGTGGCGCTGTCGGCCACGACAGGCGAACCGGTAGCGCTGCTGTTCGACCAAGGCATGCTGACCGACTGGCGCACTGGCTATGCCGGCGCGCTGGCGACCCGGCTGTGCTGGCCTAAGGGCGCGACGCGCCTCGGCATCGTCGGCACCGGAACCCAGGCACGCATGCAGTTACGCGCGCTGCGAGCGCTGGCTCACGGCGAGCCGCTTTCGGTCGCGGTATGGGGCCGCTCGCCAGCGGCGGCGGGACGCTTCGCCGCCGACGTGGCCGACCTTGGCCTCCAGGTATCGCCAGTCGGCTCGCTCGCCGACCTTTGTTCCGATTCACAAGTGATTGTCACCACGACGCCCGCGACCGCGCCGCTGGTGCGCGCTGAATGGATCGCGCCCGGCACGCACATTACAGCCATCGGAGCCGATGCGCCCGGCAAACAGGAATTGGAGAATACGCTGGTCGCGCGCGCCAACACGTTGCTCGCCGATTCGGCCCTGCAGAGCATCGACCATGGCGAGTTCGCTCATGCCATCGCGGCCGGCCTCGTCGAGCCAGAGCGGATCGGTGAGATCGGCGTATCGCTGCGGACTGGCTCATTGACGCGCAAGCCTGGTGACATCAGCATCGCCGACCTGACCGGCCTCGGCGCAGAGGACGCGGCAATCGCCAGCGCCATCCTCGCGAGCGCCGGCACAGCCGCAAACTCTTGACCCAGGACAGAACCATGTCGAACGAAGGTGACATCGCCGCCGCTGCCGCGCGGTCCGTGCGGGCGCATGCCCGCATCCGCGGCCACATCGCGAAGACGCCGCTGCTGGGCGCGTCCGCCGTCGGCGACGCGATCGGTAGCACCGTTTTGTTCAAATGCGAAAATTTCCAGTTCACCAACTCCTTCAAGGCGCGAGGCGCCTTCTCGAAGCTGACCGCGATGGACGATGCGACCGGGGGCCGGCCGTTCGTCACCGCCTCGTCCGGCAACCACGGCATAGCCTCCAGCTTCGCGGCGTCGCGCCTGTTCCGAAAATTGTCGGTCGTGCTTCCGCACAATGTCACGAAGGCCAAACTGGCGCGCATACGGTCCTTTGGCGTCGACGTGATCCTGCATGGCGATGAAAGCGGCCAGTCCGAGGCGCACGCGCGCCGCCTGGGCGAGGAGAAGGGACTCGTCTACGTATCTCCGTACAACGATCCCGACGTTGTTGCTGGCCAGGGCACGATCGGGCTCGAACTGCTGGAAGAGCATTCGCGTATCGACAATGTCTTCATCGCCATGGGCGGCGGCGGGTTGATCGGCGGCATCGGCGCCGTGATGAAGGCCTTCAGTCCGCGCACGCGGATCATCGGCTGCGCGGCCGCCAACAGCATGGCGCTGGCAGCGTCGATGGAAGCGGGCAAGGTGATCGATGTCGAGCACTTGCCGACGTTGGCCGACGGCGTCGCCGGCGGCATGGATGAGGATTCAGTCACGCTCGGCCTCGCCCGGTCGGTCGTCGACGATGTGGTCATCTGTTCCGAAGCCGAGATCGCCGGCGCGCTCGCCCGTCTCGCGATCGAAGAGCATCTATTGGTCGAGGGTGCAGCCGGCCTAGCGCTGGCAGGGCTGATGAAGCACCCGGAACGGTACCGCGGCCAAGTCAATGCGATCGTGCTGTGCGGCGGGAATTTCGACTACGACGAACTGACGGCCGCGATCGCGGCGGTGCGACCGACCTGAAAGGGAATTCCATGACGACTGGACGATGGGACATCGAGGCGGTGCGCGGGGCCTTCCCGGCGCTGGCGATCACCGACGACGGCAAGCCACGTATCTATCTCGACGCGCCGGGCGGCTCGCAAGTACCGGCACGCGTGGTCGAGCGCATGAGCGAGGTGATGCTGCGAAGCTGCGCCAACGAGGGCGGTGCCTTCCACACCTCGCGTGATAGCGACCGCATCTTGGTGGGAGCGCATGCAGCGGCGGCCGCCTTGCTCGGTGCACAGCCGGACGAGATCGTCTTCGGCCTCAACAGCACCTCGCTGATCTTCCATTTTTCGCGCATGGTGGCACGCGACTGGAAACCGGGCGACGAGATCGTGCTTACCCGCATGGACCATGATGGCAATGTCGGCCCGTGGATCATCGCAGCCGAGGAACGTGGCGTCACCGTCCGCTGGCTCGAGTTCGATACCGAAACCTTCGAATATCGCTACGACATGCTGGACGAACTGATCGGCCCGCGCACGCGTCTGGTTGCCTGCAATCACGCGAGCAACATTTTTGGCACCGTCAACGACGTTGCCCGTATCGTGGCTGCTGGTAAAGCTGCCGGCGCCGTCACCATGGTCGATGCCGTGCAGTCGGCGCCGCATTTGGCCCTCGACGTGTCGGCGATCGGCTGCGACCTGCTCGCATGCTCTGCCTACAAGTTCTTCGGTCCGCACGCCGGGGTCATGTATATACGGCCGGAGCTGTGCGACCGGCTCACGCCGCTCAAGGTGCGGCCCGCCTCCTTCGACATGCCGTGGCGCCACACCCCCGGCACTCCCTCCTTCGAGGCGCAGGCCGGCACGCAGGCGGCGATCGAGCACATCGCTTGGCTCGGCGAGCAGTGCGCCGGCGTCGACGTTGCCGCGCCGCTGCGCCAGCGCATCGTGGCGGGATTGGAGGCGGCGACCGACTACGAAGCCGGACTGATGGACCGGTTCCTGGCGGGTGTTGCCGGCATTCCCGGTTTCAAGCTCTGCGGCATCGCCAGCCGCAACCGGCTGGACGCCCGTGTGCCCACCTTCAGCTTCCGGCTGGCCAAGAGGTCGCCGCAGGAGATCGCAGCCGCGCTGGCGGGCGAAAACATCTTCGGCTGGGCCGGCGATTTCTACGCTTATGAAGCCTCCGGCCTGCTCGGCCTGCGCGAGCAAGGCGGCGTCGCTCGGCTCGGCCTATCGCATTACACCACAGCAGACGAGGTCGACCAGGCCGTTTTGGCCGTCGCCCGGCTGGCAGCCTGACGGGGGAAAGCATGGACTACGCACGCATGGTGATCGAGAAGGAATCACCGGAGGAATACGGCTATGACCGCATTCGCTTCAACCTGTCGGAAAGCTCCGTACGAGACCGTAAGCTGTCCGATTTCCATCTCTCCGTCCCTGACCTGCTGCTGCCCTATGGCGAGCATCGCGGCGACCCTGAGCTTCGGGCGTTGGTAGCCGCGCAGGGCAAGGGCCTCGGCCCCAACAACGTTTTGGTGGCCGCCGGCGCCGCTGGCGCGCTGTTCATCATCGCCACCACGCTTCTATCGCGCGACGACCATCTTGTCGTGGTGCGGCCGAACTATGCCACTAACATCGAGACGCCGCGCGCCATCGGCTGCGGCATCACCTTTATCGACCTCAAATTCGACGATCGGTTCGGCCTCGACATCGATGCCGTCGCCAGCGCTCTGCGCCCGAACACCCGCTATGTCAGCATCACCTGCCCGCATAACCCAACCGGCACGATGATCGGCCGCCCTCAACTGGACGCGCTGATCGCCTTGGTCGAAAAGGCGGGATGCAGGCTACTGGTGGACGAAACCTACCGCGACCTGACCCATGGCGAGATGCTGCCCCCCGCCGCCTCGCTCAGCCCCGCCGCGATCAGTGTGGCTTCGCTGTCCAAGGCTTACGGCGCGCCGGGCATCCGCGTGGGCTGGATCATGACGCGCGACGTGCACTTGATGGAGCGCTTCCTGGCGGCGAAGGAGCAGATCGGCATCTGCGGCAGCGTCGTCGACGAGTGGATCGGCGCCCGCATCCTGGAAGGCCGCGACGCCTTCCTCGCCGCGCAGGCGCCAGTGCTGGCCGGACGCCTTGCCATCATGCGCGATTGGATTGAGAGCGACGAGCTGATCGAATGGGTCGAGCCCCAGGGCGGCGTGGTCTGCTTCCCCCGTTTCCGTCATGGTCCGGGATTCGATTTCGACGACTTTTACGCCGACCTGCTGGAAAGCTATGGCACCTATGTCGGTCCGGGCCACTGGTTCGAGATGCCGCGCAACCACATGCGTGTCGGCTTCCTCTATCCTCTTGAGGACGAACTGCGGGGTGGCCTGGCGGCGATCTCCGCAGCGATTCGCAAGCATTCTTCCCGGCAAAGGTCGTGACATATACGGCGATGTCCTGCCGCCGAAGGCGGCCGTTGCCGGGGCACCGGGTGAGGCCGACGCGCGCCCTTCGACGATGGCAGTAAGGTCTATCTGGAAATTCCTGTGCCGCATCGATCAGGGCGAGGCACCCCCGCTCTTCATCATCGGGCGGGCGGAGGCAGCCAGCGACAAAGCGGCGCCTGATCCTGGGCTGCAGATCACGCTCGCGCATCAACCGCCTGACCTTCTTGGGGCTGACGACGATGCCGCGCTGCCGCAGCGCCGCCTGCATGCGGCGATAGCCGTAAGCTTCGAAGCTGTCGGAGATTTGACCCATCGTCTCGACGAGCGCTGTGTCATCCACGGCGGTGTCGGGCTGATCGTAGTAGGTTGATCGCGCACCATCAGCCGGCAATCCTGCTTGTTCAATTTGTCCGGTCCCAGGGGCGAACTCCAGATGGAAGGCGAATTTCCGCAGTCTTGGGTGCGATTCAGTCAGCTCGTGACATTCGTGAACGCGCGCAGAAAAGAGACCGTTTATTCTCGCGGCATCCCGAAACCGTCGCGAATTTTCCTTAACGGGTACCGCTTTTGACGATCTATCTACTCGCCATCCAGGGGCATAGATTGCAGGAACAGGAGATACTCTCGGATCCGCCACTCTGCGTGGGCGGCTCTACGCACGGGCGAGATCATTTTGGGTCACTTAGTCAGGGTGCAGCGTGGGCTATTGCGTGAGTTTTCGAACCCCAAGTCGGCCAGGGGCGAAAGGAAAATACGCTATGGGCTGTGGCACAAAGAGAATGGATCGGCCACCTAAGAAGGCCGGGCGAGGGCCGTCCAGTGTGCGTGGCCCAAAATGTTAGTGAGCCGGACAACGGCCGTTTAGCAGTACATGCAGAGCTCAGAGGCCGGGTGACAGTGAAGGGAAGTGGCCGCACCAAGGGGAGTTGTTCTACGAGCAACTCACAATGTCCTACTCACGCATTCGTGGCTGTCATTATCCCTGCCTACAACGCAGAACAATTTATCGAACGCACCTTGGCGTCGGTGATAAACCAGACATACAGAAACATCGAAATAATAGTCGTTGACGACGGTTCGATTGATGAAACTGCATCAATTGTCCGCCGACTATCCAATGACGATCCGCGTATCAAGTTGCTACAACAGAAGAACAGTGGCGTCGCGTCGGCGCGGAATACGGGGATACGTGCAAGCAAAGGCATCTATATAGCTCCTATAGACGCCGACGATCTCTGGCATCCAACCAAACTCGAAAAGCAGCTGCGTGTTTTCGCTGCAGCAGGCAATGATGTTGGGCTTGTCTATACGCTTTACCGGACGATTGATGCCGATGATAAGGCGATCATTACGCCTAAGCGCATGCACCCGCACGGATGGGTATTCATGCAGCATCTCGGACAGAACTTTATCGGTCACGGAAGTTCGGCAATGTTCCGGCGCGATGTCTTACTCGAAATGGGTGGCTATTCCTCGCGACTGCGCGAAAACGGTGCGGAGGGTTGTGAGGACTTCTTCCTCCAATTGAGTATCGCCTCGAAATACCGATTCGATGTCGTCAAGGAGCACTTGGTCGGATACCGCCGAACGCCAGGAGCCATGTCGCAAGATTTCGTCCGAATGCTCATCTCGCGTCGGATGGTGCTCGAGAGCCTCTTTGCTCGCTGCAGCGAGATGGTGAGCCCGATCCTATCGGATGTGATGTTCCGTAACGATGTCGAGATCGCCAGGCTCGGGCTTAAAAGGCGCCGCTTTGCTGCCGTCGGCATGAACTTCGCCAGAGTGCTCTGGCGATCGCCCTCGCAGTTCGCGAAAGTCGTCGGTGCGACGCTTGCCATTTTCCGGCGCAAGGCGAAGCAAGGAACCAAACTGGAACGCGAAGGCCGCGGCTCGGGGATCGGGAAACCGTTCTGGGACTACGCTGTCGATGAGCTTTTCGATCGCGGCGAGAATACCGATTACCGTGCCTTGCTCAACAATCTGGCTGCAATGGACAGCAAACTTGGACCCTGCGGAGGCTATTTGGCGCAGCATCCCGAACGAGGAACCTTTGCAATGCCCCAAGAAGGCAGCGGCTCAGACAGCCCGTTTCTCCTTAGAGGCTTGGAATGAAGAAGCTGCTGCTGTCGGAAGAGCAGATGTCGTCGGGCCGCAATTTGGCTCAGAGGGCAGAATGCACTTTTGAGCGGACAGTGAATGAACCGACGGTCAGTGTGACCGTGCTCATTGTCACCTACAATCACGCTCGCTACGTAGCGGCAGCGATCGACAGCGTTCTCATGCAAGATACGGAATCCGGTGTCGAGATCCTGATCAGCGAAGATTTTTCGACGGACGGTACCCGGGAGATCGTGGAGCGGTATGTATCCGATTATCCCGAAAGACTATCGGCGATCTATTCTGGCAGCAATTTGAGATCCAACGAGGTCGTTGCGAGAGGACTCCGGGTTGCGCGCGGGCGCTATGTCTCGATCCTTGATGGCGACGACCTGTGGACATCCAAGACCAAGCTGCGAGATCAGGTGGCCCATCTTGACGCGCATCCTGAGCTCTCGGCCATATTTTACAATGCGCTCGTGGCGCACGGCGACGAGATCACGTCGCGGCGGTGGACGCCACGGGATCAGAAGCCCTTAATCACACAAAGGGAAATTTGGGAAGGCAATCCCTTCGCCACTTGCGGCGGTATGATGCGAACCGCGTGCGTTCGGGATGTACCGTCTTGGTATGCAGATTTCTTTCCGATTACTGATTGGCCGCTGTATGTGCATTGCGCAAAGACAGCAGACCTCGCCTTTGTCGACGAGGTGGCAGGTATCTATCGTCTGCACCCGGGTGGGCTTGTATCGGCGCTGCCAAGCCCGCTCAGGCTTGATGCGATCGAGGGATTCTACCGGCGAATGGCGAATGTCATGGATGCCCGTGGGGCACAGTTTGCCCGTGGCGGCTGTTCCCGCTACTTTTACGAATGGTCGAAGCAGTATCTGAACGGAGGTGACTTGCCGTCGGCCAGATCGTGCTTCCTACGATTGCTGCGAAGCGGCACTGGCGGAAACAACGTGCCGAAACGCGATATCGCGCGGTTGGCACTGCTCCTGCTGAAATCCTCGGTGCTCGGGAGATGACGGCTTTCCGCAACTTCGAGAATCGCGATCCGGTCCCGTCATTGCCACAGGCGGCTGTTCGTCCGAAGTGGTCGGTGATGATCCCCGTCTATAATAGCGCCCGCTTTCTTGCCTCAACGCTGCAAAGCGTGCTCGCGCAAGCCCCTGACCCGGCTCATATGCAGATCGAAGTGGTTGACGATTGTTCGTCCGACGATCCGCAAAAAGTCGTGAACGAAATCGGGGGAAGGCGTGTCGGCTTTTTCCGCCAGCCGCAAAACCTCGGCCACATCGGCAACTTCCATACCTGTCTGAGCCGAGCCCAGGGGGAACTTGTCCATCTCCTGCACGGCGACGATGCCGTCCGACCAGAATTTTACGAATTGCTCGGTCGGGGTTTCGATGCGGATCCGAGAGTAGGAGCGGCGTTCTGCCGGACGGTCTTCATGGACGCCCACGGACAGCAGTTGTCGATCGAACCTGCAATGCAGTCAATCTCCGGAAGGCTTGAGAATGCGGTGGTCCGATTGGCGCTCGAACAGCGCATCATGACGCCGTCCATCGCGGTCCGACGCGCGGTCTACGAAGAACTCGGCGGCTTCGACCGGCGGCTGAAATGCAGCGAAGACTGGGAGATGTGGATACGCATCGCTTCTCGTTTTCCTGTCTGGTACGAACCGCAAGCCCTTGCGCTTTATCGGATGCACCCGCAATCGAACACAGGGCGCCATATCCGGAATGCCGCGGACATGGCCTACACGCGAATGGCGATTGATATTTTCAAGAGCTATCTTCCAAGCGAACTCGCGGACGATGTCGCCGCATCGGCTCGGCGGACTTATTCGCAAAGCGCTCTCGAAACCGGACGGCGGCTGCTTAGCTCTGGTGATTGGGCTGGATGCCTCGCGCAAATGAGTGAAGCCTTCCACCTCGATCCGTCGCTCAAGACAATTGGACGTATGCTGTGGCTCGTTGCGAAGCAGGGAGGCGAGATTGTCCGCCCAAATTGAAACTGTGCAACGGCAGCCGGCACGGCTGCGGCAAGGTGAGCCTGTCCGTCTCGTTTTGGCCGGATGTGGCGCCGTCACGAAGCTCTACTATGCGGAAGCGCTGTCGCGCCTTCAAGGCAGAGGCCAGATCGCAGTCGCAGCCATCTTTGATCCCGAAGCGAAATCCGCCGCGGTCGTACAGGCGCGGCTGCCCGGAGCGAAGGTTGCAGCCAGTTTCGACGGCCTTCTGGCTGTGGGCGCCGATGTGGCGATCATCGCTTCCCCGCCTCGATACCATCTTGATCAGTCGATGCAGGCGTTGCGGGCCGGCATGCATGTTCTGTGCGAGAAGCCGATGGCCACGAGCAGCTCCGACGCAGACCTTATCCTGGCGGTAGCGGCAGCCAACAATCTACATGTGGCAACAGGCCTCGTCAGAAGGCAGTTCCCTGCCACCCGATCGATAAAGGCCATGGTCGAGGGCGGATTGATCGGAAAAATTCAAGGTGTCTGTTGTTTTGAGGGTGGCCCTTTCCAGTGGCCTGTCGCTTCGACGAGCTATTTCAGCCGCGCGGAATCCGGCGGTGGCGTGCTTCAGGACATAGGCACGCATTGCCTTGACCTCCTGACCTGGTGGTTCGGAGAGCCCCATGAAATCCACTACGCCGATGACGCAATGGGCGGCGTCGAGGCGAACTGCCTTGTCCGGTTAGGTTTTGGCGGCTTCGAGGCAACGGTCCGGCTGAGCCGTGATTGGGCTCGTCCGAACCTTTACCGTCTTGAGGGCGAACGTGGCTCGATTTCTTGGGCAGTCAATGAGACGGAGCTTGTAGAGATCGCCTTGAAAGGATGCCGCACGGCAGCCACCGCCTCCTTCACCAACACCGACGACCGGTCGCGCGATTTCGTCGACGCGTTCTGCGATCAGATTTCGGACTTGGTCGACACGGTCCGAAATGGAACCCTCCTTTCCGGGTCAGCCACAGCGGGGCGCAACGTGCTCAAGCGAATCGAGGAATGCTATGCCAGACGGAAACGGCTGGACATGCCTTGGCTCGGAGCAGAAGACTTTCGCCACGTCATTGCTTCCGCCGAGACCAGACAATGACCGGCACTGTTGCCGTGCTTGGCGCCAACGGCTTCATAGGTTGCCGGACAGTGGAGTTGCTGCATCTTTCCGGCTGGGCTGAGGTGAGGCCGATCGTTCGCAGGCCGAGTGCTTTCGCCAGCCTGTCCCGCTTTGCGATCGATGGAAGGGTGGCGGACGCGCATGACGTTCCGGCTCTTACTGCGGCCCTTCTTGGCTGTCAGTCCGTTGTTCATGCAGTTGCCGGTGATAGTCGCACGATCGTCGATGCCGTCGAGCCTGTCTATCTTGCCGCCGCCGCTGCGGGCGTCGTTCGCCTGGTCTACCTCAGTAGCGCATCCGTTCATGGCCAATCGCCGCTGCCCGGAACGGACGAAACGAGCGCGCTGCACGACGGCCAGACGGTCGAGTACAACAATGCCAAGGTTCGTGCTGAACGTCGTCTCGGGGAATTGTCACGGGACGGTGCAGTCCAGGTGGTGGTGCTGCGGCCCGGAATTGTCTTTGGCCCGCGCTCCAGCTGGACGGGGGGCTTCGCCAACGATCTCCTCGACGGCTCTGCCTATCTGGTGGATGGCGGCCATGGCATCTGCAACAGCGCTTATGTCGACAATGTCGTTCATGCGATCAAGCTTGCCATCGAAGTGCCCGAGGCGGCTGGGCGAACTTATCTGGTCGGGGACCGCGAAAGGATAAGTTGGGCAGATCTTTGCCGCCCGATAGCCGAGGCATTGGGCTTCGACCTGGCTGCGATTTCGGTTTCCGCGCCATTGTCATTCGCGCCGAACTGGACACAATGGCTGAGAGATGGCGACCTTTACCGGCGGCTTGTCCGAAGCCTCCCGAGACCCGTTCGTAGCGGACTAAAGGTAGGCTATGCCGAGTGGCGGAAATCAGGGCTCGATCAGAGGCCGCCTATGGCTCCAAAGATCAAGGTATCTGAAGAACGTGCGCTGTTGCACCGGTGTCGGGTGAAACTCCCGTCGGCTAAGGCCGAGCGCGAGCTCGGATACCAGCCGGTGGTCGGCTTCGAGGAGGCATGTCGGCGCTCAGTCGCATGGCTAACCTTTGCCGGCTACCCGACTGCGCAGAGCCAAGTGGGCGAAAGATGACCGTCAGACCCGCCGCAGCCTGTGTCTCGGTTGTCATTACGACCTATAACCATGCTCGATTTCTCGCGGAAGCGATCGACAGTGTCCGGAACCAGAGCGTGCGGCCCGATGAGATCATCGTTGTGGACGATGGTTCGTTGGACAATCCCGAAAATGTTGTTCGCCGGTATGTCGACGTCCACTACATCCGCCAAGAAAACCAGGGTTTAGCCGCTGCCCGCAATACGGGAATGAAGGCAGCACGTGGCGAATTCATCGCGTTCCTGGATGCCGATGACAGGCTGCGCCCGACGGCGCTCGCTACCAATCTTGCTTTGTTCCATGACAGTCCGGATTGCGCCTTTGTCTATGGAGCCTATTGCTACATCGATGAGGCCGGCGCAGTCAGGAATTCAGTTCCGCTGAGGCCGGTGGGAGAGGACCCGTATGCCGGATTCTTGACCGGCAACCTGATTGGAATGCATGCGACAGTGCTCTATCGGCGTAGCACATTGGAGGCTGCTGGCGGATTTGACCGATCCCTGCGGGCTTGCGAGGATTACGACGTCTACCTTCGCCTGTCTCGGGCAAACAAGGCCGCATGCACCCCGGAGTGTCTCGCAGATTACCGCAGGCACGCAACGAATATGTCCAACAGCAATCCGATGATGTTGCGCGCGGCGCTCAAAGTCCTTGGCCGGCAGAGGAATCTTGCGCGGACCAATCCAGACTGGACGGCCGCCTACCATCAGGGCGTCGAAAATTGGAAACGCTATTATGCGCACATGCAACTGGGACAGCTTAGTACAGCGGTTCGATCCCGTTCTTCGCTCGGCGGTCAGCTCCTGAACACCATTGCCGTTTCGCTCGCAGCGCCATTGCAGACCACCATGATGCTGCGGCAGCGTTTCAAGGGCTGGTCAAGTCGGCGCCGATCGGGCGTCCGGTTCGGTGACCTCAGCCGCCCGCTGCCCTTCAGTACAAATTTCGGTTTTGATCGCGGCAAGCCAGTGGACCGCCGCTATGTCGAGACTTTCCTCGCATCATGTTCGCTGAACATATCCGGCAGGGTTCTGGAGATCGGGGACAACGCCTATACGACCCGCTTCGGAGGCAGTCGAGTTGCCAGGAGCGACGTTCTAAACCGATATGAAGGCCACCCGCTGACGACCTTCGTTGGCGATCTGGCCAACGGCGACGACCTGCCGCTCGAGACATTTGACTGCATCGTGCTCACCCAGACCCTGCACCTCCTTTTCAACATGCCTGTCGCGGTTGCAACCCTATGGCGGATGCTGAAACCGGGAGGCGTGCTTCTGGTCACGGTCCCTTGGGTAAGCCCGATTGACCGAGGAGAATGGGGCGAGAGCTGGTTCTGGTCGATAACCCCGGCGGCGCTGGGCCGGCTTCTCTCAGACAGGTTCGGGGTGGAGAATGTCGAAGTCCGCCACTATGGAAACGCCTATTCGGCTACCGGGTTTCTCTATGGCTTGGCGGAGCATGAGCTGAATTCGGCAATGCTCGATGTGCATGACCCATGTTGCCCGGTGATTGTCGCCGCGCGCGCTTTCAGGCGACGAGCGGCGTGACAGTGCGTCAAGCTCTTAGCAAGCTCCTGCGACGGGGCCGATTGCTTGCCGGTTACAACCGGCCGCTCGTGCTGATGTATCATCGCGTCGGAGAACCACGCGTCGATCCTTGGGAACTCTCGGTCTCGCCACAAAATTTCGCACGCCAAATCGAAATCCTGACAAAGGCGCGCGATATTGTTCCCCTGCAATGGCTGGCACAACGGCTTCGGGACGGAAAGCCAGCGAGAAATGCCGCGGCAGTTACCTTTGACGACGGTTATGCGGATGTCGTGCAAAATGCCGTGCCGGTCATGCTACGCATGAACGCTCCTGTGACCGTCTTCGTCACTACCCACGCGCTCAGCGACCCCTCAGTGTTCTGGTGGGATATTCTGTCGCGCATCACTTTGGAAACGCCTGCTCTCCCGGAGAGGCTCGCGATCCAGATCGCAGGCCGAAACTATGATTGGCTCGTGACGGAGGACGCCACGCGCGCGAAATCGAATCTCGTCATCAGCCGCACGGCGCTCCATTTCGGCTTGCACGCACTGCTGAAGCCGTTGAGAGTACACGAACGGAGGAGGGCGCTGCAGCAGCTGGCAAGATGGGCAGGAACCGACGCCAGCCCCCGAAGGCGTGACCGCGCCATGACTCATTCGGAGCTGCGGCATCTCGCCGACACCGATGGCGTTTCGATCGGTGCCCACACCTGCACGCATCCATCCCTGCCGTTGCTGAAACGGGACAGTCTTGAACGCGAGATCTCTGCTAGCCGTCAACAATGCGAAGAGATTACAGGGCGGAGGGTGGCGGGATTCGCATACCCCTTCGGAGACTTCGACGACAGCACCGCCGAAGCGGTAAGATCTGCTGGCATGGACTATGCAGTAACCACCCTGCCGCGTGAAGCTGGGCTCAGGGTCGACCCTTTCCGACTGCCGCGGGTCACGGTCGCTGATTGGGGTGAGATAGAGTTCCGGCGCGCGGTCCTTTGCCATGGCTGACCATGCATGCCGAGAACCGCGCGTCACGGGAATCATCGTCGTGTTCAACGGCGAGAAATATCTCCGAGAAGCTATTGACAGCGTTGTAGGTCAAAGCTTCACCGACTGGGAACTCCTCGTCGTCGACGATGGCTCGACGGACCGGTCATCTGTCATCGTGCGCGACTATGCGCAGCGCTTGCCAGGCAAGGTGCGACTACTCTCCCATCCCGATAACGGCAATCATGGTATCAGCGCGTCGCGCAACCGCGGGCTGGCCGAGGCGCGGGGCGCCTATGTCGCGTTTCTCGATGCAGACGATACATGGCTGCCCGAAAAGCTGTCCGAACAAGTCTGCATCATGGAAAACGATCCGGCGCTCGGTCTAATCTACGGCCGGACGTTGATCTGGCATAGCTGGGCAAAGCTTGCTGGTCGTGCGGACTACTATTACCCGCTCGGAGTCGAACCGAACGCCCGATACGATCCGCCCGTGCTGCTGGAACTGCTGCTGCAGAACCAAGCCCAGACGCCGACAACTTGCAACGCCCTGATGCGTTCAAGTTTGTTGGCAACGCTCGGGGGATTCGAGAACAGCTTTCGCCTGATGTTCGAAGACCAGACATTCTTTGCGAAGGCGCTCGCATTCGCGCCCGTCTACGTGTCCGGCCAGACCTGGGCGAGATACCGCCAGCACGTCGAAAGCTGCTCTGCCGCTTCTGCCAGGGCAGGCGCTGACGAAGCCGCGCGTATCACGTTTCTCAGATGGCTGAATGGGGTGATGGCGGATCAGGGCGCCTCCTTCCGCATTCGTTCCGCAATCTGGAAAGTGCTCGCGCGCGAAACCTGGAAGACGAGCAAGCGAAGCATCGTAAGACGGCTGCAGCGATGACTTCCGTGCCGCGGGTGACGATCATAACCCCCTTCCTCAATGCGGCGTCAAATCTGGGTGAAGCGATCGCCAGCGTCCGGGCCCAGACGATTGCAGATTGGGAGCTCTTGCTGGTTGACGACAATTCGACGGACGACAGTATCAGGATCGCCAATGATGCCGCGGCAATCGATCCTCGAATTAAGGTGCTGCGCAGGCCTCCCGGATCCAAGCGTGGCGCCGCGGCAGCGAGAAACGCCGGAATAGCGGCCAGCTGCGGCGATTTGCTTGCCTTCCTGGATGCAGATGATTTGTACGAGCCGCATATGCTGCAGACGGTCCTGGCGGCAGCCGATGCCAACCCGGATGCCGCAATGATTTTCGGGCCGACCAAATGGTGGTACCCGGATGGAGCGCGCTCCGACTGGGTCGAGCCGACGGATGGACTTGCCGCACGCTTACATCAGCCCCCCCGGCTTTTGGGTCGGCTGCTGCTGATGCAGGACGGCCACGTTCCGTGTACCTGTTCCGTGCTCTTGCGGAGAAGCGCGGTTGGCACGGTTGGTGGCTTTGAGGAGCACTTTGAGCTCTATGAAGACCAGGCTCTGTGGGCGAAGCTGTTCCTGCGATTCCCAGCCTTTATCACTCCTGTAACTCTCGCACGTTACCGGCAGCATTCCAGTTCGGCCTCGGCGATTGCCACTCAGCGAGGGCTCTACGATCGGATGGGGAAACACCCCGCCCGCGCCGCTTTTCTGGACTGGATCGCGGAGCATATGATGGAAAGTGGAACGCGGGATTTCCGCCTCCAATTGGCGCTGCGGCTGGCACGCGCGCCCTATGTCACGCCTGCAACGATCGGAAGCAAAGCCGAACGGCTTGCCCTGAAGATCATGATGTGGACAGCAAAGCAGCGGCGCAGGATTCGGCGACAGCTTGCGCACGTGGCTAGGTGAAAACAGGCGTCACTTCCTGACCACCCATCGATGCGGGAAGCTGACATTGCCAAAGCCAGGCTGGGCGCTGACCGGTCGATCGTCGAGCAAACCGGGCATGACATCGAACACAGCGGCCGTCTCGACATGGTCTTCGACCACCCTGTCGTCCGCCACCAGCGCTACGTCAATCCTGTAGCGCCCTGGTCTCAGCATAAGGCTGTCCACATGTACCGTGTAGACTTCGCCGTGACGGTCATGCAGGGAATGCTCCCGGCTATCAAATGAGGTCACAGGATCCCCGAGATCATCAATGATAGTCACAAGGCACTGCAATGTTTCGCGCGGCCCATCAACCTGAAGCCGAAAAGTTGCCGGCTGCCCGGACGCGACGGGACCCATTTCATTGAAAACTTCGATGCCGACCACACGGAGGCGGCCGCGCCCGGTGCGCGTGGATCGCACAATCAGATCGGTTCCTGCGCGGGCCTCAAGCGTCTGGAGATAATCCCGGACCACGTCCTGAGTCGGACCGTCCGCCTGGATCATCCCGCCGTCGATAAGGATTGCGCGGGTGCAAAGTCGCTGCAGAACCGGCATCTGGTGACTGACGATCAGCACGGTGCGGCCTGTCCCGGCGATGCTCGCTGCCTTGGCGATGCATTTCTTCTGGAACGTGGCATCGCCGACGGCCAAGACCTCATCGACCACCAGAATGTCGGGATTGACGTGGGCGGCAATCGCGAAGGCCAGACGCAAGTACATGCCGCTTGAGTATCGTTTGACAGGCGTATCGAGAAACGGCTCGACCCCGGAGAAATCCACGATCTCGTCAAGCTTGGAATTGATCTCGATGCGCCGCATGCCGAGTATGGCCCCGTTGAGATAAATGTTCTCACGGCCGGTCAGTTCGGCATGGAACCCCGTGCCGACCTCCAGCAAAGCTCCCAGCCGTCCATGTATCGTCGCGCGGCCGGAAGTCGGCTCCACGATCTTCGCCAGTATCTTGAGAATGGTGCTCTTTCCTGCACCGTTGGGACCGATCACGGCAAGGACTTCGCCTGCGTGCACCTCGAAGGAGACGTTTTTCAACGCCCAGAACGGCTCGTCCGCACCTTTGCGGTGGCTTGTATCGGCCTCCCCGCGAAGACCCCGCCTTTTGCTGGCGAGCGCGTCTCGCAGCGTGGGGAAGCTGTTGTTCGCCACACCAAGTCTATACGCCTTGGAGAGATTGGCAGCCTGGATCACGATGTCGGTCATCACTCAGATCAGGTCCGGAAACGCGCGTTCGGATTTTGAGAAGATAGTCAGTCCGGCAACGAGAAGGGCTAGCGAGGAGAGCGTTGATATCGAGATCATGAGCCAGTCCGCAGGCGTGCCCAGCACGCTCCAGCGGATGGCCTCGACTGTCCCAACCATTGGGTTCAGACTATAAAGCGGCCGCCACAATTGAGGGACGAGATTGGCTGGGTACACGATCGGGGTCATGAACAGAAGTATCTGAAGGCTGAACGGCAACAGATAGCCCACATCGCGAAAGCGAACGTTGATCGCCGACAATGCCACGCCCACTCCAGTCGCTGACGCAGCCATTACGAGCACGAACAGCGGCAAGAAGACTGCTTGTGGTGCCGGCCAGCTTCCGAATGCCAGCATGGCGGCGAACAAAAGAGCGAAGCCGACGAGCATATCGGTCAGGCATGAGGCCATCGTGGAGATGGGAATGATCAGACGCGGGAAATAGACGCGTTTCACCAGTTCCTGGTTTCTGACGAGGCTGCCCGTCATGCTGGCGACGGCTCGCGAAAAAAAACTCCATGGCACAAGCCCACACAGAACAAATAGCGGGTATGGCGCGCCGTTGGACGAAATGCCTGCGAGCTTGCCGAAGAAGATGCTGAAGACCGACATAGCAACGAGCGGCTGCAGCATTGCCCAAAGGATGCCCAGATAAGTCTGCCGGTATTTGACCTTGAAATCACGCCAGGCCAGGAAGAACACAACTTCCCGATATCGCCAAAGCTCGGAAGGTTCGAACAGTCCTCGCTTGCGGGACGGATCGATGATTGTCACGACAGCTGATTGCGCGCCTGTCCGATCTGACACGATGATGGCGTCCGCCTCCCTTGACAGCCCCATTGAGGCCTACATTTCCGCGCAGTGCAATCAGCACTTTTGATGGTGCCTGCCGTTCCACGAACCTCACCATTCGAGAGCGCAAGCAGCCGCCCTTAATGCTCGACCAGATCCTCCGGGGGCGCGAGATCGCGCCACATATCCCCGTTGTTCGATAAGAAGGAGGGCATTTCTCGCACACGGACTTTACGTTCGATCCGGATGCGAACGAACACCTGCCCGGGCCGTCTGAGTTTCTACCGCTACTCTCCCACCTGTGCTGGGTTTGTCGAGGATACATTTCCCATTGAACTTGTGGTGATGTTATGCCCATCGAAGATAGTCAGGCTACAGAAATCTGTCGTTTTTACAGTGTAGTGTATGCACTGCACCGCTGGTGACAGGGTCCTTAAGATGTGCCATTGTCCAATGGGGTGGTACTATTTGCGCGGATTAGGGTTGTTCGGGCGATGCGCGTTGCGCGAACCATCATTGCGTGGAGGGAGTGACATCTCATTGGAAATTCAGACGGCTTGACGAGTCAGCGTTCATAGCTCCTGAGCAAGCTGCAAAGCTTTGGGTCGGAAATGAAAAGTGTTCTTGTCGCGGGAGCAGCCGGGTTCATCGGATCCCACCTGGTTGATCGACTGTTGTTAAGGCAAGAAATCAATCGAATTGTTGCTGTTGACAATTTCTGGACTGGTACGCGTGCCAATCTGGATCATATCGCCGACCCTCGCTTGGTCGTGATAGATGTGGCTGTTGAAGATTTTCAGCAGGGGAGCCTTTTTGACGAGATCTATCATCTCGCCTCGCCTGCTTCGCCTCCCTGGTATATGCAAGATCCGGTACGAACCATCTCGGCCAACGTAATAGGAACTATGCGGCTTCTGACCCTTCTTCGCGCCGGGGGCCGCTTCTGTTTCACGTCCACGTCTGAGGTTTACGGCGATCCGCTGGTAACGCCGCAACCGGAAACTTATAGGGGCTCCGTTGATTGCACCGGGCCGCGTTCATCGTATGACGAAGGTAAGCGTTGCGCCGAGGCCCTGCTTTTTGAGAGTAACCGATTGAGCGGGCTCGACATTCGAGTTGCAAGATTGTTCAACGTCTACGGACCTAGGACACGACCTGACGATGGACGTGCAGTATCAAATTTCATCACGAATGCGCTGTTCGGCAAACCTATAATCGTTTTTGGCGACGGCTTGCAGTCGCGGAGTTGGGGATACGTCAGCGATATCGTGGACGGCCTAGAACAATTCTTCTGGGGGAAGGAGCATGGTTATATTGGTCCCCTGAACATCGGAAACGATCGTGAGATTTCCGTTGTCGATGTTGCCCGTTACGTCGCTGGCTTGGTGCCAGGCACCAAAATCGTGCATGTTGATCCGATTCCCCAAGATCCGACGAACCGCTGTCCGGACTTAACCCTAGCGCGGAGGATCATCCCCGGCTGGGCCTGTCAAATACCTCTTGAAGAGGGTGTGCGCCTCACCCTGGACTGGTTTCGCCGCCAGCAACAGAACGACTTGTCCAGTGTCTCCTCGGACTCGATGGTTGCCGCATCGGTGTGAGTGGGATCCGCCCCGATAAAATGTGACCGAAAAAGGGGAGAAATGTGCTCGCCGCAATCCGGATTCTTCGACCAACGTCGCGGTATGCTCAACCGGCCAGTTCGATGCTGTGAACGCGCGCTTCCGCGCATCGTTCAGGGCCCACCGAAGGCGACATACAAGTGCGGAAGGCTCCTCCGCGGCAATGCATGCTCCCCCAGCAACTCCTCCAACGCGTGGTCGGCAACCTTATGGGTGTTCGAGCGGCGCGGATGGCCTCGGCGACGATTCCAGTTCGTGATGGTCACTCACATCTTGCGCTGGCAGGTAACAAAGCCCGTACGATCGGAAGGCTGGGCGATCAGAGGCAGTGGCATGTCTTGATCAGGAAGATTACTCCCACGGAGTAAGGCAGGGCTAAAAGCCCCAAGGCGATCCAGAAGCCGGGTTCGGCCATTGCGGCGAGATCTGACAGAAGTTGCTTCATGTCGCCTCAGTCCTCGCCCCTGATCGCTCCGCATCGATCCACAAGGAAAGAGCCCGCTCTTGAGGGAGGGGGAAGCGGGCTCTTGGCTGGGGGCTTATGGCCCAGCAGCACGGCGGACTTGAATTTGTACTGCGCCGGCTGCTGTCCAAACCGTAATCGGGCAGCTTTGTTCCCCGTCGTCGGCTATGGTCCTGGGCGCAGCCCGTAGTCCCGCCGAGGCGGCGGTCTATCTCAAAGCATAGAGATAGGCGGCGATGTCACGCGCTTGCTGCTCGGTGATGCCGGTGGAGGGCATGGCGGTGTGCGGATTAATGTCCCTTGCTGACCGTATCCAGCGGATCATGTTCTCCGGATTGTTAGCCAGCACACCGCCAACATAGATCCTGTCAGATAGACTGGCGTCCAGGCGTGGGCCGACGTGGCCTACCGCACCGGGTACACCGGTGATGGTGTGGCAGCCGGCGCAGCCATTCGCCAGCATGATCGGTATTGCACGTGCACCGACGCCGCCGGTAGCGGCATCCGCCTCTTGCTGCACCCGACGGGCTTGGTCGGCCCACAATGCGAGCGCGCCGCCCGCGACGACCAGCAGAATGCACACGGCAATGATCAATTTAGATGGGCCAGGGCGCATGCGCGACCTTCCTGGTTCCGCTCGTCGTTATCCAGAGGCCGGCCAGCAATAGCGCTGCCCCGCCATAGATAAGGCCGGCCGGGATCCACATAACGAGCCCGGCAAGCTGCTGGTCCTCGATCGGGCTTAAATTCCACACTGCCGCCCCGGCAGCATTCTCCGGGTACCAGAGCTTCGGCGATAGAAGAAGCAGGACACCGAGCAGGCCGGTGTGCAGGGAGGTGAAGAAAAGATGCATCACGGCATTTCCATAGGCCTGCTGTTGGCTTGGGCGCGGCAGCAACGCCCACCAGAAGAGCAGGCCTGTGCCGAGGAAGCTCGCATGTTGGGCATAATGCAGCACGCCATGCTCGAGCGCTGCCTCAAACAGGACCGGAATGTGCCACACCCATATCGCGATCCCGTGAACAATCGTTGCGGTGACAGGCCGGCTCGCAAAGGTCCAGAGCGCTCGCAGCGATTTGCCATGCCCGACCGTGCCCAGGGCACGCCGGAACGTTACGGGAAATGCCCACAGCAGAGCAGGGGCGGGGCAGGCGATGACCAGCAACGGCGCCGCCACCGCCATCAGAAACTCGTGTTCGATCATGTGCGCGACAAACAGCCGCTCGCCGAGAGCATGAATCGGACTGACCAACGCTGCCGTCAGTACGCTCCAGCCGGCGGCAAACAGCAGCGCCTGACGCATCCGTAGCGGACGGCCGCGAGTGCTGCGGCGCCACAGCCGCATCGCACCGGCCATGTAGATGAGCGCGACGGCCGTCAGCGGGACCGTGATGGGAAGCGCAAGTGTCCATCCGGCCTCGGGCGCGTCGGAGCCATAGCAGATCGAGGTGGAGAAGAGCGTGGCCAGGTTCATCGCAGACACTCGTCCAGGATAAGTGCGGCGCTTCCCTGCATGATGATGACCAGTGCAAACAGGAGAGCCGCCAGCATGCCGAGATCGGCGACAAAATGCTCGGTACCGCGCGTGCGTTCTGCTTTGAAAGCAGCGCCGCCTTGCCGCTTTGCCTGCCAGGACAGAGCACCGCCCAGAAGCGAGAACAAGGCGAGCAGCAACGCTAAGGGAAGCACGACCGGCACCTGGTGATTGCATTGCCAGGGAACCAGCGAGTAGTTCAGTTGCGTCGAGACCGCCCAAGCCAACGGGCCCGACAAAAGCCCACCCCAAGAAGTTCCCAACCGGACCGCGCGCATGTCAGCCGAGCCTCGGTACCCAGTAGATCAGCAGATAGATCGGAAGCCAGGTTGCGACCACGAAATCCCAATAGAAAACATTGTCGCCGACGTCGCCGAAGCGTCGCCCGCTATAGCCATGGCGCGTGAACATCAGCACCGTCAGCACGATCGTATCGCCGACATCTGTTATCAGATGCGTGGTGTGGAGCCCGAGCAGCACCCAAAGCATCGAGCCGTAGGCGTTCGTATCCCAGTAAACGTTCAAGGCCGGAAACTCGAACCAGCGCACAAGGAGCGGGGCGAGGCCGAGCAGCGACATGACAACCAGTCCGATCCGCACCGGCACGATGGCGCATTGCTTGGCATAGCGATCGAGGATGTGGTTCGGCACCAGGCTGGCGATCAGCAGCAGCGTGACGATCGTTCCTGGCCAATGGTTCGGCTGCGGTGCACTCAACGGCCATTCAGGCCAAGAGACCGCCAGGTAGAGATAGGCGGCTGCGGCGAGCGCAAAGCCGGTGCCCTCCAGAGCCATGAAAGCGAGCGTGCCCCACCAGGTCGGGCTGCGCGGACCATGCCCAAAGGTGGGGAGACCGGAAACATCTGTGACGGGACGCTCGTTCATTCCTCGTCCTCCAGATCACCTTTTGGCCAGAACCAGCCGATCAAGGTGACGGCGATTGGCAGGGCGCCCCACACGATGGCCCAGGGGGTGAAGATCGAATAGAGAAACGTGCCGCCTACGGCGAACGCTGCAAAGAGCGGCCAGATCGACGGTGTCGCCGATTTCTCGCGAATGTCGGGATGCGCTTCAGCGACTGTCGAGACCAGCAGCTCGCGCGCGTCGACGCGAAGCCCGGTCGCTACGGGAAGAGCGTCGCGCTCGGCCCAGAGTGGCTCCGCGTTGGTGACGACCGGAATGCGCGCGAAATTATAGCTCGGCGGCGGCGAGGGCGTTGCCCATTCCAGGGTGCCGGCCTCCCAGGGATTGTTGCCTGCCGCTGCGCCTTTCAACGCGCCATGCACAAGATTGAAGGTGAACAGGACGAAACTCAGGAAGAAGACCACCGCGCCTGCTGTTATGAACAGGTTGATGTTCCCCCAGCCAAGCTCGGCCGGATAGGTGTAGACCCTTCGCGGCATGCCCCACAGCCCCACGATGTGCATCGGGAAAAAGGCGGCGTTGAAGCCAATGAAGGCCAGCCAGAAATGCAAGCGGCCCAGGCGCTCGCTCATCATGCGGCCGGTGATTTTAGGAAACCAGAAATAGGCCGCACCCAGCAGCGGGAATACCGATCCGCCGATCAGCACATAGTGGAAATGCGCGACGACGAAGTAGGTGTCGTGCACCTGCAGATCCAGCGGTACGGAGGCCAGCATGACGCCGGTGAGACCGCCGATGACGAAGATGAAGAAGAAGCCGAACACGAACAACATTGGCGTGCGGATCACCGGTCTGCCGTCCCACATCGTTGCCAGCCAGCAGAAGATCTGTACGCCGTTGGGAATAGCGATCATCATGCTGGAAGCGGTGAAGAAGCTGGCGCCGAGCTTGGGCAGGCCTGTCGCGAACATATGGTGGACCCACAGGCCGAAGGACAGGAAGCCGACCGCGATCAACGACAGAACCATGCCGAGATGGCCGAACACCGGTCGCCGGGCGAAAGCCGGGATGATCGAGGAGACCATGCCGGTCGCCGGCAGGAAGATGATGTAGACCTCGGGGTGACCGAAGAACCAGAACAGATGCTGGAACAGCAAGGCATCACCGCCTTCGGCCGGGTTGAAGATGTGTGTGCCGACCAGCCTGTCGAGGATCAGGAATGTCGAGGTGATCATCACCGCGGGCATTGCGAAGACGATGACAAAGGAGGTGACCAGCATCGCCCAGACGTATAGCGGGATCTTGTCCAGCGACATGCCGGGAGCACGCTGCTTCAAGATCGTGACGATCGTCGCCACTGCCACAGCCAATGAAGACACCTCGGTATAGGTAATCATCTGCGCCCAGACGTCGGCGCGCTTGCCAGGGGCGAATTCGGGACCGGACAGCGGCACATAGGCGAACCAGCCGACGTCCGGCGCCATGTTGAGAGCGAAAGACACCCAGGCGAACAGGCCGCCCGAGACATAGACCCAGTAACTGAACGCATTCAGCCGCGGAAACGCGATGTTGCGGGTGCCGACCATCAGCGGCACGAGATAAATGCCGGTCGCCTGCACGATCGGTACCGCGAACAGGAACATCATCGTGACGCCGTGCATGGTAAACAGCTGGTTGTAGAGGTCCGGCCCGATCAGCCCACGCTGTGGTCCCGAGAGCTGAACACGCATAGCCACTGCGTTGAGCCCGCCCAGACACAGAAAGACAAAGGCAGTGATCAGATAGCGCCTGGCGATCACCTTGTGGTCGACGCTCGACAGCGCGCCGATGATGCCCGGGGGCGTACGCCAGGTGCGCTCCAGCCACCGCTGGAGATCGGCTTGCTCCATACCGGTATCGCGCGGTCCGTCATGCTCGGGAGCGAGATCTCCCTTTGCTTGCGCCTCCGCCCGCAGGTCACGTCCGCTCGTCAGGTCGGCGCTGGTCATTTCAGCCCCTCGAGGTAGGCAATGATGGCATTGAGCTCGTCGCCATTGAGAGCCGTTACAGGCATGTGGGAGCCGGGCTTGATGCCTTGCGGGTCGGCGATCCAAGCGGCGAGATTGCCGCGGCTCATCGTCAGCGTTCCGGCTGCGAGAGTTTGCCGGCTGGCTATATGGGTAAGATCGGGCGCTACCGTGCCACCTGCGGGTGTGCCGCCGATCCTGTGGCACATCACGCAGGGCCGCTGGAGGAAAAGATCCGCGCCGGCCTTGGCTTCGGCATTGGTCGGAGCGGCGGCAGGCCGCAACTGGTCGTCCAGCCAGGCATCGAACTGCGGCCGCGGCTCGGCAATGATGAAGGTGCCCATGTTGGCGTGCTGCGCGCCGCAGAACTCAGCACATTGACCACGATAGACGCCTGGCTTGTCAGCCCTGATGTCCAGCACATTCATATGTCCGGGGATGAGGTCGAGCTTGCCGGCAAGGCTCGGCACCCAGAAGGAGTGGATTACGTCTGTTGAAGTCAAAAGAAGCCGAACCGGCTCGCCGGCCGGAATATGGATTTCGTTCGCCGTCGTCAGGATGCGGCTTGGCTGGGCATTCTCGTAGCGCACTTCCCACCACCATTGATGGCCGGTCACGCGGACCGTCAGCGCCTCATCCGAGCCGATCCCGGCAAGCGTCCTGTTGGCGAAAAAGCTCAACAGGGTCAGCCCAATTAGGATCGCCGCAGTCACCCCAACCGCGGTCAAGACCACGCGCATTTTGCGATGTTCGGAAGCGAGGTCGAGCACGAGCGGATCTTTTCCTGTTCGAACTCGCTGGAACAGGGTGGCGACCAGCACGACCATCACCAGCATCCACACGGCCGCGCACAGGGCAGTGAAAAACCAGATCAGCCAGGCGAGCTCGCCCGCGGCCGGGCCTTTCGGATCGAGAGCGGACTGCCAGCCGCTGCAACCTGAAAGCGCCAGGAGAGCGGCTGCGCAACTCGCTTTGGGAAAAAATCGTTTCACGGCGATTTCCCCAGCGTCGCGGCATCGGGGAGGCGATTTTCCGACGGATGGACCATCATGTCGTCGTTACGCTGTGGTGCGGCGGAGGAGGGGGCGTTGCCGCTCAGCGAACGTACGAAGGCTGCAAGCTCCCAAATCTGATCATCGGGTATCTTGTTTCGGAAGCTAGGCATGCCGTTAGGCCGCCCGTCCCGGATAGTTGCGTGGATACTCTCGATCGAGCTGCCGTAAACCCACTTCTCATCCATCAGCGCCGGTCCCATGCCGCCGCCGCCATTGGCATGGCACCCCGAGCAATTGAACCAGCTGAACAGGCGCTTGCCCTCGCTAAGATGAAAGGCGTTGGCCTCGAAGCTGGCCGCCTTGTTGTCGCTCGGGAGCGGCCTTTGGCCGCCTGGCTCCAGCGCAGTCACCGGCGTTGGCTGTTGGCCGGACCCAAGGGCCGATTGCGGACGTGTGTCGCGCTCTTCCCGCTGGCAAGCGGCAAGGGCCAGCATCGCCGACAAGAGCACGGTGAGGTTCCGCCTCATCGGTCCGCGCTCCCGCCGGTATCAAGGCGCGGCACACCGTATCGGGCCAGGGTCGCGTCGATCTCAGCCTTGTGCTTGGCAAGGGCTGCATCCACTTCGTCGCGCAGCCCGTCGTCCCCGCGTCGGACGCCCATGGAGATGTCGTAGACCATTGGCAATTGAGGCCCGTCGATTCGAGGTGTCACGGGCGTGATGCGCAGCGGTGTCTTCTGCTTGGCGGCGAAATAACCAGCGAGCGGGCCCCAGACGACGGCAACATCGATCTCGCCGCTGGCCACCGCCTCGACAATGCGCGCGGGCGGGTTGGGAGCCGAATAGTCGCCATAGACTGGATAGCCGACGAGATGACCGACAATGCCGCGGCGGCCGAGTGCCTGGGCCGGTGGGGAGTTGGCCCCGTCATCGCCGATGAGCTGCACGCCGATGCGTAGAGTGCGCAGGCGTGGATCGTTGAAAGACGTGATCTCGGGACTGTCCCGCCGCGTCACGAAGACATAGGTCGAGCGGTAATAGGGAGCGGTGGCGCGGAGAATTTCGAGATTGGCGGGAGTGCCAGGTATGAGATCGCACAGGCCTGCCTTGAGCGTGTTGCGAACGAAACCGCGGCGTTGGGCCCACCAGGTATAGGAAAGTCTTGCATCCAGCTCTTTGGCGATGATCTGGGCAATCTTGTTTTCGAAGCCCTGTCCAGCGGCGTTGGAAAACGGCATGTTGTTAGGGTCGGCACATACCTTGAGTTCACGTGCGTCGGCGGCAACCGCGAAGAGCAGCGAGGCAAACGCTACCACCGCGGCCACAAGACGCCCGTTCGCCTCGCGTCTTCGAACTGCCTTCAACTCGAAAGCATCAGGGGAGCCGGAACACATAGAGCGTGCCTCCCGCCGTGGTCGCGTTCTTCAGGTCTTTCATCGCATTGACGAAGCCGAGCGCGGCGGTAGCGTCGCGCGGGTCGAGGTCGCCCGATACGATCGCGCCGGCCCAACCGCCGACGCCCGACAGGATCGCGACGTATTGGTGCCCGTCGGGGCCGCGATAGGTGACCGGCTGGCCGATGATCCCGGACGAGGTCTTGAACTGCCAAAGCAATTCCCCTGTCCTTGCGCTCACAGCTTTGAACCAGCCCTCCATTGTGCCGTAGAACACGACATTGCCGGCGGTGGCGACCGCGCCACTCCACACCGGAAAATTCTCTTTCAGGTTCCAAGCTGGCTTTGCGGCCGCGATGTCCCAGGCGGTGAAAGCACCGCGGTTGCCACCCGGGCCCGGGATCATGCGCACATTCATGCCGACATAGGGAGTGCCGGCGATGTAGTTCACCTCGAGGCCCTCTTCGTCCATGCACAGATTGTTGTGTGGGATGTAGAGCAGTCCTGTCTTCGGCGAGAACGCAGATGGCTGCCAATCCTTGAGCCCGGATGCTGTCGGGCAGATATCCCGGATCACCCTGCCGGTGCCGGTCTTCTTGTCCGGGTTTTCGATCAGGCGCCCGGTTTTCAGATCGACGCCCTTGCTGGAATTGACGGCCCCATAGGGTGTCGCTGACAGGACTTCCCCGGTGGTCCGATCCAGAATGTAGAGATAGCCGTTGCGCTCCGGGCGGACGAGCACTTTGCGCGGCTTACCCTGCCAATTCATATCGAGCAGGATCTGCTCGTTGATGCCGTCGTAGTCGTGCAGGTCGTGCGGGCTCCATTGGTAGAACCATTTCGCGGCTCCGGTATCGGGATCGCGCGCGAAAATCCCAGAGGTCCATTTGTTGTCGCCGGGCCGAAGGTCCGGATTCCACGGCCCTGGATTGCCGGTCCCGTGATAGATCAAGTTGAGGTCCGGATCGTAAGAGATCCAGCCCCACATGTTGCCGCCGCCGATCTTCCAGGCTTCCGGCGGCCATGTGGTCACGCCAAGGTCCTTGCCCTTGTCCATGTCGTAATGCGGCTTGAAATCCGGCCCGATCAGCACGTCCTTGTCCGGTCCGGTGCCGTAAGCCGTCCAGACGACATGTCCGTCGCCCGCGTCCAGCGCCTTGACCCAGCCGCGCACACCCATCTCGCCGCCGGAATTGCCGACCAGCACTTTGCCCTTCACCACAAGCGGCGCCATGGTTATGGTCTCGCCGATGTTGATGTTGCCGACATGCGCGTTCCACACCGGTTGGCCAGTGGCAGCATCCAGCGCGATGGTGTGACCATCCAGCGTGTTGAAGAAGAGGCGCCCGTCGGCGAAGACCGCGCCGCGGTTGACGACGTCGCAGCAGGCAACGCCCTGCGCGGCAGGTTCAGGATTTGGCTCATATTTCCATTTCATCGGCGCGCCCGGCTTGGAAAGATCGAGCGCGTAGACGATGTTTGGAAAAGGGGTCACGATATACATCGTGTTGCCGACCACGAGTGGCGCCGCTTCCTGACCCTTGTTCACTCCGGTCGAAAAAGTGAAGGCAACTTGAAGGTTCCTGACATTGTCCTCGTTAATGTCCGCCAGTTCGCTGTAGCGCGTCGAGGCATAGTTCTTAGCCGGCATTGTCCATTGGCCGTCATCAGGTGGCGCGGCCGCGGCGGGCGGTGCGATGGATGGTGTCACCGCGGACTGCGCGGCCGCGGCGTTCAGCAATGAGCAGCTTGCGGCCAGCACCAGCCACTTCAACGGCCTAAAGTCGAAACCGCGGCCCCTTTCCGCTCCTCGGCCGTCTGGTGTCGCAGATGCGTATTTCCCCGCCACTTTCAGAGATCCCCTCATTTGCGGATCGAACCTCCCACTCCGGCGCCGAGTTCCGCCGCGACGTCCGCCTCGGTTCCCGCGCACAACGGATGACCCCAGCCGGAGGCGCTCTTTCCGCCAGGATCGAGATCGTAGACGATGGCGTCCTTGGCGTTGGGGTTGACGCCCGCCGGAACCTTGTCCAGGCCCAGGGCCGCACGCAGGCGCCAAGCGACATTGTGATCGGCGCAGGAGGAGTCGCCGCTGATGCCAAGCCCGCCGACAATCGTTTTGCCGTCGTAGAGAGCAAGGCCGCCGCCAAATGCCACGACGCCGCCGATCGGCTTGCCAATCAGCGGATCGCTCGCACTCCCAAAGGTCTTGCTGTCGCCGGCATAAGCGGCTGCCTGGTCGACAGGATTGGTAAGCTGCAAGCCGAACAAGGGGCCACCCGGCTGAACAGAAGCATATAGATTCGCCGTCGAGAGAGCCATCTGGGCAACGCTGAGCCCGTTGGCCGTGCTGGCCTTTTCGGCTGCGATCAGCCGGCTGCCGGGCCACTGCGCATCGCTGGTGGGGCCGCTGAAAGCAACGGCGCAAACTGTCCCGTCACGCGTAACGATCGCCGCCCATTCATTGGTCTCGAAGCCGCCATTGGCGGGGCCTCCGCTTGCTTTGACGTTTGCCTTGAGGGCAGCCAGGAGCTTGGCGTGGTCGGCGGGGCAGGGTAGCTGTGCCCAGGCCCTGCTTTGCAGCAATGCACAATTAACGAGTACCAGGAGGCTGAAAGCCAGGGAGGAAAGCTGTGGGCGACCCATGATCCGGAGCATTCGTTGAACACAATGTGGAAAGTGGGAGCGCTCACAGAGCAAGGAATCCTCGCCCGATCCCTTGGCAAACTGAGCTATGTTCCCACGCTTTCAATGGAACTCGGACGAGGCCCCTATGTTCCTAGTTCCTGAAATTATGATGGAAGGCACAGACGTTGCGACCATGGGCAGCAGCTCATTCTGCCGCCGACCGTGAGCGGGCCGATATAGACATTGCCGGGCCAAACAGCTCGACCAGCTCCTCACCGCTCTCCGCACCTATGGATTTTCGACGCCTGAAAGTGCAGACGCTATGCGCAAGGTAACCGAACCGACGGACAGGCGGTTTTGCGCCCAGGCCACAGACCTGGAACCGCGTTATGGCATCATGTGAGCCTGGTGCGCATCCATCGCTCCCATGTTCTGGCTGAGATGATTCATGATCCACACCGAGCCCAAAACGACCAAGGTCACGATCAGCACACCGAAAGCGAGCGCGAGCACGTTGTTGGTGTTGTCAGGTCCTGTCGTCAGGTGCAGGAAGAAGACGAGATGGACGCCCATTTGTGCGATGGCAAGCACCGTCAGGGCCGAGATCACGGCCGGCTGGTAAATTAGATCGGTTTGTGCCGCAATGAAGGACGCCACTGACAACAGGATTGCCAGGCCAAAGCCCAGCAGATAGCCGGAAAGGCCTCCCGCCACCTCGTGTTCCTCGCTGCGTTCTTCGCCTGGTGCGGAATCGCGGCGGTCAAGCATGTCCTCGTTCCGGCTGTCCATTTCGCTCATGATGACGCTCCCAGCAGATAGACCAGGGTGAAGATGGCGATCCAGATGATGTCGAGCGCGTGCCAGAACAGGCTGAAGCAGTGAAGCCGGCGCAATATGTCGGGACGAAAGCCTTTTATCCAGAGCTGCGCCATCATGGTGCCGAGCCAAAGCAGGCCAAGTCCAACATGAGTTCCGTGGCAGCCCACAAGGGCGAAGAACGCGGACAGGAAGGCGCTGCGTGATGGGCCCGCCTGCTCATTCACCATGGCCGCGAATTCCTGCACCTCCAGGAACAGGAAGGCTGCACCAAGCAGGCCGGTCACCAGCAACCAGAACTGGGTGGCGGCCATTGACCGGCGGTGGGTCGCGAGCATCGCAAGGCCGCCGGTGAAGCTCGAGGTGAGCAGCAGCGCCGTCTGTGCCGCGACGCGCGTCAACTCAAACAGCTCCTTGCCTGTTGGCCCGCCCGCCGCCGAATTGGACAGGACGGCATACGCGGCGAAGAAAGCCGAGAACATTATGATGTCCGACAACAGGAAGATCCAAAAGCCGTAGGCAACCGTGACGAACTTCGAGGCCGGGCCTCCCTCGCCGTGGCCGGTCACCGAGAATACGTGATGGCCATGCCCTGCGGTGCGGCCCAGCCGGTAGGGATCGCGCGTTGCGGTGCCGGCGGGGATGTCGCTCATGCCACACGCTCGCGTCTACGCATCCAGGCAAGCTGGGCTGCCTTGCGGTCAAGATCGATGCGGCCGACCTCGTCGGCAGGGATCTCGTAATCGCCATGCTCGCGCCAGGCGAATACAACGAAGGTGGCATAGGCCCCGATGAAGCCGACAACCGCCAACCACCAGATGTGCCAGATGAGCGCGAAGCCAATCAGAGTGCTGAAGAAGGCGGTGACGAAGCCTGTGGGGCTATTGCGCGGCATCTCGATCGCCTCGTAGTCCTCTTCGGTCTCCTGACTCTGCTCGTCCATTGCCCTTTGCTTGATGGTCCAGTAGGGCTCCTCGTTTTCGACATGCGGCAGCCGCGCGTAGTTGAAGACGGGCGGCGGCGAGGATGTCGACCATTCCAGCGAGCGCCCGTCCCAAGGGTCGCCGGTCTCGTCGCGCAACTCGTCGCGATGCCTGATCGAGACGACGAGCTGCGTGATCTGGCATGAGGCGCCGACGATCATCACCACGATTCCGAAGGCCGCCACGACAAGCCACGGCGCCCACATATCCATGTCGATATGCTGAAGGCGGCGGGTCATGCCGAGAAGGCCGACGATATAGAGCGGCACGAACACCAGAATGTAGCCGGCAAGCGTGACCCAGAACGCCGCCTTGCCCCAACCCTCATGCAGCCGGAACCCGAAGGCTTTCGGGAACCAGTAGGTGAAGCCGGCAAAGGCCGCGAACAGCACGCCCGAGATGATGACGTTGTGAAAATGCGCCACGAGAAAGAGCGAATTGTGCAGCATGAAATCGGCCGGCGGAACGGCGAGCAGCACGCCGGTCATGCCGCCGATGATGAAAGTGGTGACAAAGCCTAGCGCCCACAGCATTGGCGTTTCGAAGCGCACGCGCCCGCCATACATGGTAAAGAGCCAGTTGTAGATCTTGACCCCGGTGCCGACGGCGATAACCGAGGTGGCGATGCCGAAAGCCGCATTGACATCAGCGCCGGCGCCCATGGTGAAGAAGTGGTGCAGCCAGACCATGAAGGAGACGATGCAGATGAACATCGTCGCCGCAACCATCGAACGATAGCCGAACAGCGGTTTCGACGAGAAGGTCGAGAAGATCTCCGAATAGATCCCGAAGGCGGGAAGCACGAGGATGTAGACCTCGGGGTGACCCCAGGCCCAGATGAGATTGACGAACATCATCTGGTTACCGCCGGCTTCGTTGGTGAAAAAATGGAAGCCGAGATAACGGTCGAGGGTTAGCATGGCCAGGGTTGCGGTAAGGATAGGGAATGCGGCGACGATGAGCATGTTGGAGGCAAGCGAGGTCCAGCAGAACATCGGCATGCGCAGATAGCCCATGCCTGGCGCACGCATCTTGAGGATGGTGGTCGCCAGGTTGACGCCCGTGAGCAGGGTGCCGACGCCGGAGATCTGGATCGACCACAAATAGTAGTCGACGCCGACGCCTGGCGAGTAGGTCGTCTCCGACAGCGGCGCATAAGGCAGCCACCCGGTGCGCGCGAACTCGCCGACGACGAGCGAAATGTTGACAAGCAGCGCGCCGGTCGCGGTCAGCCAGAAGCTGACTGAGTTCAGCGTCGGGAAGGCGACGTCGCGGATGCCGAGCTGCAGCGGGATGACGAAATTCATCAGCCCAATGACAAAGGGCATCGCGGCGAAGAAGATCATGATCGTGCCGTGGGCCGAAAAGACCTGGTCGTAGTGCTCCGGCGGCAGGTATCCCGGCCCGTGGATGGCGAGCACCTGCTGGGTGCGCATCATGACGGCGTCAACGAAGCCGCGCAGAAGCATCAGCGCCGCCAGCACGATATACATGACGCCGATCCGCTTGTGGTCGACGGAGGTTATCCACTCATGCCAAAGATAAGGCCAGTAGCCTTTGATCGTTACCCAGGTCAGAACGGCGGCGGCGGCCAGGAAGACGATCAGGGCCGCGCCGAGCGGAATAGGCTGGTCAAAGGGAACGGCCGACCAGTCGAGCTTGCCGAGCATCGTCATCCTCCTTCATCGTGCTGGTGAGCCATGGGCGGCGCTCCCGCCTTGGGCTCAGCTTTCGGGCTCACCTGCGGCTCTCCGGCGGCGGTTCCAGCAGGTCCCGGCCCCGGAGGTAGCGTCTGGTGCACGACCGCATCGAACAAGCCCGGCTGCACATGGCCGAACGAGGATGCCGGCGCGTTGATGCTTTGCCTGGCAAGCTGGCGATAGGCGCTGGCGTTGAGCACGCCGCCTCCGCCATGCAAGGAGGAGGCCCAACTGGCGAAGGCGTCAGCCGAGACTGCCCTGACACGGAAATTCATGTCCGAAAAGCCATCGCCACTGAAATGCGCCGACAGGCCGAAATACTCGCCCTCGCGATCAGCCTGCAGGTTGACCTCGGTCTGCATGCCGTTCATGGCATAGACCATGCTGCCGAGCTGGGGCACAAAGAAGGTGTTCATGACGCTGGCCGAGGTCAATCTGAAACGCACCGGCATGCCGGTTGGAATAACCAGCTGGTTGACCGTTCCGACACCTTGATCGGGATAGAGGAACAGCCACTTCCAGTCGAGCGCCACCACTTGGATTTCGAGTGGCGGCCGGCTGGAGTCGATCGGCTTGCGAGGATCGAGATGGTACGATCCATAATAGATCAAGCCACCGAGGAAGAGGATGGTCAGCGTCGGAATCGACCAGACGATGAGCTCGATCCGGCCGGAATAGGTGAACTCTGGATCATACCGAGCCCTGCGGTTCGAGGCACGGAATATCCAGGCGAAGGCAAGCAGCGCGACCAGCGTCGGAATGACGATGACCAGCATGACGGCCAGTGAGTTCAGGAGGATCGTGCGGTTCCCCGCGCCGACCGGTCCCTGCGGGTCGAGCACGCCTCCCGCGCAACCCGACAGGGTTACCGCCGCGAAAATCCAGAGAAGCGATAGGCCTCGACTACAACGGTGTAACACTGGAAAACATCTTAGCCAGCCGCCGTCCCGGGGATGAGTACCTGCATAACTGAGGCGCGGGCTGCTTGTTCCGCAAAGATGCGCTTTTGTCTCCAACGGCGAAGGGCGCTACGTCGAGATGACGGAGCGTCTCGCGCGCCCATGCTCCGATCTCAACTTGTTCTACGTCAGCGTTACGGCAAGCTGGCGCCCGTGTGGTCGGCCTGCCTTGTCGGCCACGCAATTCGCCTCAACATTTCGCGAAAAGAGACTGCGCCTAACGTGCTGCAGGCTGGATGCTCTTCCTGCGGAAACGGACAGCAAATGTCCAACTCGGGGGTACCGCCGGTGCTACGGCGAACGCGAGCCCTACAAGATGCAACCCAACCTCGGGCGAGACGCCGTTGCGCGCTGGGACGTTTCGCGATCACGCAATATCGGTTGGCTTGGCTCTTAAAGGTTCCGCCCCCGTGTGCTCCTCCCCGGCGAGCTGTTGAGCCCGCGGCTCGCGATCCGCGTCGGCACGTCTCCGATTGCCTGCTATGTAGGTGCGATTTCAGGCAACCAACTCGAGCTGCCAGCATTGATTTGGGTAGTCTCGGGAGAAATGCCATGCTGCAATTCAACCTGCCTCGAGAAGTTGCAATCGGTGATGAAGTTGCCCTGACGAGTACGGTCATGGACATGCTTCCCAGTGGGCGCGCCAGGGTGAGCATCCCCTCCTATGATCGTCCTTATGCGATCGATGCGCCCCCCAGAACTCACGTCGGAGACAAAGTCGTTCTTGTTGGGGACGTCACTCGGGTCGATCCTGAAACCAACAAGCTGAGCGTACGGATTGACTGTGGCGGGGTGGTTACCGTCCACAAATCGGCGATCATAAGGCTCAAGAAAAATTGCGCGGCCCGAAATGGCTGACGCATCACCCCGCGACGCAAAGCTCGCCAACGAGGCCGAGCTCGCGGGATGGGATTATCCACGCCATCTCGCCGCGCCGGCCCTACCGACGGGCTGCGCTTGATGAAGCTTGACCTCATCGGCGAGGTGGCCGAACTCGCGCGTTATATCGGCTACTGGAAGCCCTATGCGACGAGCCATGAAGGGCTTGACGCCAACCGCGCAATCCAGACCGGGGTCCGCAACGCGGTGTTGGCACTGGCGGAAGCGGCCAAAGAACGGCGTGCAGGGCAGTTTCCACCGATCGTGACATCAATCGGGACAGGCCACGACGCTCCGCGTCCGATATGGCGTGACGGATGAGGGAGATGCCACACTGGGTTCGCGGTACCTGGATTCTCTTGAAGGACGCCGTCACCGGCTTCATCGACGATAATGCGTTGAGCCACGGGGCAGCGGTGGCTTTCTACGCCACGACATCGCTGGCGCCGATCCTTCTGATCGTCGTGGCGATCGCCGGTCTGGCCGTGGGCAAGGATGCGGCCCAGCTCGCCCTGTCAGCGGAGATATCCGGCGCGATGGGCGCGCAGAGTGCCGATCTACTCAAGGCGACGATCGAGACGGCTTCGCACCGATGGTCCGGGACGCTTGCCACGCTCATCGGATTGGTGACGCTCTTCTTCACTGCCTCCGGTGTTTTCGGTGAGATGCAACAGTCGTTGAACGAGATCTGGAAGGTAAAAGCCGACGGCCTGTCGCTTTCGCGCCTGGTGCGGGCGCGCGCGGCAAGCCTCGGCCTGGTTGCCGCGTTGGGCTTCATGCTGCTGGTATCGCTGGCGGCAAGCGCAGCGATCACCGCGCTGAGCGATGTCATCAATCACCACCTGCCGTTCGGCGAACTGGTGCTCAGCAGCGTCAACACCGTTGTCTCTTTCTTGCTAATTGGGCTGCTCTTCGCGGCGATCTACAAGGTCTTGCCGGATCGCACGC
>NZ_VFUS01000017.1:0-117489 GCF_006441005.1 Mesorhizobium sp. B2-5-3
GACAGCGTGAACTCGTCGGTGTGGCAGATGCCGGTCGCCTTGATCTCGACCAGCACCTCGCCCTCGCGCGGGCCGTCAAGGTCGACCTCCATGATCTCAAGCGGCTTTCCGGCAGCAACGGCAACAGCGGCGCGGGTTTTCATTTCTTTCTCCCAAACTTGCTTGCCGGGACGATCGATCGCCCGGCGTTGCGATAGAAATCATGCGGCCTTGGCCGGCCCCGCCGGGAACACGCCCGACATCACGGTAAAGCCTTTGATGCGTTTGACACGATCGCACCAACGCCGGATGGCGGGATAGTCCTGGCGCGTAATGCCGCCCTCCTCCGACAGCATGATGTAGGGAAAGCAGGCAATATCGGCGATGGTCGGATGATCGGCCGAGCAGATCCAGCCGCGGCCCTGCTGCTCGCCGAACCACAGATGCTCGTCGAGGATACGGAACAGCCGGTGCGCGCCGGCGCGTGCGGCATCGATGTCGAAATCGTAGAACAGCGCGTCGTGCAGGCGGGCGGCCGACGCCGTCGAAGTGATGCCGTCGGCGAAGGCCAGCCACTGGCTGATCTCGCCGAGCAGGGCCGGTCTGTTCCGGGGATACCATGTGCTCGACGGATCGTATTTCGACGCGAGGTAGACCAGGATCGCCTGGGCGTCGCGCAGGATCAGCCCTTCATCCTCGATAACCGGCAGTTGGCCGAGCGGATTGAGCTTCAGGAACCATTCCGACTTGTGTTCGCGGCCGGGGTAGAAGTCGACCGGCACTGTCTTGTAGTCGATGCCGAGAAAACTCATCAGCAGCCGCAGCTTGTAACAATTGCCCGAAAGTTCGTAATCGTAAAGCGTGATCATCGGGAGTTCCTAAACGTCGAGCACGAGGCGTGCCGATTTGGCGCGCGAGACGCAGGTCATGATCCTGGTTCCGGCCTTGCGCTCGGCATCGTTGAGGTAGACGTCCTGATGGTCCGGCTCGCCTTCGATCACGGTGGCGACGCAGGTGCCGCATGCGCCCTGCTCGCAGGACGACGGAACATCGATGCCATTCTCGCGCATGACCTGCATGATCGTCTTGCCGCCCGGCACTTGCAGCGTTACGCAGGAGCGCGCCAGCGCTACTTCGAAGCTCGAACTGTCGTCGATCTTGTTGGTGTTCTTGAAATATTCGAAATGGATGGCGGTATCCGGCCAGCCTTGCTCGGCGGCGATCTTGCGCGCGGCTTCCAGCATCGGTCCGGGACCGCAGATATAGAGATGCATGCCGTCCCGGTAACCGGCGAGAATCCCTCGAAGCTCGGCGCCGGTCGCGTCCGGCGACAGCCCGAGATGCGGCTTCAGCGCATCGCCGAGATGCTTCAGCCGATCGGCGAAAGCGAGGTGTTCCTGCCCTTGCGCAAAATAGTGCAGCTCGTGCGCCAGCTCCTGGTTCTTCAGCGCCTGCGCCATTGCGAGCAGCGGCGTGATGCCGATGCCGCCGGCGACGAACAGCGTCTTGATCGCGTCACGGCGCAGCGGGAAATTGTTGCGCGGCTCGGAGATCGCCAGCACGTCGCCCTCGCGGACTGTCTCATGCATGCATTTGGAGCCGCCCTTCGAATCCCGCTCCAGCTTGACGCCGATGATGAAGCTGTCGGTTTCACCAGGGCCGTTGGTGATCGAATACTGCCTGATCTCGCCATTGGGCATATGGACGTCGATATGGGCCCCAGGCTGGAACGTCGGCAGGATGCCCTTGATCGGGCGGAGCTCGAAACCGGCAACGCCGTCGGCCGCCTGCCATTTCCTGGCCACGCTGACGCGCAGCGCCGCCTTGCGGCCATGCGCGGTCACCTCGGGCATTTCGGCGAGTTCGGCCGACACCCTTTCGTAGATCGGCTCGATCGGCGCGGGCGCCGGTGCGTTCGCGACGTCGCGCTCGACCTCGTCGCGCAGCTTGGAAAGCCGCTCATTGTGGTGGCGCAGGATGGCGATGCGGGTGGCCCCTTCGGCCTCCTGATCGAGCACGCCACGGATCACCGAACGGTTTGAATCAACCGGCTGCACGAAGAACACGCCGCGCGTCTCGGCACCACCATCGCGCGAGTGCAGCGCCACGGCAAAATCCCGCGCGGCCTCGATGATGGTTTCCGCGCCCTCGCCTTCGATCGCTGCGTTGGGCTGAAAGCGATAGGCCTTCAGCCTTTCGACGACCTTGTCGGCCGGCGCGTTGACCGCGATGCCGCGCAAGGCGAGCAGCTTGCCTTCGGTCAGCGCGGCAACATCCGGCACCTCGCCGCGAGGCTCCTCGGAGGACCAGACCAAGCCGTAGCGCTCGACCCCGGGGAAGGTGCGGTTGGTGATGGTGCGGGCCGGTGCGTCGGCAGGATGCGCGGGAATGTAGGTGCAGCCGGCGGTGCGGTTCGAATAACGCCAGCCGTGATATTGGCACTTCAGCTCGCGCCCGTCATTGATGCCTATCGACAGCCTGACGCCGCGATGCAGGCAGCGGTTTTCCCAGATGTTGACGTAGCCGTCATCGGCACGCCAGACGGCGAATTCCCGGCCGAGCAATTGACCATGGAAAACGTGGCGGTACGGCAAATCATGGGAAGCGGCGATCGGATGCCACTGGCTTCTGGCTTCTTCCAACATCAATCGTCTCCAAGAATCTCGTCAGGCCGCAACCGGAATGACACCGTAGGTCACGCCCTTCTGACTGAGCCAGCGCCGGTAGGCGATGGCCGACTTGTCGGCCCGGATGGGCGTTTCGGCGCGCGGATCGAGCGGCAGGCGTTTGGGCACCTGGTTTTCCAGGATCGGCTTGTCCTGGCCGAAGATCGTCTGCTGAAAGCGCTTGATCACCTTGTCTTCGTTGTCTTCGTCGAGCACGCAAAGCAGCATGTGGGCGCGCACGTGCTCCTGGTCGACCGGCTGCAGGAAGATGGCGATGACGTCGCGCCGTGCCTCGTCGACCGGGCTCGATTTGTAGAGCACGGAGCAATAGGGATGCGGCACGCGATAGACATAGTCCACGTCGGCGCCGCCACCGGAAGCGGTCGAAGCCATCGGCTGGAAGAAGCGGCAGCGCGTGGCCAGGATCTCGTCACGATCTACCGAGATCTCGACGTCGTATTCCTTGACCTCAGTGTGCGGCTCGACGCCCAATATGTCGGTATGCACATAGGGAAAGTGACCCATGTCGAGAAAGTTCTCGATGGCGCGCGGTGCCGAGACGTTGACGCCAAACGTGGCCGCGTTGAGCTTGCGGCGGTCCGGCTCTTCATATTCCGGGATCGGAAACAGCTCGGCCGGTGGCGAGCCGAGCGAAGTCCAGACATAGCCGTAGGCGCTTCTTGCCGGCAGCCTGTCGGCGGCTGGAATACGATCAACTCCTTGTACATCGGGACGTGAGCGCCAGACGACGGGCTCACCATCCACGTCGACCGCGAAGCTGAGCCGCTCCTCGAGCAGAATGGTGTCCTGGACACCGCCGGGAACGGTCTCGGCGATCGCCCCTACGGGATGCCAGAGATTGAGGATCACGGGATCCGAGCATTTTGTCATCGTTTTATCCTTTGGATGCCCCCAGACGTCATCAGGCTTGTGCCGGTATCGCGCCATAGGTGACGGCCCGATCACGCAACCAGCGCCGGTAGGAAACCGACACGGCATCGGCACGGATCGGGGTCTCGGCACGCGGATCGAGCGGCAGGCGCTTGGGTACCTGGTTCTCCAGGATCGGTTTGTCCTGGGCGAAGATCAATTGCATGAAGCTGCGCACCGTTGCCGCCTCCATGCCTTCCTTAAGATAGCAGAGGTAAGGATGCGCGATGCAGTTTTCCTCGTCCACCGGCTGCACGAACAGGGTAATGACGTCGAGCCGGTCCTTCTGGATCGGGTTGCTCTTGTAGAGAGCCACCGTGTAGGGCCGAATCACCCTGTAGATGTAGTCGACGACAAAGCCTTCCTTGGCGGTCGGCGAAGCCACCGGCTGATAGAATTTGCATTCGGTCGCCAGCACCTCGTCCTGCGCTGTGATCTCAACCTTGTAGGGCGCGACCTCGGTATGCGGCTCCTCGCCGAGCCAGCCGGTATGAATGAAGGGGAAATGCCCCATATCGAGAAAATTCTCGACCGCGCGGAGGCCCGACACCTTGACCGCGATCGAACCGCCGCTGACCAGATGCCGGTCTGCCTCATTGGCCTCAGGGATATAGATGATGTCGCGCCAGGGCTTGTCCAGGCAGGTCCAGATGAAGCCATAACGCTGGGCGCTTTTCAGCGTGGCGCCCGTATCGCTGCGAACGACTTCAATCTTGTTTGAACACTTGTGAACGGAGAGAGCGACCCCAAGCAGGCATGTGGCAAACCGCGTATCCTGGCTTAGCGATTCCTGATCCGCGACGATGTGCCAGTCGTTCAAAAGCTCGCGGTCAACGCAACGGGTTGCCATCGGCTTCCCTCCCAACTCGGCTAGCCCTTCACCATGAACCTAGCCCGACGTTTCGGGACGACGAAACCACAAGATTGGATACCAATCAACATTTTTTTGTCGTCCAAAATCCTTTTTTGTGTTGACAGATTATGATGATTGAATTCCGATATGAGAAAGCTGAACCTGGGATATGTCATGTCCTGACGAGGCATGTCGCCATCACGAAAGCCCGCTGATCATGTCGTCGAAATGGCGGAGAACCATGCCTTGAGCAGCCGTTCCCAGACCATCGCGGATACGCTGACCCGCGCCATCATCGACCATCGCCTCGTGCCCGGCTGCAAGCTCGGCGAACGCGAACTCTCCGAAATATTCAACGTGAGCCGCATCGTGGTGCGCCAGGCCCTGATCCGGCTCGCCGATGACGGGCTGGCCCAGATCGAACGCAACCGCGGTGCCTTCGTCGCCAAGCCGAGCATGCAGGAGGCGATGGAGATCTACGACGCGTTGACGCTCGTCGAACAGGGCGTCGCAGCACAGCTCAGCGATCGCCTTGGGCCGGCCGGCTGGGCCGAACTGCGCCAGCATGTCGAGCGCCAGCGCCAAGCTGTTGCCGCCGGCAACGATGCGCTGGCCGACGTGCTGGGCCAAGAGTTCCATACCGTGTTCGTACGCCTCAGCCGCAACAAGGTCATGCAGGAAATCCACGCGCAGCTGGTGCGCCGCACGACGCTGCTGCGCTCCCTCATTTCAGCCGATTTCGACTATTGCAATCTGCTGGACGACCACTCGCGGGTCGTCGACCTGCTGGAGAAGGGCCGGCTGAAACCGGCCATGGACCTGATCGACACCCACCACCGCGCGGTGGTGCGCGGCTACATCATGGATCGCGCAGTGTTTCCAGAGATGACGCCTGCCGAAGCGCTAGCGCCCTATCTCGACGGCAAGGCCGACGGCGCGACTGTGCCGCTGCGAAGATTGTCGAATGCATCCGGCGGCGGCGACGCGGCAACGCATCTCCACCTCCATATCCCCAGAACAGACCGAGCACCGACAAGCCGGGCATCAACAAAAAAGACCAACAGAGGGCTACCATCATGAAGAAACTGACGAGACGTGAATTCCTGAAACACAGCGGCGCGGCCGGCGCGGCTCTTGGCGCGGGAGCGCTGAGCACCATCGCACAGGCGCAGGAGGTGCTGAAGATCGGTGCCGTCTACGTCTCGCCGGTCGCCGAGATCGGCTGGACCAAGCAGCACAGCCTCGGCGTCGAGGCCATCAAGGCCGAATTCGGCGACAAGGTCGAGCTCACCGTCGTCGACAACATCTTCATGCCGCAGGACGCCGAGCGTGTCTTCCGCGAACTGGCCAGCGCCGGCAACAGGCTGATCTTCGGCACAAGCTTTTCGCATGGAACGCCGATGCAGAAGGTGGCGCCGCGCTTTCCCAAGGTGGCGTTCGAACACTGCTCAGGCATCGTCCACCTAGCCAATCTGGGAACCTTCGAAGCGAAATATTACGAAGGCACCTTCGTCGCCGGCGCGGCGGGCGGCTACATGTCCAAATCGGGCAAGATCGGTTTCATCGGCGGCTTTCCGATCCCCGACATCGTCGGTCCGGCAAATGCGCTGCTGCTTGGCGCGCAGAGCGTCAATCCAAACGCGACCTGCAACACCATCTTCCTGAATTCCTGGTTCGACCCGGGCAAGGAGAAGGAGGCGGCCAAGACGCTGATCTCTCAAGGCTGCGACGTGGTCTGCTCGATGACGGACACCGCGACCGGCGTACAGGTCGCCGGCGAAGGTGGCGCCTGGTCGATCGGCTATGCCAGCGACATGTCGAAATTCGCCTCGGGCAAGCAGCTGACCTCTTTCGTTCTCGATTGGACCAGCGACTATGTCGGCGCAGCCAAGGCCGTGGCCGCCGGTACCTGGAAGCCGGAAGTCCGCTGGGACGGATTGGCGGCCGGGGTGGTGAAAATGGCCCCCTACAATGAGGGTATCCCCGCCGATGCGCGCGCCAAGCTCAAGCAGCTCGAGGCCGACATCGGCAGCGGCAAGCTTCATCCCTACGCCGGGGAGCTGAAGGATCAGGACGGCAACGTCAAGGTTGCCGCCGGTTCGGTTCTGGCCGATGACGACATTCGCGGCATGAACTGGTTCGTGAAGGGGATGATCGGCAGGCTGAGCTGATCACCGTAAAAGTGCCGGGAGACGCCCAAGTCCATACCTTCGGCGTCTCCTTGCCTGGTTCCCGTCCAACCTCGCTTCACGCCACGGCAGGACCCGCCATGCATCCGCGACTAGAACTGCGCAACATCTGCAAGCGCTATCCCGGCGTCGTCGCCAATGACGATGTGTCGCTGTCGATTCAACCCGGCGAGATCCATGCCGTGCTGGGCGAAAACGGCGCCGGCAAATCCACCCTGATGAAAATCATCTATGGGGCGACGCAAGCCGATTCCGGCGAGATCTTTTGCGACGGCAATCCGATCGCCACGCACACCCCGGCGATGTCGCGCGCACTCGGCATCGAAATGGTCTATCAGCATTTCGCGCTGTTCGAATCCGTTTCGGTGGTCGAGAACATAGCGCTCTCGGCAAGCAGCGCATACGACCTGCCTTCGCTCGCCGACAAGATCCGCGATCTGTCGCGCCGCTACGGCATGCCCATCGACCCGCATCGCCAGGTGCACGACCTGTCGGTCGGCGAGCGCCAGCGCGTCGAGATCGTGCGCTGCCTGCTGCAGGGGCCGAAACTGCTGATCCTCGACGAGCCGACCTCGGTACTGACGCCGCAGGCGGTGGTGAAGCTGTTCGAGACGCTCCGCCAACTTGCCGCCGAGGGCTGCAGCATCGTCTATATCAGCCACAAGCTCGACGAGGTCCAGGAGCTCTGCGACACCGCCACCGTGCTGCGCAACGGCAAGGTCACCGGTACCGCGCGTCCGAAGGAGACGACGTCGCTGGAGCTTGCCCGCATGATGGTGGGTTCGAAGCTGCCTGAAATGCATGTCGGCCCGCCGACGCCAAGCGACAGACCGGTGCTCGAGGTCAACAGACTTACGGTGAAGTCCCGGGATCATTTCGGCGTCGACCTGAAGGACATTTCTTTCAAGGTGCATGGCGGCGAGATTGTCGGCCTGGCCGGGGTTTCCGGCAATGGCCAGGCCGAGCTGATCGCCTTGCTCAGCGGCGAGCGCACGCATGAGCGCAGCGACGCCATCCGGATTTGCGGAACCGGCGCAGCCCGCCTTCGCCCGCACGAGCGCCGCAAGCTCGGCGTCGCCTTCGTTCCCGAAGAGCGGCTCGGGCGCGGCGCCGTGCCCTCGCACACGCTGTGGGAGAATGCGGTGCTGACCGCGCACCGCTTCGGCACGGTGCGCAACGGGCTGGTCGACCGGCGCCGGGCCAAGGCGTTCGCCGCCGGCATAATCGATAGGTTCAAGGTCAAGGCCAACGGGCCGGAGGCGACCGCGCAAAGCCTGTCCGGCGGCAATCTGCAGAAATTCATCGTCGGGCGTGAGATCGCGCTCCAGCCGAAGCTCCTCCTGGTGTCTCAGCCGACCTGGGGGGTCGATGTCGGCGCGAGCGCCTTCATCCGGCAGACCATCGTCGATCTCAGCCGCGCCGGCGCGGCGGTGCTCGTCGTCTCCGAGGAACTCGACGAGTTGTTCGAGATCTGCGACCGGCTGCTGGTCATTTGCCAAGGGAAGGTTTCCCCACCGCTGGCGCGCAAGACGACCGATCGCGAGGAGATCGGACTTCTGATGACGGGCCGCGGCATGAGCGACGGCGCATTGGCAAATGGGGGTGGCAACAATGCGCTTCAGGATTGAACAAAGGCCGGAGCCCTCCTCGCTGATGCGCGTCGCCGCGCCCGCACTGGCGACCCTGTTGACCGTCATCGTCGGATCGATTTTCTTCGCCTCCCTCGGACATGATCCGCTGGCGACCCTCCATGCCTTCTTCATCGAGCCGCTCTCTTCCATGAACGGCCTGTCCGAATGGCTGCTCAAGGCCTCGCCGCTGATCCTCATCGCTTGCGGGCTGGCGGTCGGCTTCCGCGCCAATGTCTGGAATATCGGCGCCGAGGGCCAGTTCACCATGGGGGCAATCGCGGCCAGCGGCGTGGGGCTTTTCTGGCCGAACCCCGAAAGCGTGCTGCTGTTGCCGCTGATGTTCATCGCAGGCATGGGCGCCGGCATGGCCTGGGCGGCAATCCCCGCCTTTCTGCGCGCCCGCATGAACACCAACGAGATCCTGGTCACGCTGATGATGACCTATATCGCGACGCTGTTCCTGTCCTATCTCGTGCACGGACCGTGGCGCGATCCGGCCGGCTTCAACTATCCGCAGACGGCACTTCTGCCGACGGCGGCCCTGTTCGAATCCTTTGACCCCGCCTATCGGCTCAACCCGTCGATCTTCATCACGGTCGTCGCCGTGCTCCTGATGTGGCTGTTCACCGACCGCAGCTTTCTCGGCTACAAGATGTCGGTGAGCGGGGCTGCACCGCTTGCCGCCCGCTATGCCGGCTTTCGCGAATCGGCTGCGGTCTGGATCGGACTGCTGGCGGGAGGTGCCGCGGCCGGCATTGCCGGCATGGCGGAAGCCGCCGGGCCGCTCGGGCAGCTCTCGCCTCAGATTTCGCCAGGCTACGGCTTCGCGGCCATCATCGTTGCCTTCGTCGGACGGCTGAACGCGTTCGGCATCGTGCTTGGCGGGCTGTTGATGTCGCTGCTTTTCCTCGGCGGCGAAGGTGTGCAGATGACGCTCGGACTGCCTTCGGCCCTGACGCGGATCTTCCAGGGCATCCTGTTGTTCTTCCTGCTCGCCGCCGACTTCTTCATCTTCTATCGCGTTCGACTGGTGCGACCCGTCCGGGACACGCATGCGCTGGAGACGGCACGATGAGCGGATTTCGGATCGTGCGGGAGACAGCCTGATGGATCTGTTCATCGCCATCTTCACCGGCACCGTCATTGCCGCCACACCGCTGATATTCGCCGCGCTCGGCGAGCTCGTGGTGGAGAAGTCGGGTGTCCTCAATCTCGGCATCGAAGGCATGATGCTGATGGGCGCCGCATTGGCATTCTGGGCCGTCACCGCGGGCTATCCGATGCCTGTGGCGATCCTGGCCGGCGCGTTGGCGGGTGCGGCCGCCTCGCTGCTGTTCGGCGTTCTGGCGCTGACGTTCCTGACCAACCAATATGCAGCCGGCCTGGCGCTGGCGATCTTCGGTTCGGGCGTCTCCGCCTTCCTCGGGCGCGGCTTCGGCAGCGAGCCGATCGAGGCACTGCGCCGCCTCGACATCCCCGTTCTGTCCGATCTGCCGCTGATCGGTCCGCTACTGTTCCGCTTCGATCCGATGGTCTATCTGGCCCTGCTGATGTTCGTCGCCATCAGTTGGTTTCTCTACCGCACGAAAGCTGGCCTGGTGCTGCGCACGATCGGCGAGTCGCCGCAGACGTCGCATGCGATCGGCTATCCCGTGATCAGGATCCGCTACATGGCCGTGCTGTTCGGCGGGCTGATGGCAGGCCTGGCAGGCGCCTATTTGTCGGTCGCCTACACGCCGCTCTGGGTCGAGAACATGACTGCCGGCAAGGGTTGGATCGCGCTTGCGCTGGTGGTCTTCGCCACCTGGCGGCCGCTGCGCATCCTGCTTGGCGCGTGGCTGTTCGGCGGGATGACGATCCTTCAGTTGCAAGGTCAGGCGCTGGGGCTGGACGTGCCATCCGAACTGCTCTCGGCCCTGCCTTATCTCGCCACCATCATCGTTCTGGTGCTGATCTCACGAAACCGCCAGATGCTGGCCCTGCACTTCCCGGCCTCGCTGGCAAAACCCTTTCGCCCGACGAGTTGACCTTCTGCGAAATGCTACTTCCCTTGCTGGAGAAGGCTCAAGTCGATCTCGGTAATATGCCAGCGACCCAGATTGGCGGTATAGAGCTTGTCGCCCTTGAAGGCGATGTTGGTGGGGTGCGCCAGCGTGGTTGCGGCGGGATCCTCGATCAGCACTTCGAGACCTTTGTCCTTTTGCCAGCGATAAATACGGCTGGGCTCATAACATGAGATGAACAATGAGCCGTCAGGCGCAAAGGCCACTCCGTCCGGAACATTGTGCACGCCCTCGACGACGATCTCACGAGCCCCCGCCGATCCGTCAGCAAGGATCGGCACATAGCTGATGCAGGGTGCGTCGCTTTCCACGACATAGAGGCCGTTGCCGTCCGGCGCCATCGCCATGCCGTTGGCGAACGACATCGCCTCCCGGCACCACAGGCCGCCCTCGCCCGTCTTGAGATCGTAGCGGAAGATGCCCGAGCGATTGTCCTGGCCAACGCTGTCCGAAACGAAGAGCCAACCCCTCGCCTCGTCGACGATCGGGTAATTCGGCACGCGAATGCCGGCCGACGCGAAGCGCTCCATGCGCGCTGTCGCGGCATCCCAGCGGAAAATCGCGGCATGCCTGAGGTCGCAGGCAAAGCAGTTTCCCGCGCTGTCGAAAGCGATGCCGAGCAGAAAACCGTCGGTGCCGCCCATGCGCCCGACCGAGCCGCCATCGGCGGCCAGCCGCAGCAGGTCGCCGGTTTCGGTGCCACACCAGATCGAGCCATCGCGGTGAACGGCCACGCCCTCCGGATGCGCGACGCGCGGGCTGGTGAAGATGCCGTCGAAGAAAACGCGCGCGGCTGACATGTCGAGCAACGGCTTGGCCATGGGATCTCAGCTTTCGACAAGCGCCGTCTGCGCGGTGATGCAGCGTCCGACCATCGCGCGGTCGGCTTCAAGAATCTCGGCGATCAGCGCGCCGCGCTCCTTGGCGCTGACGAATTCCAGACGGCGCAGACCGAGCGGGTCGATGCGGTTTCGCAAGATGGCGAGCGTGCTGTCGGAAGGCAGCGAGACCTCGCGGCAACAGGCGTCGAACGACACCGCAAATCCGGTGGCGTCACGGATCTGCTGCTGCGTGACGCCCGGCATGGTTTCGATGACGATCAATTCCCTCGAAGTCTCGTCGAGCCGGAAGACGCAGAGATCGGTGAAGACCAGCGCCCTGCCGGTGCGATAGCCCATCGGCTCGCGTTCGGCCGCCGTCAGCAGCCCGCGAGCCGAGCTGACGATTTCGACCTCATTCACCAGCGACTGGATCGAGTGGCGGGGGATGTAGAGCAGGTAATCGCGGTGCATGTTGGCGACATCGGCCATGCCGCCTTGCCCCGGCAACCGGATGAGGCCGCCGCTTGGTTTGCGCAGTGCGATCGTGTTGACGCGGCCGCGCCGGTCGACCTGTGCCGCGCCGACGATCTCGTGCGTCACCGCGCCGGCCTGGTAATAGGTCGAGTAGGTGTCGTCGCCGCCGGCATGCGCGACAGCCGTTTCGCAATCGAGGCTTTCGATCAGCGAGAGGATCATCGGGCTTGGCGCGATGTCGAGATGGCCGCAGCTCGTCGTCGCGATGATCATGTCCGGCGCGTGCGTTGCCTTGGCCAGCCGGTAGGCGACGTTGGCCAGCGGCGAGACCGCACCCGCGCTGGCGAAGCTCTCATTGGTGAGTTCGGCGGCGATGCGGGCGGCGATGATCTCGTCAACGGATGCTTTCTCTTCGGCGCGCGCAAGCGCCGGCATGGCAAGCACTGTGTCAGCTCGAACCTTCGCGGCTGTTTGCAACGGCTTCGGCACGCCCTCGGAAGGCGGGCGCAGATTGTCCGCCAAAGGCGTTTGCCGGTCGGCGAACGCCTCCGACAATCGCTGATAATCCGTGACGTAAAACGGCAGGCACGAGGCCGGATAGGCGCCGGCCGGCGCCAGCGCAATCGCCGAAACCTGGTTGCGGGTCAGCACGCTCTGGCGGCCGTCCTGGCGCAGCGTCCCGCCCGGCACGATTTCCTCGACCGTGACCAGCACCTTGCGCGCCGCACCCGCCATGGCGAAGTCCAGCGCGCGGGGCCCGATGATCTGCACATTGCCGCTTTCATCGGCGCGCTGGGCATGGACGACGAATGTGTCGAGCCGCAGCGGCGGGACGAATCCGTTTTCGGTACCGGCAATCGGATCAGGTCTGGCGCTCGCACCCGGCACGCGCGCCAGCATGCCCGATCCCAGCGGAAGCTGGAACGGCATCGAGGGCAGGTTCTGCTGCGCCGCCCGCAGCGCCTGGATCATGGCCAGCGCCGTCCAATCGCGAACCGGTATCGCGCCGCTTTCGGCGGCTGCGCGGAATTTTGGCGGCAAGCCGAAAATGTCGAGGCTGGAGAAACAGAGGTCGATCTCAGCCACGGCATGCGCTTCGAGCAGCAGTTCGAGGGGCAAGCCGCCGGCCCAGCAGATGTAATGCAGATCCTTGACGCCCGACCGGGCTATCGCACGCAGCAATGCGATCGGCAGCCGGGCGAAATGGTGGCCGCCGACACCAAACGATTCGCCATGGCCGACCATCGCGGCCAGTCCTTCGACATCCGTGAAGCGCGGCCGGTTCGGCTTGACCAGGGACATTGCGGCACGGTTCGTCATAGCGCGGATGCCTCGATGCGATAGCGGGTCACGAACTGTTTTTCAGGCGAGAATTCCTGCGCCGTCGCAATGCCGGATTGCGCGATCGGATTGTCGGCCAACGCTGTCGCCGGGCCGAGCCCGAAGGGCGAGCAGATCGGCTCGATGCCGATGGCGACATGGCGCCCGTTCCAGGGTGCTGCTTTGCGGCCACGATTGGAGTACCAGAGCAAAAGGCTCGGGAAATGCTCCTTCTGCCAGGAAAGTTTCACGCGGTACCCGTCCGCATGATTGGCGAGCGCCACCGTGCCATCAAGGCCCTCGATCTGCAACAATTCCTCCGTGTCGGGCACCAGCGGCGGTCGCGAAGCATCAGCCATGCCACCCGCGCGGGCCGGTACGCTCGACAAGTCAGTGAAGGACGCGTTCCGGACGAACAGTTCAGCGCCAGTTTCGACATCGTGTGGATAGGTGCGACCGTGATCGAAGGAACCAAGTTCCAGCGCGGCGGCGCCGATCTCCGCTGGCAGCCGGAACACCGGATGCAAGCCGATCGGCAATCGGCAGGCATGGCGAACGACGATCTTGAATTCAACGTCGACGGCTGGCATCGACGAGTCGGGCGTCACCGTCCGCTCGACACGCCCGACCGGGCTTCCGGCTGGATAGGCGAGTGTCAGTGACAACGATCCTTTGGCGCTCTCGCGCCATTGCCAGTCATGGTTGGAGCTATGGCCATGGGCTTCCTCGCCCTCCTCCGGCGAGCCCATCACCCGAGCCCAGTCCTCGGGCCATCCATCGGCCGGCACCGAATAGCCGAAGGGCACGCAGGGCCATTCGCCGCGCAACCTGCGCAGGATGCCTGGCAGCGCTTGCGCCTGCGGCTCGTTCGACCACGGCGCAATGTGCATCGGCGAAACCTGCCGACCGTCCTCCAGAATGAACGTAACCGGCGCCAGCATCGCGCCAAGCCGCTGGACAGTCAGCGCGCCATGCGCCCAGCCCAATCCGCGATAATCGTCGCCCGCGTTCACGGCCCGCCCTTCTTTGCCTTTGTCGTGCTCCGCTCGGCGAACTCCTTGACGCGCTGCTGGCCGATCTCGCTGCGATAGAGCTCACCCAATATGTCGCGCTCCATGGTGAGCCCATCGTCCAGATCGCCGGACACGGCATGCGCCGTCAGCGCCTTCAGTCCCTCGATTGCGGCAGCAGGCTCGGCGGCGATCATTTCGGCCAGTTCCAGCGCGCGCGGCATCAGCCGGTCGACCTCGACGATCTCGTTGACCAGACCGGCAGCGACGAATTCCGAGGCCGGGACGATGGCGCCGGTCATCAGCAGGAAATTGGCGCGGTTGCGGCCGAGCTTGGCCACGCTGCGTTGCGTGCCGCCGCCGCCGGGGATCAGCCCGAGCTTGATTTCCGGCAGGCCGAGCTTGGCGAATTGGTTGGCGATGACGAGGTCGCAGCACAGCACCAGCTCCATGCCGCCGCCCAGCGCGAAGCCGTTGACCGCCGCGATCACCGGTTTGCGGTTGTTCTCGATGGCCGCGTACATGCGCATGCCGGCAGCTTGGAAAATGTCGAATTCCGGTCCGGTCTGGGCGGCGTATTCCTTGATGTCGGCGCCGGCCATGAAGCCGCGCCCTTCCCCTGTCACCACGATCGCCCCGATGCTTGCATCGCCGGATAGCGACTCGAAGGTTTCAGTGATCTCGCCTTGCATCAGCCGGTTCATGGCGTTGAGCTGATCGGCGCGGCGGAAGGTGACGATCGCGACGCGGCCCGCGGTTTCGACCGTGAGTGTCTGGTAGGCGCGCATCGTCAGGCGGCGTCCACGGTCATGTCACCGGACGCCTCCAATGCGGCGATCTCGTCCTCGGAGAGGCCGAACTCGGCCAGGATCTCGCGGCCGTGCTGGCCGACCAGCGGCGCCGGCCGTTCTATGGTCGCGGGCGTCTCGCTCATCTTGACCGCCGGGGCGACCACCTGCACCTTGCCGCCGCGCGGATGGTCGTAGCTGGTGATCATGCCCATGTGCTTGACCTGCGGGTCCTCAGCGGCGCGGCGGATATCCTTCACCTCGGCGCACCAGATGTCGGCTGCCAGCAGCCGCGCCAACAAATCCTGCGTGGCGAATTTCCTGGTCTCGGCATTCACCTTCTCGAAGACTTCATCGCGCTTGTCGAACAAAGTCTTGAGATCGTCGTAGACGGCAAGCTGCGGCGCCTCCAGCACCTCGTAGAGCGTCTTGAACGGGCTCATGGCGATCGACACGTAGCCGCCGTCGCTGGTCTCGTAGATGCCAAACGGCGCCTGCATGCCGGGATGGCCGATCCCGGAATTCGGCCGCACGAAGTCCTCACCAAGGTTGAGCACCGCGACATATTCCTGGTTGAGGTGCGCCAAAAGGCCGGCCAGCAGGTTGACCTCGATCTTCTGGCCCTTGCCGGTCTTCTCGCGATAATAGAGCGCCGACAGGATGCCGTAGACCATGTTCATGGCGCCGATCTGGTCGGCGAGGCCGGCGCCGGCGGGAACCGGGGCTTGATCGCCGCGGCCGGTGTTGGCGATCAGCCCTGCGAGCCCCTGGATCAGCATGTCCTGGCCGGGGCGCTCGACATAAGGCCCTTCCTCGCCATAGCCCGAGCCCGAGCAATAGATGATGCGCGGATTGACGGTCTTGAAATCCTCATAACCATAGCCGAGCTTGGCCAGCACGCCTGGGCGGAAGTTCTGCACCACCACGTCGGCGCTTTTCGCCATTTCCATGATGATGGCATGCACCTTGCGGCTCTTCAGGTTGAGCGCGATCGAACGCTTGTTGCGGTTCCAGGCGAGGAAGTTCGGGCTCTCCGAGCCGCCGACCCATTTGGCGAAGAAGGTCATGCCACGGAACATGTCGCCGGCGCCGGCGCGCTCGATCTTGATGACATCGGCGCCCATGTCGCCGAGCAGCTGGGTAGCGAACGGCCCCTGCAGCAGATGGCTGAAATCGAGGATGCGGACGCCTTCGAGGGCCTTGTTCATGTCATGTCTCGTTTCAAAATTTTCAAAGCAGTTCGGGAACGTAGCGCGGCGCCGCCGTCAGCCCGCCATCGACGCGCAGGTCGGTGCCGGTGGTGAAGCCGGCGGCATCGGAGGCAAGATAGACGGCGGCCTCGGCCACTTCCGAAGGCTCGCCGATACGGCCGAGCGGATGCATCTTGACCCAGGCCTTGGCAAGATTGCCGCCGATCTCCTTGATGAGTTTGTCGTTCATCGGCGTGTTGATGGTGCCCGGCGAGATCGAATTGACGCGGATGTTCAGCGGCCCGAATTCAACCGCCATCTGGCGTGTCATCGCCATGACCGCGCCCTTGGCACCGGCATAGGCGGTCCAGCCATCAAGCCCGATGTGGCCTTGCGCGGAGGCCATGTTGATGATCGAGCCCGATTTCTGCGCGATCATGTGCGGCAGCGCGTATTTACAGCCGCGAAACACGCTGGTCAGGTTGACTGCTATCAGCCGGTGCCACTGCTCGTCGGTCATCTCGTGCACCGGCATGCCGCCAATGGCAATGGCCGCGTTGTTGACGAGGATGTCGAGGCGTCCCGTCTTTTTGACGGCACTGTCGATGAGGCCTGAAATGTCGGCCTCCTGCGAAACGTCGCAATGCAGATAGTCGGCGCGGTGGCCGGCGGCGCGAAGTGCGGCCGCGAAATCCTCACCAGCGCTGTCGGCGATGTCGCCCAGGAAGACATGCGCCCCTTCGCGCGCCATCGCTTGCGTGATCGCGTGGCCGATCCCGTCGGCCGCACCAGTGATGACGGCGATTTTTGCTTCAAGACGAGCCATCTTCAGCCTCCATTCGCACGCCGGCGTTTCGCTTCATCAAGGGCGACCGCGGCAATGATGATCATGCCGGTGATGACCAACTGCCACTCGGTCGGCAGGCCAAGCCCGCGCAGGCCGTTGGACAGGAATTGCAGGATCAGCACGCCCAGCGCCATGCCGGTCAGGCTGCCGATGCCCCCCGCAAGGCTGACCCCGCCGAGCACGGTGGCGGCAACCACCTGGAATTCGAAATTGAGCCCCGCCGTATGCTGTGCCGAGCCGACCCGCGCGGCCAGGATGATGCCGGCGACCGTCGCCAGCAGCGCGCTGATGATGAAGCAGATGAACTTGACCCGCCGCACGTCGTAGCCTGCAAGACGGGCCACTTCCTGATTGCCGCCGACGGCATAGATTTGCCGTCCGAACGGCCGGTGCTGCATCATGTAGGCGAAGGCGGCGAGCAGGACGATGGCGATGACGGCCGAATAGGGGATGACGTTGAACAGGCGGCCATCCGACAGCGCGATGAAGCTGTCGAGGCTGGCATCGTCAGGGATCGCGCGCTGACCAGTGTAGAGATAGACGCCGCCGCGCATGATGAACATCGTGCCCAGCGTCACGATCAGCGAGTTGATGCCGGCATAGGCGGTGAGATAGCCGTTGACGACACCGATGATCAGCCCGAACAACAGCGCGCCACCGACGCCGAGCAGCAGCGAATTGGTGTCGTTCATGATGATGATCAGCGGCAGTGCAATGGTCGCCAGCAGCGATCCGATCGAAATATCGACCTCGCCGGAAATGAAGACGATGGCGCAGCCAATGCCGGCGGTGAGCGCGAGCGAGGCCTGGCCGAGCACATTGGTCATGTTGCGCACGGAGAAGAAATTCTCGACGGTAACGGAGAAGAAAGCCAGCACCAGCACGAGGCAGACCAGCAGCGCCAGTTCCTGCCGGGCAAAGAGCCGCGCCAGCATGGACGGCCGGGCTTTCGCGGAGACTGTATTCACAACGCTCATGTCTTATCCGATCGCCGCATTGAGGATCTTCTCCTGCGTGGCTTCGTCGCGCGGCATGATCGCGGTCAGGCGGCCTTCGCACATCACCGCGACCCTGTCGGCAAGACCGAGTAGCTCCGGCATTTCCGACGTCATCATGATGACCGCCAGGCCTTCGCCGGCGAGCCGGTCGATCAAGGCGAATATCTCCGACTTGGCGCCGACATCGATGCCGCGGGTCGGCTCGTCGACGACGATGACCTTGAGGCCACGCATCAGCCAGCGCGAGATCAGCACCTTCTGCTGGTTACCGCCTGAGAGGTTTTTCACCTCTTGGAACAGGCTGGGCGTCTTGATGCGGAAGCGGTCGACGTAATCCTGCACCGCTTTGTGTTCCCTGGCCCTATCGACGAAGCCCATGCGGGCGAAGGCGCCAAGCGAGGCGAGGCTGGCATTCTGGTAGACAGGCAGCTCGCCCATCAGCCCTTCGCTCTTGCGATCCTCGGTGAGCAGACCGATACCTAACCTGACGCCGGTGCGCGTATCGTGCGGCGAGAGGCGCTGGCCGTCGACGGTGATCGTGCCCGAAGTGATCGGATCGTAACCGACGATCGCCTTGGCGAGTTCGGTGCGACCGGCGCCCATCAGCCCGAAGAAGCCGAGCACCTCGCCGGCGCGCGCCTCGAAGGACACGCCGTTGAGCTTCTTCGCCGTGCTGAGCTTGTCCACTGACAGGGCTACCTTGCTAGCCGGTGCGCCACGCTTGCGGGGAAACAGATTTTCGATGCGCCGGCCGATCATGTCCTGGATCAGCGTGTCGTTGGTGTGCTCGCCGATCGGCTTGGTCGAGATGTGGCGCCCGTCGCGCAGCACCGTCACCGTGTCGGCGATCTCGAACACTTCGTCGAGCTTGTGGCTGACATAGACCACCGCGATGCCAAGGCCGGCAAGCCGGCGGATGACGGTGAACAGCAGCGAAACCTCGTTCGGCGTCAGCGAGGATGTCGGCTCGTCCATCACCACCACTCGGGCTTCATGAGCGAGCGCGCGGGCGATCTCGACCATCTGCTGCTGACTGACCGGCAGCGAGCCGGTGCGCGCCGCCGGATCGACGTTGAAGCCGATGCGGTCGAAGAGCGCGGCTGAATCGGCGCGGATCTTCTTCCAGTCGATGGAGCCCGTCCTGCCGGTCGGATAGCCTTCCAGGAAGATATTCTCGGCAACGGTGAATTCGGAGATCAGCGCGATCTCCTGGAACACGACCTTGATGCCTTGCTTCAAGCTGTCGCGCGGCGACTTGATGTCGACCTCGCGTCCGCGCATGCGAATGGAGCCGGCGTCCTTGCCGTAGACGCCGGCCATGATCTTGATCAGCGTCGACTTGCCGGCGCCGTTCTCGCCCATCAGCGCATGGATCTTGCCGGGCTCCAGGGTGAAGTCGACATTGTCGAGCGCCACGACGCCGGGAAAGCGCTTGCCGATGCCGCGCAATTCCAGCGCCGGCACATCGGTATCGATGGCCGCGCCTTCGCCAGGATGCAGGAAATCAACGGACATTGGCTCTGTTCCGGATGATGTCGAGATAGGTTGCCAGGATGATGACGATGCCCGGCACCACCATCTGCAAATCCTGGTTCCAGCCGAGGATGATGATGCCGTTGTCGATCACCTTCAGCACCAGAACGCCAAGCAAGGTACCGAACAGCGAACCGCGGCCACCAAGCAGGCTGGTGCCGCCGAGGATGACGGCGGCAATCACCGTCAGCTCGAAGCCACGGCCGGCGGTCGGCTGGCCGGCATTCATCAGCGACGACAGGATCATGCCGGCAACACCGACGCACAGGCCGGTGACGACGAAGGCCAACAGCTTGAGCCGTTCCGAGCGAATGCCTGACAGGCGCACCGCCTTTTCATTGGCGCCGACCGCGTAGAGGTAGCGGCCGAGCGTGGTGAAGCGCAGCGTCACATAGGCAACCACGAAGATCAGCGCCGCCAGGATGACGGGAACCGGCACGGGGCCGACATAACCGGCGCCGAGATCGGTGAAGTTTGCCAATTGGTTGTGGTTCTGCACCGCCTCGCGCGTGAAGAGATAGACGCCGCCCTGCAGCATCATCATCGTGCCGATGGTGGCGATCAGCGAATTCACCCTGAGCCTGGTGACGACCAGCCCGTTGAACAGGCCGACCCCGCCGGCAAAGGCGAGCGCCGCCAGCATGCCGAGCGTAAGACTATGGGTGGAATTGAGCACCGCCATGCCGATGCAGCCGACGAAGGCGAGCGACGCGCCGACCGACAAGTCGACCTCGGCGGTGATGATGAGCATGGTCATGCCCGAGGCGACGATCAGCACCAGAGCGCATTGGCGCAGGATGGCGATGATGTTGGCCTCCGAATAGAATTGCGGCGCCGCGATCGAGATGGCGATGCACAGCACGGCCAGGATTGCGCCCAGCACGAGCTGGCTGCTGCCCAGAAGGTTGCCGCCGATGAAACGCTTCGACGCGGAGGCCTGTGTAAGCTCGCTCATTTCAGTCCATTCCCGGCCGTTTGCCTGGTCCCTCTGGAACCTGTCGTGTCGAACCAGGCATTTGTCTTGGCCACCGAAAGGTCCTGGCCGCCTGCCCTTCCCGCAACACGGGAAGGGCGATATCGGCCGGCCTTATTTCTTCAGGTCGGCGGAGGTCTTCATGCACTTTGCCGGCGGCTGCAGCGCGTTGACGGCATCCCATTTGATGGTGCGGGTGGTGCCGTCATAGTCATAGAACTTCTTCCAATCGTCGCCGTTCATCGGCGCGGTCGGGCTGACGATGTGCTCCGGCACTTCCTCATTGTTGAAAAGCTTCACCGCGGCATCGATGGCGGTAAAGCCTTCCTTCTCGGGGAACATCGCGGCTTCGATGCGGTAGGAAGGCTCGTTCTGCATCGCGTTGATGAAGGCAAGCCCTTCGCCGCCCGTGCCGACCGTCAACAGGCCATCCTGCGACTTGCCCGCCGCTTTCCAGGCCTGCAGGCCACCCAACGAAGACGAATCATTGATGCCGTAGATGATGTTGATATCGGCGTTCTTGGCCAGTGCCGCGGAGGACACTTCGAGAGCGCGGTCCGGATTGCCGCCGCCGTCGAGATCGTGGACCATGACCGCATCGGGGATGATGGTCTTCAGCCCGTCCATGAAGCCGTGCGAGCGCAGCACGGTGGCGGAAAGCAGCGGCAGGCCGACATTCATCACCTTGGCAACGCCGCCGAGCTTTTCCTTCGCGTATTTGCCGGCCTCGACGCCGGAGAAATAGCCGGTGTCGTAGTCGCAGATGGCGACCATGGTGGTCATGCCCTTGACCGGATTGCCTTCCAGCACGACCGGCACGTTGGCGGCCTTGGCCTGGCGCAGCAGCGGCACCACGCCTTCTTCGTTCACCGGGGTGATGATCAGCACGTCGACGCCCTTGGCGATGAAGTCTTCGGCCGCGGCGACCTGCTTGGCTATGTCGAGATTGGCATCCTGCACCTCGACCTCGATGCCGAGTTCCTTACCGTGAGCCTTCATGCCCTTGATGACGTTCTGATACCACTCATGGGTGGCGTAGTTGGTGACGTAGCCGATGCGCTTGGGCATGTTCTCGGCATGCGCGGCGGCGGCGCCGAGCGCCAGCACGGCGGCGGACGCAAACAGGATTGACTTGGACCAGAGCATTTTCTTCTCCCAGATTTATCGCTTTTGTTAGTCGCTGAACGGATAGTCCCGCCGTTCCGGGTCGGCACGTAAGGAGTTGGTGGCTTCGCCCCAGCCGAGTGCCGCCGATATCTTCTCGGCGGCGGCGCGGGTGCGTTCGAAGACGATTTCGCTGTCGAACCGCGCCGCCTTCTGCGGCAGCAGCGGCACGGTTAGCGCGGCGATGACGGCACCGGTGTGATCGTGCACAGGCATGGAGATGTTGGTGCAGGCCGCAACGGCCAAGGAAGCGCGCATCTCGTAGCCGAGCCTGGCGACCTCGTTCAGCCGCGCCTCGATTTCGGCCCGCGTGCCCTGGCCCTCACCGGCGGCCACGATGCGCTCGACGATGCGGTCGCGCTCGGCCCGGTTCGAATGGGCGAGCAGCACGGCACCCGAACTTGTTTCGAGGATCGGGAAATGCGACCCGAGTGCTACCGAGTAGCGCATCGGCAGCGGCGAATCGATCTGCAAAACCACCAGTGCGTTCTGGCCCTCGCGCACCACGAGATGGCAGCTCTGGTCGGCATTGGCGGTCAATTCGCGCATCACCGGCAGAGCGCATTCCACCAGCCGGTTTACCGGCGGATGCATGTGCGCCAGTTCGAACAGCTTCAGCGACAGCCGGAAACGGTCCGATTGCGTGCGAAAGATATAGCCCCGTTTCTCCAGCAGAAGCAGGATACGGTAGATCTCGTGAATGGAGCGGCCGAGGCCGGTCGCGATCTCGGTCTGGGTCAGCGTTTCGGCGCTGGAGGCCATGAATTCCAGAACGTCGAGCGCCTTCTCCACCGCCGGCACGCGATAGCCGTTGCGGCCGCTTTCGCCCTCGTCGAGCGTCTCGGCAACGCTGGCGGCCATCAGGCGACGCTCCGTTCCGGCTGGACTTGCCTGGTTTCGCGGTAGAGGCTGTTGACGTGGCCTGCGAGTTCGGTCGCCGACATGTCACCGGCTATGGCTGCGGCGGCATGCGGCGCGCATTCGCGGAAGAAGGCGATGAAGCCCGGATGGGTCGGACGCAGATAGGACGATGCGATCGTCCGCAGCGTCGAGCCGAAGAAATCGCCGGAAAGACCATTGACCCCGGCATCCTTCCAGGCAGCCAGCGAACCCGGTTGTCCGCCAGATTTCACATAGTCGCCGCGCTGGTATTCGGGCGAGCACAGGAACAGTGCGTAGTCGATCGCGGCCTGCTTGTGCTTCGATTGGGCGCTGACGCCGATGCCGGCACCGCCGAGCAAGGCGCCGGCGGCTTGCGGGGTGGGCACGTCGGCGAAGCGCAGATGGGGCCTGTCGGGTTTCGAGGCGTAATTCACATAGCCGAAGGCGAACGGCACGTAGACAACGTCGTCATGCGCGATCATGTGGTCGTAGCAGCGGATCGGATTCCATTTCGACGAGTCCGGGTGCGAAAGCGCGACAAGCTCGCGCAATTGCGCAATCGCCTGCTCGACCATTTCCTTCGCGATGAATTGCTCGCCATCTTCCTGGGGACGGCCAAGCGTCAGAAGCAGACACATGGCGTCGGTCGGCACGAAGGGCAGGCCGAGCCACTTGCCGTCGCTGCGCGCGCGCCGGCCAAGCTCCAGCACGTCCTGGTGCGTGCTGGGCACCGGCCCGTAGCGCTCCAGCAAATCCGGCCGATAGGAGGCGACCTGGCAGGCGGCATCGATCGGCAGCGCCCACTGACGGCTGTTCTTCTGGTAGGAGCGCCAGGACGCCCCGACTGAGTCACGTTCGAAGAAATGGATCTGTTCGGCCGACAGATAAGCGTCGAACGGGACCATCAGTTCATCCTGGGCGATATCGCCGATGAAGGGATGGTCGAACACGACCAGATCGTAAGTGCCGAGCACCGGACCGAGGGCGCCCTCACCGAATTCATAGAGGCTGCGGCGGTCCCATTGGATCTCCAGGCCGGGATGCGCGGCGCAATAGGACTCGATGCTGGCGTCCAGCGGACCCCAGCATCGTCTATGATCCCACGCCAGTCCGCGCAGCTTCGTCATGCCACTCAAATCCTCCCGGCACCGGCAATAGCCGGCTCGCCATCGACACTAGCACCATTTTTCATATGCGCAACTTGTTTTCATTTGCGCAAAAAGCACACACATCCTCCCGACTGGCCGATGCAGGGTTCAAGCCAGATCGAAACGCTCCACGGCGCGCATGATGCCGCGCAGTTCAGCCAACCCCTTGAGCCGTCCGATAAGCGAATAGCCGGGGTTGATCTTTTTCTTGCCGATGTCGTCGGCAAGCAGATGCCCATGGTCCGGCCGCATCGGGATTTGCCAGTCGGCCCGGCCTTGCTCGCGACGACGCTTTTCTTCCTGCATCAGAGCCAGGATGACGTGCGCCATGTCGGTGCCGCCTTCGAGATGCTCGGCTTCATAGAACGAGCCGTCCTCTTCGATGGTGATGTTGCGCAGGTGGACGAAATGGATGCGGTCGGCGAATTCCTTGACCATGGCGACGATGTCGTTGTCGGCGCGCGTGCCATAGGAGCCGGTGCAGAAGGTCAGTCCATTGGCGGGACTGTCGACGGCGTTGAGGATGAAACGCGCGTCCTGTGCCGTCGAAACCACGCGCGGCAGGCCGTAGAGCGAGAATGGCGGGTCGTCGGGATGGATGCACATGCGCACCCCCTCCTCTTCGGCCGCCGGAATGATCTCGCGCAGGAACCAGGCGAGGTTGTCGCGCAACTCCTTCGGCCCGATCGAATCGTACTCAGCCAGGGCTTCGCGAAAACTGTCCCTGTTATAGCTGCGTTCGGTCGCCGGCAGGCCGGCAATGAGGTTGCGCTCGATCCGGTCGATCTGCTCTGGCGTCAGCATCTTCAGCCGCTTCTCGGCCTCGGCGATACGCGCCGGCGTATAGCTTGCCGCACCGTTCTTGCGCTGCAGCACGAAAAGATCGTAGGCCGCGAAATCGATCGCATCGAAGCGCAGCGCATAGCCGGTTGTCGGCAGGCGATACATTAGGTCGGTGCGGGTCCAGTCCACCACCGGCATGAAATTGTAGCAGATAGTCTCGATGCCGGCCTTGGCGAGCGCCCGGATGCTGTCGCGGTAGTAGCCGGCATAGCGCTCGCGCTCGGGCGCGCCGATCTTGAAGGAATTGTGCACCGGAATACTCTCGACGACCGACCATTTCAGGCCAGCCGCCTCGATGATCCGCTTGCGCTCGAGCACATCGGCCTCAGGCCAGGCGCGGCCGTCATAGATCTGGTGCAACGCGGAGACAACGCCGGTGGCGCCGGCCTGCCTGACATGTTCAAGCGTCACCGGATCATCGGGACCATACCAGCGCCAGCACTGTTCCATGAAGCCTCCTCAGGGTTGGCGGCGACCATATTGTCGGACCACAAGCCTGTCAACAGAACCTTTCCTTCGCCATACAGTTGATTTCCTGTGGATCGAGCCCTAGGGTGGTCCAACAAATAGCAAGGAGTTCTGCGGTGGAACAGGCGAGCCACGATTCGATGGAGGCGGCAGACGAAGCCGGGATCAGCAGTTCCGCCGTCGACCAGACCGTGCGGCAGATCCTCGACCTCATCCGCAATCGCGCCATGTCCATCGGCGATGTGCTGCCCACCGAACGGGAGCTTGGCGAACTGTTCGGCGCCAGCCGCAACACGATACGCGAGGCGCTGCGCACCATCCGAACCTATGGGCTGATCGATCCCAAGCCGCGCGTCGGCGCGGTGCTCGCCGATCGCCAGAATGTCGCGATCCAGAATTTTTTCGCCGCGCAAATGGACATATCGAAAACGTCCTTTCACGACATACAAGGATTTCGCCGCATCATCGAAGTGAGCGTCGGCGACCACATCATCCTCAATGCCAGCGCCGCCGAACTTGAAGCCCTGGACGAGGTCAATGGCCTGATCGAGACCAGCAAGGATGTCCAGGAAGCCGCGCAACGCGATTTCGATTTCCATCTGGCGCTGATGAAGCTCGCCGGCAACCGCATGCTGGTGCAGACTTATCAGTTCCTGTCGCCGGTCATCCTGCACATCATGACCGTCGGCAAATCCATCCGGCCGGTGCTGAGCGAAACACGCCACGCGCATGGCGAGATCATCGCGGCGCTGCGCGCGCGCGACCGCATTGCCTACTGCTACCTGATGAGCCGGCATCTCGATTTTGGCTTGCGCTTCGTTCCCGACGACCTCGAAAACGCCCGTATGTCGGCGGCAAACCCGGTGCATCCGGGTCCGGCATCTTCCAAGGATTTGCATCATGTCTGATTTTGAGAACAAGGTGGCGCTGATCACCGGCACGACCGGCATCGCGCTCGCCACTGCGAGTCGCCTGGCGCAAGGCGGCGCTGCGATCATCGCCTGCGGCATCGACCGGGCGGCCAATGCCGCCATGCAGGAGAGCCTCGCCAAGGCCGGAGCGAATGCGCTGGTGCAAACGGTGGATGTCTCCGTTTCCGACCAGGTGCGCGACGCGGTCGCAGCGGGCGTCGCGAGGTTCGGCGGCATCGACATCATCGTCAATTCGGCGGCGGTCCACCCCTACGGCACGGCGACCACCACCGACTGGGAAACCTGGAACCGGGCGATGACGGTCAATGTCGGGTCGATCTACCTGACCGCGCATTTCGGCATTCCCGAAATGATCCGCCGAGGCGGCGGTGCCATCGTCAATGTCGCCTCGGTGCAGGGGTTCGCCTGCCAGCAGAACGTCGCCGCCTATGCCACGACCAAGGGCGCCATCCACACGCTGACGCGTTCGCTGGCGCTCGACTATGCCGCGGCCGGCATCCGGGTCAATTCGGTCAGCCCGGGCTCGATCCGCACGCCAATCCTCGAGAAGGCAGCGCGTGGCGACAATGGAAGCGACGCCGATGTCGAAGAAGCCTACAGACGCTTCGGCGCCGCCCATCCGCTCGGCCGCATCGGCGAGCCGGAGGAAGTGGCGGAGCTCATCGCTTTCCTGTGTTCATCGAAAGCCGGCTTCTGCACCGGCGCTGACTACAAGATCGATGGCGGCCTCACCGCCGGCATCGGCGTCAAGTAGGGTAACGCGGATGAAGATCGGACTTGGCCTCTATCGCGATTCGCTGACGCCGGAGAATTTCCGCTTTGCCCGGCAGGCCGGCGCAACGCATGTCGTTGCGCATCTGACCAACTATTTTCGCGGCCGCGATCCCTCGCTGTCGGCCGGCACCGAAACGGATGGCTGGGGCGATTGTTCAACGGATGGATTGTGGAGCTACGAGGATTTCACCGGACTGGTGAAAACCGTACGCGACAACGGCCTGGAGATCGCCGGCATCGAAAACCTGTCGCCGCGCTTCTGGTCCGACGTGCTGCTCGGCGGCCCCGATCGGTCGAGGCAGCTCGACGGCCTCAAGCGCCTGGTGCGTGACGCCGGCCGGGCCGGCATTCCCTGCATAGGCTACAACTTCTCGATCGCGGGCGTGTGGGGCTGGCAGCGCGGGCCATTCGCGCGCGGCGACGCCATGTCCGTGGGGCTCGATTTGTCCAATATCGATCCCGACCTGCCGCTGCCCGACGGAGTGGTCTGGAATATGCGCTACCGGCCGGGCCGAGCCGGCGCCGCGCCTGTCAGGGTCTCGCAAGAAGAACTGTGGGAACGGCTTGGCGTCTTTCTGCGCGAAATCGTACCGGTGGCCGAAGAGGCCGGCGTCGTGATGGCTGCGCATCCGGACGATCCACCCGCCGAGGCGCTGCGCGGCACGGCGCGCCTCGTCAACCGGCCGCAGAAGTATGATCGGCTGATGGATATCGTCGACTCGCCCGCCAACGGGCTGGAGCTCTGCCTCGGCTCGCTGCAGGAGATGCCGCAGACCGAGGAGATCTATAGCCATGTGCGCCGTTTCGCGCGGCGTGGCCGCATCGGCTATATCCATTTCCGCAATGTGCGGGGCAAAGTGCCGAAATATCACGAAACCTTCGTCGACGACGGCGACATCGACATGGCCGAGATCGTGCGCATTCTGCGCGACGAGAATTATCAAGGCGTCATGATACCCGATCACACGCCTGAGATGGCCTGCGACGCGCCATGGCACGCCGGCAAGGCCTTCGCATTGGGCTACATGCGCGCACTGGTGCAGAACGCCGACGCGCTAGGCCCGGTACGAAGCCGGGCACCCGACATGGCAGCGGAGTGAATAGGGGACGCACGACTGACATTTTTCGAGCCCGAAGGCGCCGCAAAAGCCCGCTTTCGATGGAGAGCGGGCTTTTGTTAGTCGGCTCGGTTCCTAACTCAGGATAGCGACGATCTCATATGAGTTCGGATCGACAATAACAATCCTGCCATCGGCCAGGAGGAAATATTCATAGCTCTCATAGGCAGGAACGATTTCGACGATCCGGTGCGGAAGTCGATGCAGCCGCACCTTCTGCTTCGGCACTTTCACGCCGACCGAAATGTCCACGTCGAGGTTCGAGACCGGTTCCACCTTCGTCTCGCGGATGACGTTGGTGATTTCGGTCTTCTGCTCGACGGATATATTGTTGATTGAAGCGGTTGAACTCTGGTCGGTAGTCGTACCGGCCTTGCCCTGCGCTTGCTGATCGGTAGTCGTACCGGCCTTGCCCTGCGCCTGCTGGTCGGTCGTCGTACCGGCCTTGCCCTGCGCTTGCTGACCGGTAGTCGTACCGGCCTTGCCCTGCGCCTGCTCGTCGGTCTTCATGCGGGGCTTGCCTTGCGCCTGCTGATCGGTCTTCACGCCCGCCTTGCCTTGCGCCTGCTCGTCGGTCTTCGCTCCGGCTTTGCCTTGCGCCTGCTCGTCGGTCTTCATGCCGGCCTTGCCTTGCGCCTGCTCGTCGGTCTTCATGCCGGCCTTGCCTTGCGCCTGCTCATCGGTCTTCATGCCGGCCTTACCTTGCGCCTGCTCGTCGGTCTTTACGCCCGCCTTGCCTTGCGCCTGCTCATCGGTCTTCGCTCCGGCTTTGCCTTGCGCCTGCTCGTCGGTCTTCATCCCGGCCTTGCCTTGCGTCTGCTGCTCGGTGCTGCCGCCCTTCTGGCAATCGGCCGAGCCGGCTGCGCAAGTGTCTGCCCCACCCGATTGGGCCGCTTCGCCCGACTGCTGCTGGGTCTGCGCGATTGCCGCCCCACATCCGAGGGTAAGCGCTAGCATGCTGGTTATCAGAGTGGTTCTCATGGGAGGTCTCCTAGGATGGCAGTCCCTTCGCGGCAAAACTTTGCCGCCCCGCGATTGTTCCACCGCAGACTAATATATTCCGGAGCGGATGGAACTGCCGGCATTTTGCGAAGTTCGGCGCATGGGGCGCACCTGCCGAAATGCCGGTGGCGTCGTCGGCTCGGCGCCCTGCGCAACATCTGATGGAGACAGAAGTGGAAAAATATCTACTGGGAACGGCAGTGGGCATCCTGTTTCTTGCGGGGGCCGGAGCGGCCGCGGCGCAAGATGTGGTCATCCAGCCGGAGCAAGAAACCGTTATCAAGGAGTATGTGAAGAAGCAGCCGCTGGCCTCGGTCCAGCTGCCCGGTGTGGAACTCAATGTCGGATCCACCGTGCCTGATACGGTCGAACTTCATGAAGTTCCCGATGTGAAATACCGCTACGTCGTGGTCGACAATCGAACAGTTCTGGTCGACCCGGAAACCCGGAAAATCGTCCAGGTCCTTCAATGACCGCATGTTCCAAAGCGCCCGCCCCGGCACGCGTCGAGGCGGGCGACGTGTGTCAGGTTTCTGTTTTCATGCATGTCTTTGTTCCAAACCGAGGCGTTTTGGGCGACATGCATGAGCATGGCTACGACTGCAGGTCAAATGCGATGTTGCGATGCTTTTGAATTGCTGAGCTGGCAACAATGTCCGCCAGTTCTTTGTCGGAGAGAGTGCATTCTGGCAGTTCGTAACGGATGGCTGACACCGCCTGCGCCGTGGAAATTGGCCATTCGAGATTTCTGCGGGAATTGATGTAGTGATCGATGGCCCGGATCAGTTCCTTCGAGGTCATATCGATCACAGGCATCGGTTCCTCCTCCTTATTTCCCCGTTTTTCTCACTGTGTTGACGGACACCGAAACCTGCCATCACAATTGTTAAAACGGCAGACGAAAAAGATGTCGATTCAGGAATAGGGGCTGGCGGTGGCTTTGGAGTTCACCTCCGCTGCATCGGTGGAAATATAACTGGGAGTGCAGCGGGTTGCGGTGTAGTGTCCCAAGTGATGGCCGCCGCAAAGGGAGAGTGCTTGCACCATGGACGGGGAAGCGGCGAAATCAGCCTTTCTGGGCGGGATTCGCGTTTTGATCGTGGAAGACGAATATTTTCTCGCCGATGACCTGCGTAAGGCTCTGGTCACACAAGGGGCGACAGTGCTCGGCCCGGTCGCCACGGTCGAGCCCGCAATCGAATTGCTGAACAGCGGTCAATGCGATTTTGCGATTCTCGATATCAACTTGCGCGGCGAGCAGACATTCGAGATTGCCCGCGAGTCGTTGGCGAAAGGCGTTCCGATCGCCTTCGCCACCGGCTATGATCAGACGGCCATTCCAGCAGAGCTCGGCGGGATCAGGCGATTTGAAAAGCCTCTGGAATTCGGCAGCATTGTCGAGTTCGTTGCCGCGACGGCACACGATACGCGATGAACGAGAGAAGCGAGCCGGCGGTTGGCCTGAGAGCGAAGACCGCGCGGCACCCGCTTATCCGCAAGCTGTCCAATTTCACGGTCCTGTCCGTGGAAGAATGCGACGCCATCGAGAGCGCGACAACAAAGGTCGCCGAATTCGCCGCCGGCGATGACGTCATCCAAAGGGGCGACCGGACAGGCGGGGTCAACCTGCTGCTCGAAGGATTTGCCTGCCGCTACAAGATTCTCGAAGACGGTCGGCGACAGATCCTTGCCTATTTGGTGCCGGGCGACCTTTGCGATCTTCACGTGTTCCTGCTGCGGCGCATGGACCACTCGATCGGTGCTCTCAGCCGCTCCAAGGTTGCGGCGATCCCGCAGAGCGCCATCCTCGGCTTCACCAACAGCTATCCCAATCTTACGCGTGCGCTCTGGTGGACCACGCTGCTCGACGAGGCGATCACCCGCGAATGGGTCGTCAACATCGGCCAGCGGACTGCTTATGAGCGGATGGCTCACCTTTTTTGCGAGCTGTTCCACAGGCTTCACGCAATTGGTGAAACGGCCGGCAAGAGCTATCCCCTACCGGTAACCCAGGCGACCCTGGGCGATACGCTCGGTCTTTCGAACGTGCACATCAACCGTACGCTTCAGGATCTCAGGCGCGACGGCCTCATTTCGTTCAACAACGGCACTGTAACGATCAAGAACCTGGCGAAACTGGAGGCGGCGGCCTTTTTCAATCCTGATTACCTTCATCTGTTGGACGTCAGGGAGCCTTTTGCATGATCAGGCACGGCCTCATCGAGTGGAGCGCAAAAATGAAACATCATAGGGAACCTGGCCGGCTTCTGCCGGTTCGGCGTGACCGGAAGCGGTAGCGAGCGATGGCCAAGCGCGATTTGATCGGCGGTTCGGCAGGTACGATCGATCTGCTGGGGTCTACCTCAATGACATCGCTGGGGAGTTGGCCGCTGCGATCGCCTTCCATATTTCCGCCGACAGGGGCGGCATTAATGCTCCTGCCGGCTCGACGGTGTCATCGCCGCCGGCTGAAAACCGCGCGCGGCGGCACGAAAGCCAATCCTGCTTGCGTGAACGCGAGCCAAAGGTTGACGAGACGATGCGCCTGGCACCGCGCATCATCGAGGAACGGTTGAAAGACTGACAGGTGGCTGGAAAAAGACCTCGCAAGAAGGACGTCGCGGGTACACCCTCCCGTCCGCAAGGTCTGTCCGCCGAAGAACGCGATGCTTCCGCGTCGATGCGGCTCAGCCATGTCGATGAACAGATGGACGAACGTGACGATCATATCGCCCGGCTCGAAGCCGAACTCCAGGTCACACGCGACCGCCTCCAGGTGACGAAGGCATTTGCCGCCGAATTGCAGCACCGCGTTCGCAACACGTTGAGCATTGTCCGTTCGATCGCTCGCCGCTCGGTTGAAAACAGCGACAATGTCGAGGACTATGCCTTTCACCTCGAGGGCCGCATCAATGCGCTCGCACGCACGCTCAATGTGCTGATGCGATCGGCCTCGGCCACCGTGCAGCTTGACATGCTTGTCCTTGACGAGCTTGCGTCCCAAGGCGGCCGGACCGAAGATCAGTTCACCATAGATGGCCCGGATATTTCCTTGTCCGGAAAGGCGGCGGAGACCTTGGGCCTGGCTTTCCACGAACTCGCCACCAACTCGATGAAATATGGCGCGCTGTCGGCAGCCGACAAATCAATCAGCGTAAGCTGGAAAGTGGATGGCACGCCCGCCAGACAGGAGCTGAAGATCCGCTGGATCGAGGACCTGCATGGTCCGGCAGCAATACCTGCGCGACGCGGCTTCGGATCCGAGCTGATCGAAAAGGTGGTGCCCTACGAGATCGGCGGAGCTGGCTCGCTGCGCTTCACCGATGCCGAGGTGATCTGCACGATGGATATCCCCCTCTCGAACGAAATTCACCCCAGCAGGAGCCTGGAGGACCCGCCCGACGATCTCCAGCATTGAACACCGACACTCCTGCGCCGAAAGGCGGTCGGGGCCAGGAGCGTGGAGTTGGAAGGGGCTGACCCAGCACCGACCGAGGTGGCGCAACGGCCCCGGGGTTTGCCGAGTTGCCGCCGCACCGGCCTTCAAATTCTCAAAATGATGGAACTTCAGCGACAACAAAGAGTTCGGAGCGCGGCGACGGCGAGCGCGCTGTCGTGATCTCGCGACTCACCTTGAAGCGGGAGGAACCTGGATCAACAGGAGCTGACCATGAAGTCCCATACACTCGAACAACTACACGCAATCGCGGAAGTTGATACGGTGTGCCCGACAATGACGCGGAACCAACGCCTGGAGCGCTGGGCAAGTCTTCTTGAGCGTCATCCTGAACGGCGCCTCGGAGCGCTTCCGGGCACCGAATATATGAGCCCCGACATGCGCGAAAACGCCTACTGCGTGCAATCCCCCATCAGCGTCGCGTTCGAAGATCCGATACTGCGGGCGCAGGGTCTGGAAGGCGACACCTATGGCGAGGCAAAGCGCTTTTTCGAACTGTCCAACTGGCAGTTGCACAACATCGTCTGCGATTGCCACGTCGGTGCGACCATGAAAGCCGGGTGGGTCGCCGTTCGCGTGCGCGCCGCCATGGGCGAAGGTTTCAATATCTTCGCCAGGCTCAGGGCGCTGCTCGGACGTTGACCGAGACGCCATCTCGAATGCGTCGACGGAATGAACAGTCGGTCGACGCATTTTTCCTCCTTGGCGGCAAGTGACGTCGCTTCAGGAGCTTCGAGGCTCCGACCCGCTGCCGATGGTCGGATTGGGCACCACCGGACCGCGCTCGGCTTCCGATCCTTCCGCCTCTATTTCCTGCACGGCCTGGTCCCAATGCTCCTGCTCTCGGCCCGGCGGGCGGCCTTCGCGCTCCCAGATCTCGTAGGCTCGTCGCTTTATGAGTTCTTCCTTGTCCATTGGAAACTCCTCCTGCGTGCCCCAATCTCCGGCAGGCCGCTTTGTTCCCTCCGGAAACAAAGGCAACGCTTTTGGAGCGATCCGGACTAGCCGCACCGGAGCGACACGGAACCCTTGGGGGATTAGGCCGTTTCCGAGCATCGGCGCAGTGGTGGATGACTTGGGAATGCCCGCCGCTCGAACTCTTGGCGACGAACACGCCAATGATGTGCCTGCGCCACGCCTTGCCGCCCCGTGTGGCCTCGGCCAATCAAAGCCTTGCAGCGGGACCCCAAAGGGTGGGCGCGGCGCAAATATTGGGCTTGAGATCATGACTATTGTCTTTTCGGATCGTAGCGAGGCAGGACGCGTTCTCGCTGATAAGCTCGGCCACTTCGCAGCGCGCGATGATGTCACCGTGCTGGCGCTGCCGCGCGGCGGCGTGCCTGTCGCCTACGAAGTCGCACAGGCATTGAAGGCACCGCTCGACGTTTTCGTCGTGCGCAAGCTCGGCGTTCCCGGTTACGAAGAGTTGGCCATGGGCGCAATCGCGACCTCCGGCGTACGCGTCCTGAACGACGAGATCGTGGAAGGCCTCGCTGTGCCGGCCCACGTCATCGATGCGGTCACTGCCAGCGAGGAGAGGGAGCTTTTACGCCGCGAGCACCTCTATCGCGGCGAGCGGGTACCGCTCCTTGTGGAGGAACGAATCGTCATTCTCGTGGACGATGGGCTCGCCACTGGGTCGACCATGCGCGCGGCGGTCAGGGCGCTGCGCGAAAAGCGGCCTGCCCGTATAGTTGCGGCCGTTCCGGTCGGCAGTCCCGACACGTGCGAGGCGATGGAGAGCGAGGCAGACGAGGTCGTCTGTGCGACGACGCCGCAGCCGCTCATCGGCGTCGGGCGCTGGTATGAAGACTTCTCCCAAACCAGCGACGACGAGGTCCGCGCCCTTCTCGCCAAGGCGGGGCGACCAACCGCACCGTCCGGCCGCGATGCGCCGCAGAATACGGCAAACCGATTGCACAAGCACGTCGTTCGGCTCTCCGGAGACGCGCGAGACTACGACGAGCTCTTGGCGGCGATCGGCGAGGCGCGCTTTGTGTTGCTCGGTGAAGCTTCGCACGGCACACACGAATTCTATGAGGAGCGCGCGCGGATCACGCGGCGGCTGATCGAGGAGCAGGGTTTTGCCGCCGTCGCTGTCGAAGCCGACTGGCCCGACACATACCGGGTCAACCGCTATGTTCAGGGAACAGGCGGGGATATCGACGCCGAAGAGGCGCTCGCCGATTTCCGACGCTTCCCCACCTGGATGTGGCGGAACAGGGTCGTCGTCGATTTTGTCGAATGGCTGCGCCGGCACAATGAAGCGCCCGGCAAGGGCAATCCGAAAGTCGGGTTCTATGGGCTCGACCTCTATGCCCTGCATGGCGCGATGAAGGCGGTGCTGCGCTATCTCGAAAAGGCCGACCCGGCCGCGGCGGAGATCGCGCGTCGCCGCTATGCCTGTTTCGATCATTTCGGCCCTGACCCGCAGGCTTATGGCTTCATAGCCGGCAATGAGGTCGACAAATCTTGCCAGGAGGCTGTGGTCGCACAGCTGGTCGAGATGCTGAAGCGGCGCCCGGCGAAGGGCGAGCCACGCGAAGGCGCCATCGCGGACGAACTCTTCGCGGCGCAGCAAAACGCCCGCCTGGTGAAGAATGCGGAGGCCTATTATCGCGCCATGTTCCTGGCGCCCGAATCGACCTGGAACCTGCGTGATCGGCACATGGCCGAGACGTTCGACGCTCTCACCGCTCATCTCGGCCGGCTCGGGCGATCGCCGAAGATCGTGGTTTGGGCGCATAACTCCCATCTCGGCGACGCCAGGGCGACAGACAGGAGCCTGCATGGCGAGATCAACCTCGGACAGCTTATCCGCGAAAAGCATCAGCGCGACGCCTTTCTCGTCGGCTTCACGACGTATCAAGGAACGGTGACGGCGGCATCGAACTGGGACGGCCCGGCGGAGCGCAAGGTTGTCCGGCCTGCCCTAGCGCGCAGCTATGAGGCGCTGCTGCATGCAGTCCCGGCTGATCGCTTCCAGCTGGATCTGCGCGGCGACGGCGAAGCCCTGCCGCGACGGCTCCTGGAGCGCGCGATCGGCGTCATCTACCGGCCTGAGACCGAACGGGCCAGCCACTACTTCCATGCCGACCTTGCCGCGCAATTCGACATGCTGCTGCATTTCGACGAGACGCGGGCGGTTGAGCCGCTGGAGCGCAGCTCGCAATGGGACGCCGGCGAGCTCGCGGAGACCTATCCGTTCGGGGTTTAGGGACCGATCCAGTTGAGATGGAGATCGCCATGGTCTCAGTCCTGAAGACAAACGAGAAGGCCGTGCAGGTTCCCGCCGGCGGCGCAATGCTCGCGGGCAACCTGTCGCTGCCGCAGGAAGCCCGTGGGCTCGTCCTCTTCGCTCACGGCAGCGGCAGCAGCCGGCACAGCCCGCGCAACCGCTATGTGGCCGGACGGTTGAACGAGGCGGAACTCGCCACGTTGCTCATCGACCTGTTGACGACCGAAGAGGAACGTATCGACCAGATTACCGCCGAGTTGCGGTTCGACATCCGCTTGCTCGCCGATCGACTGGTTCAGGTTACCGACTGGCTGCACATGTCCGAGGAAACGTCGGCGCTGCGCGTCGGTTATTTCGGCGCGAGCACAGGGGCTGCCGCGGCGCTGATAGCTGCGGCCGAACGTCCGGATCGGGCGGCCGCCGTCGTCTCGCGCGGCGGGCGTCCGGATCTTGCGGCACCTGCCCTGCCCCGCGTCCGGGCACCAACGCTGCTCGTGGTCGGCGGCGCAGACACGCAGGTGATCGCGCTCAACCGTTCGGCGTTCGCGGCGCTGCGGTGTGAAAAGGAGCTCGCCATCGTTCCGGCGGCGACGCACCTGTTCGAGGAGCCCGGCGCGCTGGAAAAAGTCGCGGACCTCGCGATTCAATGGTTCCTGCGCCAACTGCCCGCGTGACGCCGGCGCCAACGCCATCGCCTCATCAGAGAGCCAGATCGATTGGGTCGTCGGCGCGTTAAAAATCATTCCGCGGAGAAGTTTCCATGACAGTCAGGGTTCTGCAATTTCTCGCCATTGTCATTTCGGCCCTCGCGCTCATCCCGGCAGGGGCCCATCTCGCCGCTCTTCCCAACAAGATATCTCTGCCGCAGCCGGAATATTTCACCGTCCAAGGTATCTATTACGGATGGGCGATCCTCGGGTTGCTCTGGCCTGCCGCGCTGATCGTGAACGCATTGTTGGCGATCTCCGTGCGCTCACAGGCTTGGCCCTTTTGGCTCGCCCTGCTTGCGGCGCTGTGTTTCGCGATCATGCTCGCGATCTTCGTTGTCTGGACGCTGCCTGCCAACCAGGCGACGCAGAACTGGACGATAGTTCCTGCAAACTGGGAAGCGCTCAGGCAGCAATGGGAATATTCCCATGCGGCAAATACTGCGATTGTATTCGCAGCGCTCTGCCTCACGACGACGTCGGCGCTCTCGTGGCGTCCGGCCGGCCCGTAGATCCTCGCCGGAGAAAGTCTCTTTTCCTCCGGATCATTCGCGCCATCGATGCGTTGGGTTTTCTGGAGGTCGCGACGTCGCACCGCCATCTGTCGCGCTATATCCAACAAGGAGAAAGCGATGCCGGATAAGAGAACCATCGAGAAAGCGAAAAAAGACAAGCGCGAAGGCAAATCGCCCACCACGCAGGCCGGCGAATTCGTGCATGACGAGATCGAGAAGGTCCGTCGCGGCAAGCACGGCGCGCGCTCGACCAAGCAGGCGATCGCCATCGGTCTTTCGGAGGCGCGCCGCGCAGGCATCGACCTGCCTCCGCCCAAGAAACGAAGCGTCAAGGAGAGCACCCGCAAGAGCGCCGAATACGCCTATGAAGTTGGCCAGGGCGAACGTAAGCCAAAACGCAGCCCCAAGGTCTCGAAGGCCGTTTCCGAGGTTCTCGAGCACGAGCCGAAGAACACGGCATCCCATGAGGCGCTTTCAAGACAGACCAAGCAGGCGGCGTCGCGCCGGACGGCCGAGGAGCGCTCGGCCGCAGCCAAGAAAGCCTCGGAGACGAAGGGCACTGCAGGCCGGTCCGCCGCCGCACGCAAGGCGGTCCGCACCAAGGGTGCTGCCGGAAGAAAGAAAGCAGCGCAGAAGGCCGCCAGCACGCGTGCGGGCCGAACCTAGACTAGAAGGTCGAAAACCCGCTACGCACTCTCTCCAGCCGGCTGGTGAGAGGTAGCTGGACCGCAGCCAGCGTCAAGCGATGCGCACTATGTCAGCTGGGACAGTGCGATCGTGTGAGATACGGCCGTCCTTGTCTTTGTCTCGATCCGGCGGGAACAACGGCCCGTGTTCAAGGTTATGGAAAGCTACACCGGTGGTGGAGCTTTCATGACAACCTTAGGGAGACGAAAACATGGCGACTGCGAAGAAGGCGGCGACGAAAGGGCTGGAAGCCCTGTTCCTCGACGGGCTGAAGGATATTTATTACGCCGAAAAGAAAATACTAAAGGCGCTGCCCAAGATGGCCAAGGGTGCCGAGTCCGAGGAGGTCGCGGCGGCGTTCGAGAAACATCGCGTGGAAACCGAAGGCCAGGTCGACCGCCTCGAACAGGTGTTCGACCTGATGGACAAGCCAGCCCGCGGCAAGACCTGTCCGGCAATCGACGGCATTCTCGAAGAGGGTTCGGAGATTCTCGACGACTATAAGGGCGACCCAGCATTGGATGCAGGACTGGTCGGAGCGGCACAGGCGGTCGAGCACTATGAAATCGCACGCTACGGCACGTTGATCGCGTGGGCTGAACAGCTTGGCAAGAGCGACGCGGTCAAGCTCCTCAACGAGACGCTCAAAGAGGAAGTGGCAACCGATGAAGCGCTTACAGGCTTAGGCGAAGGCGGGGTCAATGAGCGGGCTCTTGAGAAAGCCGCTTAGCCGCGGGGCAGCCCGGCGCTAAGCGCCCGGCAGCCTTCCTGTCCAGAGCGGGGTGCATTCGAGTTGAACTGCGGGTCCTGCTCTGGATTTGGCTGCCGGGACCTCGACAAAACAGGTTGTTAAAATCACCGAACCTTACAGGAGGATCCGCGCAATGCCGGAAGACCTGTCTCGCGAGGAAGAGCAACGCGGTACCGGAAAGCTCATCACCTGGGGTGTCGTGATCGCCGCCGTGTTTTTTATTGGCCTCTTGGCCATATTCGTCCTCAAGCCGCTTATGACGGGATCTTAGAATCCTTTCGAGCCGCAGCGCGCTTAGCCGCGCCGGAACGTGCTCGCAAGCAATTCGATGGCCGCAAACAATTCCAGCACGCTTTGCGAGGCGGCGGTGATGCGATCGAATGTTCCCCCAAAGGAGTGCGAACCATGCCCCTGACGCTCAGCAGCCCCGCCTTTGCCGACGGCGGAGAGATCCCCGAAGCCTATACTCGTGACGGCAAGAACGTATCTCCGCCTCTGAAGTGGGCCGGGGTACCGGACGGCACAAAGAGCCTCGTCCTTGTCGTCCAGGATCCCGACGCGCCGAGCGGAATGTTCGGCCATTGGGGGGTGTTCAACATTTCGCCGGAGGTGCAGGAGTTGCCCGAAGCGGAAAGCGGCAGACCGGGTCCACAGGCCCTCAGGCAAGCGCGGAACGATTTCGGCAACGCCTATTACGACGGCCCTGAACCGCCTGCGGGCCACGGTGTCCATCACTACCACTTCCGGCTGGCGGCGCTCGACACGCCGAACCTTGCTATCCCCGCAAGCACGGGCGTGGAGCGTATCTGGCAGGAGGCGCAAAAACATTTGCTGGAGCAGGCAGAACTCGTCGGAACCTACGAACGTGGCCGGTAATTGAAGGCAGATTGATCCGGGCGCCGTCGTCCACGCGCGGAACGGTTCTTCTCCTTGCCGGTTGTGAGGGAAAGGAGACGTCCCATGTTTGAAAGCGTCATGTGGTTGATCGTCGTCGCCGGCGGGCCATTGTTGCTGCTCGTGTTGCTGGCCTACGTCATTGTCACCCGACGTCGCCGCGGTCCCGCAGAACGCAGAGAAAGCGATCGAGCCACCGATCGGCTCTATCATCAGGACAAGGATTGATTGTAGCTACTGTGGCCCACAGCAAACTCGATCAGCGGTCCAAACATCCCTCGCACATGTCCCGAAGATCAAATTTCGGGCGAGGCACCCACGCCGGCCTGGCTGCAAAGTGCCCCGCCGCCCTGGCAGGCTTGTTCTTCAGGGCCGGTTTATTGCCCTGCCGCCGTCGCGCTCAGGGACATAGTCGCCCGCGTTGACGTCAAAGCCGGTCCAGCCATCCGCCTCGTAAGCCCTACGGCGTTCCATCACGTCAACCGAGCTGGACTGACCCAGAATGTCCTCGGCTTCCGGAACAAGCCCATCGTCCACCTTGGCCGTCACCAGCGTACCGCCACGACGTACGCCCTCTGCATAGACATTTGCATCGTTTTCGGAAACGCCCGAATCCGTCAGAGCGCCAATGATACCGCCCGCCGCACCACCAGCCACCGCGCCGGCAACCGCCCCGGTGGCGGTAGCGGCAAGCCATCCGGCCGCAACCACAGGTCCGACGCCCGGAACGGCCATGACGCCCAACCCTGTCAGCAAACCGCCGGCGCCACCGACCACGGCCCCTATCCCTGCACCGCTCGCGGCATCTTCAGCGGCTTCGGAACGATCTCTCTCGTACCAGCCATCCGAGTTGTTGGCGATGATGCTGATATCGGAATGTGGCACTCCGGACGCTTCCAGTTCGCCGACCGCGTCGGCTGCGTCGTCATAGTTGTCGAACAGTGCAGTTACGGTTTTCATTTTGATATCTCCTGATCGGGCTCATTTGCTGTCGGCGACGACGTTGCCCTGATAGTCGAGCCCGACGGCGACACTTTGGCCTGACTTGGTCGCCTGGCCGCGCCAGATGCCTTGATCGTCCTTGGCAAGCTTCGACACATTGGAATAGCCGGCATCCTCGATGCGGCTCTTTGCCTGGGTCTCGGTGAAACTGTTTGCGCCGGGCACCAGGGCCGCGGCATTGGGCGTGTTCGTGGTTTTCACAGCGGGCGTTGTCGCTCCCGTGATGGAGTCCTGGCCGGCGGCGATCTTTTCGATCATCTGCCGATGCATCTTCAACGTATCGACCGTCTGCTGGGCGAACGTCTTGAGGGCCGCGTTGTCGCCGTCGCGGGCGTAGCTTTCAAACAGATTGACGGCATCGGCGTGCGCCTTGCGCTGCATGTCCACATAGGCCGGATCGATTGGCGGCTGTGCGTTCTGGAGCTTATCCAGATCGGCCTGATGCTGCGCATCGAGCGCCGTCGGCATCTTCAACTTCTGTTCGCCGGCAATTGTTTCCAGCTTGGCGTTGGCCGCGCCGTGGTCCCGGATCATCGTCTGCGCGAAATTCTTGATGCTTTGATCCTGGGCCTTGTCCTGGGCAATCTTGCTTGAGTCGACTTCGAACTTGCCGCCGACGGCGGCCTTGTCGACGAAATCCTGGGCGCTGTCGGCAGCAGCCAAAGCAGGCATTGCGATAAGCATGGAAGCAGCGGCGAGCGAGGCAAGAAGGTGTCGCGTTTTCATTGGCTTTGTCCTTGTCGATGCGCGAACTTACGATGCGCCCTAACAAGCCAGGATGGGCTTTGTTCCGGCGCCGTGCGATGCGCTGCAAGCGCCTTCGGACAGACCCCACAGCCGGCCAGGAGACCTTCAACATCGGGACCGCGGCGCGGAACAAATCGGCGGCTGCGAGATTTGATTTTAAATGCGACCCATGAGCGTCAATCTGTCGACCGAGCGAACTTGCCGAATTGGGTTCCGAGGAGAGTTCATGGCCAAGATTTCAAATTCCACACCTGCCGCAGCCAGGGGAGAAGTTCAGGCCGGAGCCACACGGGACAAAACGCCCGGATTCGATCCTGCAGTTGCCCCGTTCGAGACCGACGCCGAGGCGGCGGACACGCAGAACCCGGTCACTGAAGCAGGTCCGCAGCGTTCTCTCCGGCCAAAATTCGAAAACGATGCCAGCTTCGCCAACGCGATGCGGCCGGTGAAGAACGAGCCCGAACTGCAGCCCCGCAGCAACTGGCCGCTAATGGTGATTGCGGCCGTCGTGCTGATAGCGGCCGCGGTGTTCCTGGCAGCCAGCCTGCTGCGGTAAGGCGCATCATCCTGAGTGCAGACAGCAGCAGACAACCCTTGGCTGAGTTCGAGCACTTTCGCGCGGCCGTCCGCCTGGGTCGTCATCGATCCTGCCTCGCTCGTGGATGAAATTCGGGGGCGCCCTTCATGCCGGAAAGTTCCGTTGTCGAACACAGCAGCCGCGGCCGTGCAGGATCGGAGATGTCGAGCTTGTCCCAGGGAATACGGTACAGGCCGTCGCGACGGCGCAGCCGGAAGAAATCCAGCACCGCCGTACCGATGGTCGAGGCCGAGAGACGCTCGAAAGCGGCGTAGATACCGACATGGAATTCGGTAACGACGAAGTCGTCGCCGGCCGGTTCGGCTCGTATCTCCTCGATATAGCCGATGCTTTCGTCTTGCCGCGAGAGAACGCGTCGTCCGGCCAGATGCTCGAGGTTGACGGTGGACATCATCAAGCTCCCGGAATGCGTCCGATGACATGGTCGCGCAGCCAGTCCTGCCAGGCGAAGATCGAGGTTTCGCGCACATCGATATCGAACTGGATGTCGACGCCTATGTCCTGGACCTTCTTCCAGGCGATCCGGTGCGGCTTGCGATGGCGTTTGCCGCCCCACGCTGCCGCGAGTTGCGTCATCCAACGCCCTGGCCGTACGCCCAGGCGACGCGCCAAGGTGACGGAGCCGAGCTCGACCGCGATGATCCTCGGCGGCTTGCCCGGCCGCAACTCCGCCACCAGCCCGTCGATCTTGCCGATCTTGACCTGCTCGCGGTCGACGATCTGCTTGTCGAGGATGTCGCGCAGCAAATCCATCACGTGCCTCCGAATATCTGCAGGGGAATGGTCACCACGGCGAGCACGAAACCAAGCCCGATGATGAAGATCACCGCGGCATTCGAGACAATGCCGTTGCGGTGCTCGCCGACATAGCGCTTGTCGTTCAGCAGGAAAAGGAAAGGAATTACCGTCAGCGGCAGGCTGGCGGCGGTCAGCGCCATGGAAAAAATGGTGAGCTTCAGCGGATCGAGCCCAAGCATGATGGGGATGGCGGCCAGAAACAATGATACCGTGTAGACGGCACTGAAGCCAGGATCGTCGCGTGGCTTGAGGTTTTCGCCCCAGTTCCATCCAAACCCTTGCGCCACCAGATAAGCCTGTTGCAGCCCAACCTCGAGTGCGGCGCCGAAGCAAGCGATGGCGAGCGAGGCAACGAACAGGACGAACCCCCAGAAGCCGAATATCGGGATCAGCATCAACGGTAATTGATGATAGTCGTCGACCTGATCGATGCCGTGCGTTGCAAGCACGAGCGCGGCCACCATCAAGACGCCGATCGAAATGGTGCCGCCAAAGGCCATGCCCAGTCCGGCGATGGCCCGATTGGTTCCGAGATAGCTTCTGTCCCACTGGTCCTCGATCGCCCCCGAGGAATAGAACATGAACAGGTAAGGCGATATCGAAGCGCCAAGGATGCTGACCGCCATGAACCAGTAACTCGCCGCATCATGGGTCGGCAGTGTAGGCACCGCGCCGGACGCGACAGCTGTCCAATCGGGCTTCAGCATCACCGCTGCGACCACGAAGCACAGCGTCACGAGGCCGAGTATCGACACGCCTTTCTCGATCAGCCCGAACGTGCCTTTCCACAGCAACAGCCATGCCATCAAAGCCACGGGTAAAGCCCACCATTGGAAGCCAATGCCGGTGGCAAGTTCGAGCGCGATGGCAACACCACCGATCTCGGCGGACAGCACCATGAAATTGACCAGCAGGGCGGCAAGCAATGGCCATAGCGAAACGTTGAAGCCAAATCGTTCCCGGATCCCGTCAGAGATCGTGTGATGGCTCACGGCGGCAAACCGGCCGGCCATCTCGACCAGAAAAATGATGCAGATGGTGCCGAGAACCACCGCCCAGATCAGCTGAAACCCGAAGGTCGCACCTGCCTGGGCTGCCGTCGCCATCGATCCGACTTCCAGGAAGCCGCCAACACTGGTGACGATGCCCAGCGATATTTCCAGGAGCTTCTTCATGGCTTCGGCGCGAAATATCTGAAGTAAGCGGCGGCCAGGGAGCGCGTGGCCGTCCGAATATCTTCCTGAGCCTCCTGCACTTGCGGGCGGCGGTCCGCTTGCACTCCCGCCTGGGCGCGGTTCACCGCGATCGACAGGTCCTTGACCGCCTCCGCCAACGCAGCCTGCTCGGCAGGTTCAGCCGTAGTGGCCGATCGGATCTTCGCGTCGATATCGGCCAGTGTCGTGCCGGCCGATTGCAGCGTGCCCGAAGCATATTTGGAAGGGGCAGCTCCCGCCGCCCAGGCATCAAGCGTCATTGATACGGTCTGCGCCGTCGAGGCGGCAGTTCGGGATTGCTGTTCGATCTGGTCCGAGGACGAGCACGCGGTCGACATGGCCATGAGCAACAGCAGGCATGCGCTGTTGCGGCCAAGGCGACGACCGCTAAGAATTAGATCCGGCGTTGGATCCGCCACACGAATGACCTCCCCCACCAACGAGAACCATGTTCGGCGCAAGTTTTGATCTAGCGCGCCCGCCCTCCCCGTCAACCGAGGCAGGGACCAGCGCGAGCGGAACAAAGGATCGGTAGCCGGATTAACGAGGAGGCGGCGGGGCGGTTCGATTTCCATCCTGATCGTCGCGCCCCCAAATGATCGACTGGCAGGGAAGGATCCCTCAATGCCCCGTCTCATTGCCTGGATAGCCATCGTGGTGTTTGTGCTTGTCGCGGCTTGGATATGGTTCGGTCGCGATACATCGGGCAGCGGGGGCGGCAGCCAGCCGGCGCCTCACGCGATAGACCAGAACGGGTAGTTCAGTCTGGATGATCCTGCTCGGCGGCGCTCCGGGTGCGCTCGGCTTTGTACTCGTGGATCAGGCCCAGAATCTGAGCCTTGACCGTCTCGCGCGCCTCAGGTTGGACGAAAGGCATCAGCCGTTCGACAATTTCGCCGACCGTCTGCGGGAGATCCGCGGCGGAATCGGTGAGCTGGCTGCCATGTTCGTAGACATTGTCCGTCAATTTCTTGTCGAGGTCGGATAGAAATCCCATCGTCGCACTCCCCATCGCTGCCATGCCCGCTCTCTCAATGGCTCGCCCGACAGAAATGTTCCGCACAACGATCCTGGCATTGCAGACCGGCTGGATTCCGATGCCAGTGGCCGGAGGAGTGTCGCTGCGCGATCACGTCAACGCAATGTCGTCTGGCCCGGATCCCCTCGCCTGGCCTTCGACGGGATCAGTTTCCCGGCATTGGCCCGCAATCCCCTGACGAGCTCTTCCAGATAGGGAAGCAGTTCGAAAATCAGGATCACGGCCATCACGCAGGCAATGTAGGTCACCGGCAGCTGCTCCGATTTCCAGACAAGTTCGAAGCGCGCGGTTTCCGTCCCCGCCCCGAACAAGGCGAGGAACTGTCCCCAGTGGAGGGAAATGACGCTGACCAGCCCCATCAGCGGGATCATCTCCAGGAAGCTGTGAACGTGCTGCTCGATCGGCGTGACGGTGCGGGCGGTGGTGGCGTAGCTGACGTCCCACATCGCTGTCGCCTCGTGGACGAAGAAGGTGACGATCATGATGAGAATGATGAGAGCATTCACGTCAAGAAACATGGCGGCCAGCAAAGGTATTCCGACCTCGGCGAACATCAGAAGGTGGATCAACGACTCCTTGGCGCCTGTCGTCGATTCGATGTGAGAGGCGCGATGGCAGATCCAGTCGGCAAATCCGGCGGCCAACCAGACCGGCAGCAGGAAATACATCAAGATCAGCACGGTAGGATCTGACAGCATGACATCCTTTCGCGCGGGATTCCGTTCGAGGTCGCTACTGCTGCCCCGGCATTTCGGTGTTTTCCTGGGGATTTTTCCGGACACCCGCGGCTGGCGAAGTATCCGTCGGCGCGTTACCGCCCCGGTTCTGTTCAGGCGCCCGCTTCAGTGGCGAGGTATGCCAGCCCATGTCGGCATAGAGAAATCCTATGAGGAAGCCGATGATGATGATGGCGGCTATCACGAGCGAAAGCACTGCATTGCGTCGCACCATTGCCAGGCTCCCTTCCCAAGCCGAACAGCCGATCACGAAAATAGTTCCACAACCAGCCGCGATCGCTCCTCGGTCGCGTCGGCTTCGACACGCAAGATTCGACGCCAACCCTGCACGGAGCCGCGGGAACAATCGGTGACGGGCGAGGTTCGGTATTGGTTCTTCAAGGACGATCTCGATGAAACCTGCCGTAACCGACCGTATCGAAACAAAAAAATACAACCATCCCACGGGCGGATGGGGATCCCTGAGGTCATTGGTCCGCAAGGCATACGGCGAAGGCCTGCTGATGTCGGGCATATGGAGCACGCTGCTCAAGCAGAACAAGGCCGATGGCTACATGTGCGTTTCCTGTTCATGGGCCAAGCCGGCCGATCCGCGGCCCTTCGAGTTCTGCGAAAATGGCGCGAAGGCGACCATGTGGGATCAGACGAAGCTGCGTTGCGGCCCCGATTTCTTCGCACGACATACGGTCACCGAACTGCTCGACTGGCCGGATCGTGACCTCGAAAAACAGGGCAGGCTTACGGATCCCCTGCGCTACAATGCCGTAACCGACCGCTATGAACCGGTTTCCTGGGATGACGCGTTCCTCGAGATCGGGATGGAGCTTCGGCGGCTCGATCCGAAATCGGTCGTCTTCTACACATCCGGCCGGGCCTCGTTGGAGGCTTCGTTCATGTATCAGCTCTTTGCGCGTATCTATGGCTCATCGAACCTGCCCGATTCTTCCAACATGTGCCACGAATCGACCTCGGTCGGGCTGCCCGAATCGATCGGCTCGCCGGTTGGAACCGTGCAGCTCGAGGACTTCTCCCAGTGCGACATGATGTTCTTTTTTGGCCACAACACCGGGGTGACGGCGCCGCGGCTGCTGCATCCGCTGCAAGAGGCTCGTCAACGCGGGGTGCCGGTGTTCACCTTCAATCCCTTGCCGGAAAGGGGGCTGAAGCGCTTCAAGAATCCGCAAGATCCCCTTGAGATGCTGTCGCCGGGGCTCGGCACGAAGATGTCCAGCGACTTCTTCCAGGTCCGCAGCGGCGGCGATATCGCCGCCATGACGGGCATCGCCAAGGCGGTGCTGGCGCTCGACGACGCGGCACGGGAACACGGGAATCCGCGCGTCCTCGACGTCGATTTCATTGCCGAGCACACGGATGGTTTTGCCGAATTCGAGGCTTACTTGCGGGCAGCCAGGTGGGACGAAGTCGTCAGGCGCTCGGGAATAGCGCAGGCGGATCTCGAACATGTTGCCGAGGTCTACAGCCGCTCCAATGCGGTGATCGGCAATTACGGCATGGGTTTGACACAGCACCGGCACGGTACCGAGAACGTCCAGATGCTATGCAACCTGCTGCTCATGCGCGGCAACATGGGAAAGCCCGGCGCCGGCATTTCACCGCTGCGTGGCCATTCCAATGTCCAGGGCCAGCGCACTGTCGGCATATCCGAAAAGCCCGAGCTCGTCCCGCTCGACAAGTTCGCCCGGTTCTATGATTTCGAGCCGCCACGCGAGAAGGGTCTCGACACGGTCGAGGCCTGCGAGGGCGTCATCGCCGGCTCGGTGAACGGCTTCATCGGGCTCGGCGGCAATTTCGTTCGCGCCGTTCCCGAAACCGGCCTGATCGAGAAAGCATGGCGTCGGCTTGGGCTGCATGTCGAAGTCGCCACCAAGCTCAACCGCAGCCATCTCCTGCCAGGGGCGGTGACCTATCTGCTGCCCTGCCTGTCGCGGCTGGAAAGGGACCATCAGGCGAGCGGTGACCAGACCGTTTCAATGGAGGACTCCACCGCCTGTATCCACGGCTCCTTCGGTTCGCGTCCGCCGGCTTCACCGCATCTGCTTTCCGAACCGAAGATCGTGGCGGAACTGGCCAAGGCCACCGTATCGGGGGTGAGTTCGATCCCGTGGGATAAATGGGTCGCCGACTATTCCCTTATCCGCGATGAGATCGAGCGTTGTTACCCGCAGCATTTTCGTGAGTTCAACAAGCGGTTCCTGACGCCGGGAGGCTTTCACCGCGATATCAAGGCCTCGAAACGGGTCTGGGAGACGCCGAACAAGAAAGCCAATTTCAAGCTGCCGACGACGCTTGAAACAGACCCGGACATCGCTGTTTCGGGTCACAATGTGCTGACGCTGATAACGGTGCGCTCCAATGACCAGTTCAATACCACCGTCTATGGGTACAATGACAGACTGCGCGGCATACACGGCACACGCATGGTCCTGTTGATGAACGAGGCCGACATTCAGCGGTTCGGATTGAGCGCCGGGCAGGAAATCGATCTGGAAACCCATGCTGATGATGGCGTGGAGCGGCGGGTTCGAGGTTTGCGCATCACCCCCTACTCCGTGCCCGAAGGCAACTGCGCCGGTTATTATCCGGAACTCAATCCCCTGGTTCCTCTGTGGCACCGGGCCAAGAAGGCTCACGTCCCCGCCGTCAAATCGGTACCCGTCAGAATTGTTGCCAGGGAACCCAGAACGAGAAGCTCGGCGCGCCACTAAAGCAATCCAGGAAAAGTGTGTACGGCTTTCCGGGAAAAGCGCGGTGCGCTTTCCCTTAGGAATTGCGCAAAAACAACAACACAGAGTGGTTAGCCGTTTCCGCAGACGATGAACTGCTCTATGGCGGTCCCAGTCTGGTGGGCCAGGCCGGTAGCTAGCCGCCAGCCGGCTTAGGGGATGCCGGCTGGGCCGGTTGGGTGCCTTGCTGATCTCCGCCGGTGGTGGTTTGTGGGGTGGGGTTCGTGTCGGTTGTGGGGTTTTTGTCGACCGGCTGACTGTTCGTATCCGCTTTGGATTTGTCGGGATCGGGATTGTTGCACCCGGCCAGACAGACCAGTGCCAGCATCAGCAACACGGCTCTCATATCGATACTCCTTCGGTGGGAGATGGCGAAGCAGCCTGCCAAGCTTCCATCCGATCGAATCGCACCGAAAGCCCCTGCCTGGCCGCGCTTCTGGCCAACATGCGATCCAGTTCGGCATCTTCGATCGGGCTGCGCATCACCTCACGAATGGCCCTGCAAGCCAACTCCGTCGACACGAAATCATATCGCCTGCTCCTGGTCAGCACATATTGCTCGACCAGCATTTTCACACGCCGGAGCGCGATCTTATCGGCATGTTGCATCATGTTCCTCCTGCACGCGCCGAACTGCGGGACCATCCGGTTGTTCCCGCCCGAATTCCGAAAATCCATCGCCCGGCCAAGAGCAGAAGTCAGACTCCCGACAGGCGCCGACCGGACGATACCGATCCACGGAACAATCATCTCCTCTGCTGGTTCGGCCGGCACGACGGAGGAAATCATGACGGATGCAAAACTCGCAGTGGTCACCGGCGCCTCGAGCGGCATAGGCAAGGAACTTGCGAAACTCTGCGCGAAGGATGGCTACAATCTTGTCGTTGCGGCTGATGAACCGGCAATCCAGCAGGCCGCCGAGGCACTCGGCTCACATAATATCGCAGTCGAAGCCGTCGAGGCCGATCTCGCGACCGTCGAAGGCGTGGATCGGCTGATCTCCCGAATTGGCGAGCGTGACATCGACCTGCTGTTTCTCAACGCTGGACGCGGGCTCGGCAATGGCTTCGTCGACCAGGACTGGGGGAAGATCCGGCGCATCATCGACACCAATATCACCGGAACGGTGTATCTCGCGCATGAACTCGGCGCCAAGATGGCTCGCCGCGGGCGCGGGCGCATTCTTTTCACCGGGTCGATCGCCGGTTTCATGCCCGGGACTTTCCAAGCCGTCTACAACGGCACCAAGGCATTCATCGATTCCTTCGCGATCGCCTTGCGTCACGAATTGCAGGACACCGGCGTCACGGTGACCGTGTTGATGCCCGGCGCCACGCAGACACGCTTCTTCGAACGCGCCGAGATGATGGACACCAAGGTCGGCACCGACGAGAAGGACAATCCGGCCGACGTTGCCAAGGCCGGCTACGAAGCGATGATGACTGGCGAAGAACAGGTGGTCAGCGGCTGGAAGAACAAGCTGCAGGTCGCCGCTGCGCATGTCACGCCAGCGGGTACGCTGGCCGAACAGCACCGCGAGATGGCTGCGCCGGGCTCGGCGTCCCAGGACTGACCGGCGGCATCTTCGGCGCCACGCACGAGAAACGCGCGTTGAAACGCGCCCTCGAAACTCAGGAGCAACATCGTGAAAGCCCTTACATGGCACGGCAAAGGCGACATACGCTGCGACCAAGTGGCCGATCCCGTCATCGAGGATGACCGCGACGTGATCATCAAGGTTACCTGCTGCGCCATATGCGGCTCCGACCTCCACCTGATGAACGGTTACATGCCGACGATGAAATCGGGCGACGTGCTTGGCCACGAGACGATGGGCGAAGTGGTGGAGGTTGGTCAGGGCCATTCGAAATTCAAGAAGGGTGACCGGGTGGTGGTGCCGTTCAACATTTCCTGCGGCGAGTGCTGGTTTTGCCAGAACGGGCTGTTTTCGCTTTGCGACCGCTCGAATCCCAACGCAAAACAGGCCGCCGAAGCGATGGGTCAATCGCCGGCCGGCCTTTTCGGATATTCGCATCTTGTCGGCGGCTATTGGGGCGGACAAGCGGAATATCTGCGGGTTCCGTTCGCCGATGTCGGTCCGATCAAGGTGCCGGAGGGAATGGAAGATGAACAGGTGCTGTTTCTCTCCGACATCTTCCCGACCGGCTACATGGCGGCAGAGAACGCCGGCATCGAGCCGGGCGATACGGTCGCGATATGGGGTTGCGGCCCGGTTGGCCAATTCGCCATCCAGAGCGCGTGGATGCTCGGCGCCGGCCGCGTCATCGCCATCGACAAGGTGCCGGAGCGGCTGGCCATGGCGCGTGAACACGGCAAAGCCGAGACGCTCGACTTCAGCAATTCCAATATCTACGACGCACTGATGGCGATGACCGACGGCCGCGGCCCGGATCGCTGCATCGACTGCGTCGGCACTGAATCCGACCCCGGCGCCAGCGCCGACGCCATGCTCGACAAGGTGAAGGCCGCCGTCTATCTCGGCACCGATCGGCCGCATGTGCTGCGAGAGGCGATCTATTGCTGCCGCAAGGGCGGCACCATCTCGGTTCCCGGCGTCTATATCGGCCTGGTCGATCACATCCCGTTCGGCGCCGCGATGAACAAGGGGCTGACCTTCCGAATGGGCCAAACCCATACCCAGCGCTATCTCGAACCACTTCTGGCCAAGGTCCAGAATGGCGAGATCGACCCGTCTTTCGTCATCACCCACAGAGCCGAGCTCGAAGCCGGGCCGGACCTCTACAAGACCTTCCGAGACAAGCAGGATGGTTGCATCAAGGTGGTTATGCGGCCGCATGGCTGAGATGTCGCGGTTCCAGAGGCAAGAGCTGTCTCATTCCCGGCATCCGTTGGACGCCGCCCGATCGGCATTGGCAGTTCGGAACTTTCTGTTGTGTCGGCGATTGACCCGCTGAGTTCGGTTCGGAAGAAGGGGGCCGCCATGGCCAACGAGAATTCTCGCTCGAAACCCATTATTCGGTCTCCGAACACCGATGGTTTGCCACACCCGAGGCGAGACGCCGGTGATACGGACGCAGGGGCGAAATCGCCGACGCCGAAGACTGCCGGAGGATCTCACCCTTCAGCCCCTCCCCTGGACAATCCCACAGCCAATCGAAATGCCGATCGTCCCCGTCAGTCCAGCACGACTCCGCGACCGACGGACAAGCCCTTGGACTGATCCTGTGGCGCCCTTCGAGTGCCCGTCAACGCGAAACGTCGCGCAGCGACCCCAGGTCGGCCAACGCAGCCAGGATAGCTGCTTCAGTCGCCGGCTTGGGCACGAATTTGCAGTCGCGAAAGGATGCCGGTAGGTCGCGCGCGCCAAATCCCGTCATGAGGGCGAAGGGAACACCCTGCGCCTGCAATGTCTCCGCGAGGGGCAGGCTCGTTTCACCGTTCAACTGAATGTCCAGCAACGCCATGTCGATCTTGTCCGAGCCGACGAGACGAAGCGCCGCGGCTACCGAAGGCGCGGGACCGACCACCTGGTAACCGGCGCTACGCAGGACCAACGCGGTGTCTTCCGCGATCAGCCATTCATCCTCGACAACCAGGACGCGCGGTCCGTCGTTCACGACCCCTCCTTCCGGTTAACGGGAAATGCGATCTGAACGTTGAGGCCTTCCTTGCGAAAAACGGTTTCGACATGGCCGCCAAGCCTGTAGCCGATCTCTCCCTGCAGCAGCGTGAGGCCAAAGCCGCTGCCGACGGGTTCATTGACAGGGGGACCGTCCTTCTCGCGCCAGGTAAGCGTAAACATGTCGTCAGCGATCGACCACATCACCACCACCTTGCCACGAGGTTTGGAAAGAGCGCCATATTTGGCCGCGTTGGTGGCCAGTTCGTGGACGGCCATGCTAAGGGAAAGGCCCTGTTGCGGTCCAAGTTCTATCTCCTGGCCGTTCAGTTCGAACCGTTCAATGCCAAACGGTTCGAGTTCCTGGTGAAGCAGTTCGCTGACCGAAGCTTCCTTCCAGCTTTTCCGGCTCAACAATCCATAGGCCCGCGACATCGCATGCAAGCGTCCGATCAAGGCTTCCGCGAATTCATCCTTCGACACGGATTTCTCCCGCGTGCGGCTCGCAATGCTGACGATCACCGCCAACATGTTCTTGACCCGGTGGTTGAGCTCAGAGATGAGAACCTGCTGATGTTCTTCCGCCTGAGCCAGAGTGGTGACGTCGACCAGTGTCACGACCACACCCTGAACGCGGTTGCTCTTGTCCCGATAGGGATTGATATGGACCATGTGAAACCGCCCGGCGCTGTCGCGCGCAAGGTGGTGGTTCAGGGTCTCGCCTGTCTCGAACACCTCGGCGATATGCTGCTTCAACTCGGGATACTCCAACTGGCTCGACAGATCCGTCAGCGGCCGGCCGACGTCGGAGGGTCGCAGACTGAAGAACGACGAAGCCGCGGGCGTGAAGGTCCGCACCACTAGATTGCGATCGAGGAAAATGGTCGCGATCTCCGTGCTTTCGAACAGGTTGCGCAGATCGCTGTTGGCGTGATCGAGTTCCTCGATCTTGTTCGTCAACTCGGCATTGATAGTGTTCAGTTCCTCATTGAGCGACTGCATTTCCTCCTTCGAGGCCTCAAGTTCCTCATTGGTCGACTGGGCCTCCTCGTTGACAGAGACGAGTTCCTCGTTGGACGATTTCACCTCTTCCAGTGCGGTCTCATATTCCTCGATCGTCGATTGCAGGCGCTCCCTCGCATCGCGCAGTTCTCGCTCCAGATCGGCGGTGCTGTCGGTGTCATGGCTGCCGCCTTCGTCTGTGCGGATCTGCGTAGGTCCCGACGGTTCGAACAGGACGAGATAGAGCGGCTCGCCATTGTCGCGTTCCGCCAGCGGCTCAATGGTGAGCTTGATCGGCTGGATCCGCTCATCATCCTCCTCGACCGTGAGATTTTCCCGTATGACGGTCCGGCGCGTCGACGTCGCTTCCCGCAGCGCGGCGCGCAGGTCGAGTCGCAGCCCACGGCGCGCCATTGTCAACAGTTGCCGGCTGGGAATGCCTTGCGGCGCTTCGAGATATTTGCCGGTGCGAGCTGAGTAGTAGACGACATCGCCCTCGGCGTTGACCAGCACATGCGGGGGGGCGAAGCGCTCCAGCACCTGCGCCTCGACCGCCTGGCGTAGGGGATAACCGGCGGCTCCCTTCCTCAAGCCAGTGCTCTCGGACGGGAATGCGCCTGAACGGCCATCGCCGATCAGGGCCGGCAGCCTGACATGCGGCGAGGCATGCTCCCGCGCCTGGAAGATGCGATGTTTCTTGTCGACGGTAGCGAACAGATCGTCGTTCTGTCCGACGCTCTCCGAGGTGCCGAGGAAAAGATAACCGCCGGGCTTCAGGGCGTAATGGAAAATAGGAATGACCCGGTTCTGAATGGCGGGGCCGAAATAGATCAGCAGGTTACGGCACGACACCAGGTCCATGCGTGAGAAAGGCGGGTCGCGAACGACGCTGTGCGGCGAAAAGATGCACAACTCCCGTATCTCGTTGCTGATGACATAGGTGTCCCCGTCGCCATTGAAAAACCGCTGGCGGCGTTCGGGGGAAAGTCCCTGCAGCAGGGCTTCAGGATAGCGCCCTGCCCGCGCCACCGCCAGCGCCGGTTCGTCGATATCGGTCGCGAATATCTGGATTCGCGGAACGACCGGGAGCTTTTCCACATGTTCGCGCAGCAGGATGCCGATGGAGAACACCTCTTCGCCTGTGGCGCAGCCGGGAATCCACACCCTGATGATGTCGTTGGCGGTCTTGCCTTCGAAGAGTTGCGGTACGATCTTTCGCTCGAGCAGTTCGAAGGCCTCGGGATCGCGAAAGAAGTTGGTGACGTTGATCAGCAGGTCGCGAAAAAGGTTCATCACCTCGCGAGGGTCCTTCTGCAGCCATTCCACGTATGCGCCAATGGATTGCATCTGCGCGATCTGCATGCGCCGCTTGATGCGTCGCAGGAACGTCTTGGTCTTGTAGCCCGAGAAATCATGGCCTGAGTGGCTGCGCAGGATGCCGTAGATCTGGGACAGGACCTTTTCCATACCCGCCGTGCGGACGCTATCCTCCTCCGCCAACCCATTCAACGCGTCGAAGCCGCGCGTGAAGGCTTCCAGTTTCGTGCCGATCTCCTCGGCGGGCGCGGCTATATCGATAAGTCCGCTGGTGATGGCGCTCTGCGGCATATCGGGGTTGCGCGGGCCGTAGCCGTCGGAGATCTGCGCGACGGTGAGCCCGCCATGCTCCTTGATCGCCTTGGCGCCCAAGGTTCCATCGGAATCTCCGCCCGACAGGATGACGCCGACGGCATGTTCGCCCTGGTCTTCGGCAAGTGCGCTGAAGAAGATGTCTATGGGTTTGCGCTCCTGGCTGAACCCATTGGGCCGGCGCAGGCGCAGCATTCCCTTGTCGATGGTCATGGTCACGTTCTGCGGCATGACATAGACGTGGTTTGGTTGAACGATCATGCCGTCCGCCGCGATTTCGACCGCCATTTCGGTGTAGCGGCCGACGACCTCGTGCAACAGGCTCTCTCGCTTGGGGCTGAGATGAGTGATGACGACGAACGCCATGCCGGGCTGATCGGCCATACCCTTGAACAGCCCTTCCATCGCCGGAATCCCGCCGGCGGACGCGCCGACGCCAACGATGGGAAATCTTTTCGACTGGGCTGTCACTGGAAGTTCCCCTTTCGGCACCTGTGTGCGAAATCACTTATGAAGCAGGCAGACAGCAGGTAAGCATAGGCGCGGCGGAGATACGGAACAAGTCGCGACGGATGGCGTTGAATTTGGAGTTCACGTGTTCAATGACCAAACGTCCATTCTGAAACAAAGCTCCCGACGCACATGGAGTCAGCGGCGTGGAATTGCTCGACGATTTCGGCCGGGCTCGTGCCGAAACGCCAGCAGGCTCGGCCAGGGAGATTGTTTCCACGAGATACTGGTCGAGAAAGGATGACGAGGTGCGCGATCTGCAAGGGGTGCATCTTCTGATCGTCGAAGACGAATGGATGGTAGCCGGAGATCTCGCCCGTTATTTCAGCAATATGGGTGCGATCATTCTGGGACCGGCAGCGACGGTCGAACAAGCATCATTGCACACTGAATCGGCCGAGGCTGCCATCCTCGACGTCAACCTCAACGGGCGACGCGTCTTTCCGATCGCGGACGAACTGATGCGCCGCGGCGTGCCGTTCGTGTTTTTCAGCGGTGACAGCGATATCGCCATTCCCGAACATCTCCGGCATGCCAGCAACCTGCGAAAATCCTCGGGCAGCGGGGCTGTATTCAATGCTCTTTTCCCGCCGCAAAGCCCGGCTGCGGCGAGCGGCTTTGTGCCAAGTTCGCCGGACGACGTGTTTTCGCTCCTGCCCAAACTCAGGCTTGCGGCACGTCTGTTGCTGGGGGATGTGGAAGCCTCCGACCGGCTTGTCGAAAGGACGCTTGAGCGAGCGATCCGTGACATCGACCAAAGGCGGATCGGCCAGTCCACCGAAGACTGGCTTAACGCCATCATGCGCGATTTGGCAAAGTCCAGCGGCGCAAGGCTTCTGAACTGAGCCGAACCAGGTTTCCGATTGATCGCCGGCCGGGCCTCGGTCAGCCCTTTTGGTCACGCTCGACGAACTTGTTGAAACGGCTGGTCTGCCCGCCGCCGGTGTTGGCCTGGTAAAGAAAAGCCAGACGGTTCTCATCGAATATCCGAAAGAACTCATCCCATTCGACTGGTTCGAATGCCTCCTCGGGCTCGCCGAAATCGATCCGCAGGATGCCGCCCTCGCCCTTGGTTCGCACCACTGCCGGCCGGCCGTTCCGCTCCTCGGCCCATTTGCGAATCTCTTCGTGATTGGTGGTCGTCTGCGATTGCGACATCGAAATCTCCTTTGGACCTGCTCTCTCGCCGCGCACGCACCGCGGCAACTGTTGAGCGTCCTAACAGCACACGGCAGGCAATGTTCCAGCACCCGTCGCGCGGTGCGATGCGCCTGCTGTCGAATGAAACCGCCAGGAGAACTTTGTTGATGCCCAGGGAACAAAGCTTTTGCCGAGAAGTTGGGGACGCCGAGGTCACCAGTCCGAGGAGTTGTCGTGAAACGTATACTGGTCACAGGGGGCTGTGGTTTCATTGGTCGCCACGTCGCACAAGAATTCGCCGATCACGGTTATTCGGTTTGCATCCTAGATGCATTGCTGGATCAGGTGCATGCAGGCGAAGCGGTCAACCTTCCCGCTGGAGCCGAACTGATCAAGGGCGACGTGCGCGATCGCGAAGCCGTCACCAAGGCGCTGAACGGCGTCGACGGGGTGGTTCACCTGGCTGCGGAAGTCGGCGTCGGCCAATCCATGTACGAGATCGCCCGCTACGTCGGCGCCAACGATCTCGGCACTGCAACACTGCTCGAGGTGTTGATCAAGCACCCGGTCGAGCGGATCGTCGTCGCGTCCTCGATGAGCGTCTACGGCGAAGGTCTGTACGCCACGCCCGACGGCCGGCGCATCGGCAACGCCCGGCGCAAGGCCAACGATCTCAAAGGCGGACAGTGGAATCCCTTGTCTGCGGACGGCGAACCTCTCTCGCCGTTGCCGACAGACGAAGAAAAGCCGATCGATCTCGCCTCCATCTATGCATTGACGAAATATGCCCAGGAACGCGCCGTGCTGATCTTCGGCGAAGCCTATGGCGTCGATGCGGTGGCGCTGCGCCTGTTCAACGTTTTCGGCGCCGGACAGGCGCTTTCAAACCCCTATACCGGCGTGCTGGCCAACTTCGCCTCGCGTCTGGCCAACGGCAAGCGGCCGATGATCTTCGAAGATGGCCAGCAGAAGCGCGATTTCGTTCATGTACGTGACGTCGCCCGCGCCTTTCGCCTGGCACTGGAGCAACGCCAGGCAAAAGGCCACGTCATCAACATCGGAAGCGGCCGGGCTTATGCGATCCGCGATGTCGCGCGCCTGCTGGCCGAGGCCATGGGAACGCCGGACCGCTCACCCGAGCTGCTCGGCAAAGCGCGTTCCGGCGACATTCGCAACTGCTTCGCCGATATTTCCAAGGCGCGTGAATTGCTCGGTTTCGAGCCGGGGCGGCAATTGGAGAATTCGCTCGGCGACTTTGTTTCCTGGGTGCGCAACACGATTGCCATCGATCGGGGCGCCGACATGAAACGCGAGCTCGAAGAACGCGGGCTGGTGTCATGAAGCCGGGTAGGCGCAACCGTCGCGAAGCACCTGTCGCCATCGTCGGCGGCAGCGGCTTCATCGGGTCCAATCTTGCCGACAGCCTGTTGTCGGACGGCGAGCCGGTGCTGGTGATCGACAATCTCAGTCGCGCTGGTGTCGAACAGAACCTTGAATGGTTGTCGCACAAGCATGGAAGCCGCCTCACCGTGGAAACCGTCGATGTGCGCGACGCCAACGCCTTGGCTTCGGCCCTCACTGGGTCGAAAGCCATATTCCACCTGGCCGCGCAGACCGCCGTTACCACCAGCCTGGTTCGGCCGGGCGAGGATTTCGACATTAACCTTAGAGGAACTTTCAACGTCCTGGAGGCGGCGCGACAGAGCGGCGAACGGACCCCGGTGATCTTCGCCAGCACCAACAAGGTGTACGGCAGCCTCCCCGACATTGCGGTTCGGCCGGAGGGCGAGCGCTATGTGCCCTGCGACCCTGCGATCCGCACCGAGGGCATCGGCGAGGGCCGCAGCCTGGACTTTTGCACGCCCTATGGCTGCTCCAAAGGCGCGGCCGACCAGTACGTGCTCGACTACGCCAAGTCCTATGGCTTGCCGACGGCGGTCCTGCGGATGAGCTGCATCTACGGCCCGCGCCAGTTCGGAACGGAGGACCAGGGCTGGGTTGCGCACTTCCTGCTTTGCGCGCTTTCGGGGCGGCCGATAACCATTTACGGCGACGGCAGGCAGGTGCGCGACATCCTGCACGTCTCCGATGCAGTTGCAGCCTACAGGGCCGTGCTCGACCGGATCGAGACGATCACGGGCCAGGCGTTCAATCTCGGCGGCGGACCGAAAAATGCGCTCAGCCTGCGCATGCTGTTGAGCGAGATCGGCAGCCTGACGGATCGAGCACTGTCGATCCGCTATGAGGCAGAGCGGACGGGCGACCAGCCCTTCTTCGTCGCCGATACGAGAAAGATGCAAACCACGCTTGGCTGGACGGCGCATGTTTCGTGGCGAGAAGGCATCCGCGACCTCGCCGAATGGTTGCAGCGTCACCGGCTCGAACTCCACGCCGAAGCCGAGAGGTACGTCGCATGAAAATCGCGTTGGTCAACCCATTCTGGACCTACGACGACAGCATCTATTTCGGCTGCCGCCAACCGCATCTACCCCTGGAACTCGGCTACTCGAAAGCCTTGCTCGAACGGGCTGGCCATGAGGTGCTGATGCTGGACGGACAGCTTCAGAAGCTTGACAATTCCAGCCTTTCCGAACGGGTGGCCGAGTTCGCGCCGGCAATGACGGTCGTCACCACCGCGCCGACCTATCTGTTCTGGCGCTGCGCGCCGCCGGAATTGCGCGTGCCGGCCGATTTTCTCAACCGCCTTGCCGGGCGGGGCGGGCGCACCGTCGCGGTCGGGCCGCATGGCTCGGCGACACCGGCGCCAACGCTGCGCAAGCTCGGCGTCGACATCATCGTGCGCGGCGAATGCGAGGAGGTCGTGGCCGACCTTGCACGGCGCGATGATTGGAGTGCGGTGTCGTCAACCGCCTACTTTAGCGAAGCAAGGCTGATCTCGAACGGCGGCGTCCACGCCAGTTCGTTCATCGACCATCCGCCGCTCGAATGGCCATCGGACTGGATCGCCGCGCACGCGCACCACCATCACAGGTTCGACGACCACCAGGTGGGGTTCGGCGCGGAAGTCGAGGCGTCGCGCGGCTGCCCTTACAATTGCAGCTTCTGCGCCAAGATGGATTTCCGCGATGCCTATCGCCGCCGAAATCACGAGGCGGTCGTGACGGAAATAGACCGGCTGATCGCCCAAGGTGTCGGCTATATCTACTTCATCGACGAGATTTTCCTGCCGCAGAAAGCCTTGCTGGAGGCACTGGTCGACCGTGACGTGAAATTCGGCGTACAGACCCGCATCGACCTGTGGAAGCCCGAACTGCTGGAATTGCTTGGCGCGGCCGGTTGCGTGTCAATCGAAGCGGGCCTCGAAAGCCTGACAGTGGAGGGCCGGGCCATGCTGGCCAAGCGCTGCCGCCTGGGCACGGAGGAACTCGCCGCGCTGCTCGTCGATGCAAGACGCCATGTTCCGTTCGTCCAGGCCAATCTGATCGGCGTGGTCGAAGATGACCCTGCCCTGGTCGACTACTGGCGAAACCACCTGATCGACAACGGGGTATGGGCCAATGAGCCGGTACCGCTCTATCCCTACCCGAGTTCGCCCAGCTATCGCGAGCTTTGGGGCGAGCCCGATGACATCGCGTGGGAGCGCGCGCATGAACACTATCTCGCCTCGTTCCAAAAATTCAGTGACATCCAGGAGAAGCGCCCGCGTCCGCTGGCGGAACTGGAGGCGACATGTTGCGGACACTGACCCCGCGTTCGCGGCGCATCCTGATGACGGTCGATGCCGTGGGCGGCGTGTGGCGGTACGCGCTTGATCTGGCGCGGGAATTCGTGGACGGCGGGGACAGCGTTTTGCTCGCCGGTCTCGGTCCGGAACCATCCACGCGACAGGCCGAAGAAGCACGGTCCTTGGCGACACTGACCTGGCTGAACACGCCGCCGGATTGGATGACCCGCAATGCCAGCGACCTCGATGCGTTGCCGGGGGAGCTGCATGCGCCCATTCGTGACCACGCCATCGACCTCGTTCATCTCAATGCGCCGACGCAGGCAGTGGGGCTCGATGCGCCCTGCCCTGTCGTGGTGGTCTCGCATTCCTGCGTGGTCACATGGTTCCATGCCGTCAAGGGACAGGCGGTGGACAGTGCATGGGACTGGCAGAAGCAGCGCAACAGGCGCGGCTTCGACAGGGCCGACGCCGTCATCGCGCCGAGCCACAGCCACGCCGGCATGCTCGAAACCTGCTATGGACAAATCGCGCGTCTCAATGTCGTCGCCAACGGCGCCCGCCCGGTTGCGAAAGCCGAAAAACGTCAACCGCTCGTCTTCGCCGCCGCCCGCTGGTGGGACGAAGCCAAGAACGCCACGGTGATCGACCAGGCCGCGTCGATAACGCAATGGCCCGTCTTTGCAGCCGGTTCCACGCTAGGTCCGGACGGCCAGCACGCCGGCTTCAGCCATGCCGTCGCTCTCGGAGCGCTACCGCATGACGAGATGCGCTCCCTGATGGCACGCGCCGGAATCTTCGTGTCGCCATCGCTCTACGAGCCGTTCGGCCTGGCGACGCTGGAAGCGGCCATGTCGGCGACGCCGCTGGTTCTATCCGACATCGCCACCTACCGCGAGTTATGGGACGGGGCCGCGCTATTCTACGACGCGCGCGATCCGCATGATCTCGCCACCTGCATCAACCGTCTCTCCGCGGATGCGCAGCACAGGCGGGAGCTCGGACGGGCAGCCCTGCGCCGGAGCCGCAGGTTTTCGTTGGCGAGGCAGGCAGCGGCCATGCGCGACGTCTACGACAAAGCGGCCCTAGCGATGGCGGAGCGCTGATCATGCGCTTTCTGTTTTATACCCATTCGGTCGTTTCCGACTGGAACCACGGCAACGCACATTTCCTGCGCGGCGTCATGCGGGAGCTGGTCGCGCGCCAGCATCAGGCGATCGCGCTGGAGCCGGCGGACGGCTGGAGCCGCTCGAATCTGCTGGCCGAGAAGGGCTCCTTCGCCATCGAGCGCTTCAGGAATGATTTCCCCGAGCTGATGCCGGTGACCTACGATGCCGGCTTTGACCACGAGGCCTGGATCGCCGATGCGGACGTGGTGGTCGTCCATGAATGGACCGAGCCGGACCTCGTCGCGCGCATTGGTCGCGCCAGGGCCAGCGGCGGCAATTTCATCCTCCTGTTTCACGACACCCACCACCGCGCCGTGTCGGCGACCGAGGCGATCTCGGCGCTCCAGCTGGAGCATTACGACGGCGTTCTCGCCTTTGGCGAAGCGTTGCGCGAGAGCTACCTGCGCGCCGGGTGGGGCAAACGCGTCTTCACCTGGCACGAGGCGGCTGACGACCGCCTGTTCAGACCGCATCCTGAGATCCGCCCGACCTCCGATCTGATCTGGATTGGAAACTGGGGCGACGACGAGCGTACCGCGGAGCTCAAGGAATTTCTGATCGAGCCGGTGCACGAACTCGGCCTCGATGCCACCGTTCATGGCGTGCGCTACCCCAGGCAGGCGCTCGCCGATCTCGCAGCCGCCGGCGTGCGCCATGAAGGCTGGATCGCCAATGCCGACGTGCCGAAGGCGTTCGCAGCGCATCGTGTCACGGTGCATGTTCCGCGCCGCCCCTATCGGGAAGGCCTGCCCGGCATTCCGACCATCCGCGTGTTCGAGGCGCTCGCCTGCGGCATTCCGCTGATTTCGGCCCCGTGGTCCGACACCGAGCAACTGTTCAGGCCAGGCGTCGATTTCCTGTTCGCGGACAATGGCTCCCAGATGCGGCGACACCTCCGGGCCGTACTCGGCGACGCGGATTTCGCTGCCTCCCTGGCGGCGTCTGGTCTCGAGACCATCCGCCTGCGGCACACATGCCGGCACCGCGTGGACGAGTTGTTCGGCGTGCTCGCCGAATGCGGACCTCAACACATCACCAATCCGACCGCCGCAAAGGAAGCTGCTGAATGAAGATCGCTTTTTATGGATCGAGCCTGTTGTCGTCCTACTGGAACGGCGCCGCTACCTATTACCGTGGGTTGCTCAAGGCGCTTTCCCAACTCGGCTACGAAATCACCTTCTATGAACCTGACGTCTATGACCGCCGGAACAACCGCGACATCGAGGCGCCGGAGTGGTGCGCCGTCGTCGTGTACGAGGCGACCCGGCACGCGCTGATGCAGGTGGCGGCGCACGCCGCCGAGGCGGATATCGTCGTCAAGGCGAGCGGCGTCGGTTTCGAGGATGAGGCGCTGCTGCGCGCCGTGCTCGATCACGCGCGTCGTGACGCGCTCGTGGTGTTCTGGGACGTGGACGCTCCGGCGACGCTCGGCCAATTGCGCGATGAACCGGACCATCCGCTGCATGCCGCGCTGCGGCAAATCGATCTTGTGTTGACCTATGGCGGCGGCGACCCCGTGGTCTGGGCCTATCGCGCCATGGGAGCGAAGGAATGCGTGCCGATCTACAATGCGCTCGATCCTGAAACGCATCATCCAGTCGCCAGTCAGGCGCGTTTTGCTTGCGACCTCGCTTTCCTCGGAAACCGGCTGCCGGACCGTGAGGCGCGCGTCGAGGCGTTTTTTCTCGATCCGGCCAGCCGTTTGCAGGAGCAGCGTTTCCTGCTTGGCGGATCGGGCTGGGGCGACAAGCCGCTTCCCGCCAATGTCAGTTGGCTCGGCCACGTCGGCACCCGCGACCACAACGCCTTCAACGTCACCCCGAAGGCCGTGTTGAACATCAGCCGCGACAGCATGGCCGCAAACGGCTTTTCGCCCGCCACCCGGGTTTTCGAGGCGGCGGGCGCCGGTGCCTGCCTCATCACGGATGCGTGGCTGGGCGTCGAACTGTTCCTGAAACCCGGCGAGGAGATCCTGGTCGCGCGCGACGGCGGCGATGTCGCCGAAATCATGCGCACCTTGACCCCCAATCGGGCAAAGGCGATCGGCGCGTCCGCGCTGCGCCGCGTCCGCGGTGAACATACCTACGCCATGAGAGCGGCCGTGACCGATACGGTCTTGAGGCAGCACTTCGAGCGCGGGACCGTGGAGGCGGCGTAATGACCAAGCGGCTCAACATCGTCTTTCTCGGCCTGTCCCTCTCCTCGTCCTGGGGAAACGGCCACGCCACGACATTTCGAGGCCTGCTGAAAGGCCTGCATGAACTCGGTCACCGCGTGACCTTCCTGGAGCGCAACGTGCCGTGGTATGCCAATCACCGCGACTTGCGCGATCCCGATTTCTGCACTCTGCGCTACTACGAAACGACGCAGGAGTTGCAACAGGACTGGGCACGATGCCTGCAACAGGCCGATGTCGTGGTCGTCGGGTCCTTCGTTCCGGAGGGGCGCGCGGTCATCGACATTGCCGTGGCGCTCTGCAAAGGGGCGCTCTGCTTTTATGACATCGACACGCCGGTGACCCTGGCAAAGCTTTCGACGGATGAATGCGACTATCTTAGTCGGCGGCAGATTCCGTATTTCGATGTCTATTTCTCCTTCACCGGCGGGCCGACGCTTGGCCGACTGGCGCAGGATTTCGGTGCGCGCCGTGCCGAACCGCTCTACTGTTCGGTCGATCCGCAACGGCATCACCGAACCGCCGACCCAGTCGGCTGGGACCTCGGTTATCTCGGCACCTACAGCACCGACCGGCAGGCAACGCTCAACGCGCTGTTGCTCGAGCCCGCACGGCGCATGCCGGAGCGCCGTTTCGTCGTCGCCGGCTCGCAATATCCGTCCGACATCGTCTGGCCTGAGAATGTCGAACGCATCGAACATTTGCCGCCGGCCGACCATGCCGCATTCTATAGCCGCCAGCGCTACACGCTGAACGTCACGCGCAGATCGATGATCGCCGCCGGATGGTCGCCCAGCGTACGGCTTTTCGAGGCTGCCGCTTGCGGCACGCCGATTATCAGCGATCGCTGGCCGGGTCTCGACAGCTTCTTTCCTGCTTCGGCGATCCGCACGGCCGACAAGGCGGATGACATCGTCGATATCCTGCTCAGGGAATCCGAGCGCGCCCGGCTCGCCATGGCCGGCCGGGCGCGCGAACTCGTGCTGGCAGCACATACCGGTGCGGCCAGGGCCCGCGAATTCGTGTCGCTGCTGACACGACCGAGAGCGGCGATGATCGATCTCGATATCGGAACCGCAGCATGACTGAAAGACAGGAGAAAACAGCGATGCGGCAAACAAGAAAAGCGCGAAGGGCGAAGACAGTGCTTGTCGCCGGCGGCGCGGGTTTCCTCGGCTCGCATCTTTGCGAAACGTTGTTCCGCAACGGCTGGCGTGTGATCTGCGTCGACAATTTCCTTACCGGCCGCATGGACAACATCGTCTCGATCATGGACCAGCCGCGCTTCCGGCTGATCGAGCAGGATATCTGCCGGCCGCTGAACCTCGGCGAGCCGGTCGATCGCGTTTTCAACCTGGCATGCGCTGCTTCGCCGCCGCGCTACCAGGCCGATCCGATACACACGACACGCACCTGCGTCATCGGAACGCTCAACCTGCTCGAACTCGCCGCTCGCAACAATGCGCGATTCCTGCAGGCGTCGACAAGCGAAGTTTATGGCGACCCGGAACAACATCCGCAACGGGAAGACTATGTTGGCCATGTAAACTTCACCGGCCCGCGTGCCTGCTACGACGAAGGCAAGCGCACCGCCGAAACGCTTTGCTTCGATTATTTGAGAGCGGCAAAAGCCGATATTCGCGTGGCTCGCATCTTCAATACCTACGGTCCCAGGATGGACCCCGCCGACGGCCGCATCGTCTCGAACCTGATCATGCAGGCGCTTGAGAAGCGCTCGATGACGATATTCGGCGATGGGTTGCAGACAAGGTCCTTCTGCTACGTCTCCGATCTGATCGACGGTATGATACGCCTGATGGATCTCGATCCCAATCCCGGAAAACCCGTCAACCTGGGCAATCCCGGAGAATTCACCATCATGCGACTGGCATCCATGGTGAGAGACATGACCGGAACCAAGTCGGATCTGAAATTCCTGCCCTTGCCGCAAGACGATCCCCGCCGCAGGCAGCCCGACATCTCGCGTGCAAAGGCGCTGCTCGGCTGGACGCCGAAAGTGCCCCTCAGGCAAGGGCTGATGCAGACGATCGGATACTTCTCCAATCTCGAAACCAGCGAGATCGACGGCCGGATGACAGCTATTGCGACAAACGCAAGATCGGGCAGGTTGCAGGACCTTCCGGCCTGAAGCCAGGCCGCCGCAGCCACGTGCTCCGGCATGACCGCGCAAGCACGCTTATGCCTCCTGCCGCACTTTTGCGGATTGCGCGGAACATCCTGGCAAGCTCGGGGTTTGACGATGAGACCCCGCTATGGAGAACGGACCTGTGCAACCCAAACGATCCGCAAAGGATATCGAGCAGATTGCGGAAAGAGAGACGGCTGCCTTTCTGCGACGGGCCTCCATCACCTATCTCGAGTGCTGCGTCAGCCTGATGATGACGCATCTGCAGCGCGAGGAAGTGGCCACCATTCTCGAACGCGAAGCGGACATGCTGCGAAGACTGGACTGATCGTCACGGCCCGGACCTCTCCAGGAACCGTAGCAGCCCTTTCTTGTACCGCGTTGCCGCAGCTACCAGCCTCGGCTTCTCCGGGCCATGCTCGGATCGGGCAGCAACGTTCCAGAGTCCCAATTGAAACGCCAGGTAGCAAGGTTCGAGATAGTCAATGAGGCCGGTATCGATATTGAGCCGCTCCCCGGCTTCCATGCGGTGGACCAACGTCGCTAGCTCGCTGTCGGAAAATCCATGTTCGACGCGAGCGCCGGCAATGTCCCATTCTATGGGCTGGCAGCCGATCAAATCATGCCCGCGGCAGTGATCGACGGCATCCGTCTTGATCAACATCCCGTCGGCAGAAACGAGAAACTCCCACGGGTGAAGCCTTCCGTCGATCTCGACCCGTGGCAGCGCTTGCGCAGGGGCACGCTTCGAGAACCAGTTCCGCAGCTCCGCCGCGCGCCGCTCACCCAGGGCTTCGGCGCCATTGTGGACGGCCATCTCAGCGAGTTCCGGCAATCCAGCACCCAGTTCCGGAGTTCTGAGATTGGCCGCACGCCAAGCGAGATAGCGTGCGAGCTCCGCGACAAGCCTGTCTCTGGACAGGCTTGCCTGATCCATTGTCTTTCCCTCGATCCACCGTTCAACCAGAAAACCGTGGCAAAGCCCGACGATCTGCGGTCCGAAGCCGGCTTCGTGCAGCATCTCCGCGGTTTGCATCTTGCGCTGCCCGGTTTGACCGAGGCCGGCAAATTTGACGAGCCACCGATCGCGTCCCGCGGACGCCAGGAATTTTCGCCGCTCGATGCCGCGTTGACTCGGCGGCCAGAGCCTCTCCTCGGCGTAGTGGAGGTTTCGCCACTCTCCAGCGGATATTTCGGTCAGGGCCAATTGCGGGCTGCCGGCAGCCTCCGCCACCCAATCGCGTAGCGTCGGCATTTGCGCGCCGCCCGGGAAGGTGCGTTCGAAGGCCCGCGCCACATGTTTTCGGCAACCCGACCATGTCTCACGAACCTCCTTAGAGGCTTCGGCACCCGGGCCGCCGGAATGGCTCGGGAACAGGTGAATGCGATCCCTATCGATGCCCAGCCGCCGCAGCCATGCGACGACGGCGTGCATTGAACTGCCCGACAGGCCGGGGCCCTCGTCGACGACAGCGAAGCAAGCCGACGGCTTGCCCCTCCAGGCGCCGATCAATTCCGGATCGGCGTTGACATACCTGCGGAAAGGATGGCCGATCGGGCGCACGCTGATGGGTGCCGGCGCGTCGATCGCCGCGGCGACCAAGGCGGCAAGCCCGAGGCCAATGCTGCGGATGCCGATGACGCATGTATTCGAGTCGAGGCCTGATGCCCGCCCCGCGCCGAGATAGCTTTCAGGATAGAGCGCATAATGGGCGTATCCCTCGGCCGCGCCGGTAAGAACCTCGCCCCGGCAGTCGAGCGCGGCCAGCATATGCCTCAGCATGGGATCGACGGCGCCGGTCACTGTGAAGCCGCTTCGCCAGGACCTCGCCACTTCCGCCGCAAGGCCGACCAGCAGCTTGGCACCTTGCCGCTGCCTCGGCGAAGGGGTGTCCCCGCCGCGGGCCTCGAACTCGACATCGGCCAGTGCCTGGACCAGTTCCGAGACCTTGACGAACAACCCTACCAGCGCAGCGTGGCGTTGAATGCCGCAGGGCCTGCAATCGAGGCTTTCAGCCATTTCGCTTGCAGCCTCGCGAAGCTGTCGCGCGTCTTCCGTTCGTTTGTGGTCGCCGTAGACGATCATCCACCGATTCCAAGCTCGCCGTGCGCCAACGCGGCATGCGCGGCTTTGATCCATCCTGCCGCGCGCAATTTTTCCACATGCCAAGGAACATTCCGGCAAGCTGACGGTTCGGGCCCAGGAACTTACCTTGGACAGCACAGGACGGCAGTTTCGTGGGATCGAAGAAAGTTCGTGTCGGTATCGTCGGTGTAGGCAATTGCGCATCCTCCCTGGTGCAAGGCCTTTCCTATTACCGAGACGCAAAAGGCAACGAGCCGATCCCCGGGCTGATGCACGCCGATCTCGGCGGGTACCACGTCGATGACATCGAGGTCGTCTGTGCGTTCGACGTCGCCAAGGGCAAGGTCGGGTGCGACGTGGCCGAAGCGATCTACAGCGCCCCGAACAACACGTTCCGTTTTGCCGATGCGGTTGCAACCGGGGTTCGCGTGGAGCGTGGCCCCACGTTGGACGGCATCGGCAAATATCTGCGCACGGAAATCGAGGAAGCGCCGGAGCCGGTTGCCAATGTCAGCGAAATCCTGCGGAACAGCGGTGCCGATGTGCTCGTCTCGTACCTGCCGGTGGGGTCGGAGGAAGCGACGCGCTTTTATGCCGAATGCGCCCTCGAGGCCGGCTGCGCCTTCGTCAACTGCATACCGGTTTTCATCGCGTCACGGCCCGAATGGCGCCTGCGTTTCGAGGAACGCGGGCTGCCGCTGGTCGGCGACGATATCAAGAGCCAGGTCGGCGCGACAATCGTGCATCGGTTGCTGGCCAATCTCTTCCGCGAGCGCGGCGTCCGCATCGACCGCACTTATCAGTTGAACTTCGGCGGCAACACCGATTTCCTCAACATGCTGGAACGCGAGCGGCTGGAATCGAAGAAGATCTCGAAGACGCAGTCCGTGACCAGCCAGTTCGATGTTCCCCTGGAGCCGGGCAACATTCATGTCGGCCCCAGTGACCATGTGCCATGGCTCACCGATCGCAAATGGGCCTACATCCGGGTTGAAGGCACGACCTTCGGTGGAGTGCCGCTCAACGCCGAACTCAAGCTGGAAGTCTGGGATTCGCCCAATTCGGCCGGCGTGGTCATCGACGCCGTGCGCTGCGCCAAGCTGGCGCTTGACCGCGGCATCGCCGGCGCGCTGACCGGTCCGTGCAGCTATTTCATGAAGTCTCCGCCTGAGCAGTTCACCGATGCCGAAGCTCGGCAGCGCACGCTCGCATTCATCACAGGCAGGGACGAGCCTATGCTCGATGCCGCGGAATGACGACGACCTTCTTCCTGATCCGGCACGCGGCACACGACAATGTCGGCTCCTATCTGGCCGGACGGATGGGCGGAGTTCGCCTTGGCGAATCCGGCAGGGCTCAGGCGGCGCATCTTGGCCGCCGCATGGCCCGCGAGCCGATTGCCGCTATCTGGTGCAGCCCACGCGAGCGCACGCAGGAAACCGCCAAGCCGATCGCGACTGCCTGTAATGTCGGCGAAATCGCGATCTGCGCCGAACTCGACGAGATCGACTTCGGCATCTGGTCGGGAAAGACGTTCGAGGAGCTGAACGGCGATGCCGGCTGGCAGGCGTGGAACAGCCGGCGGCAGGAAGCAAGCACCCCAAGCGGCGAAACCATGCTGGATGTCCAACAGCGTATCGTCTCGCTGATGGATCAGGCTCGCGAGCGGCATCAGAATCAATGCGTCGCGCTGATCAGCCATGCCGACGTGATCAAGGCAGCCATCTGCCATGTGCTTGGTCTGCCCGTCGGCGACAGTTTTCGCTTCGATATCGACCCCGCCTCAATCACGACGATCGTGTTCGGAGACTGGGGAGCAAAGCTCATCCGTCTGAACGAACTTGCCTGACGAGGACTTGCCGGATGCAGATGGTCATTTTCGGTCTCACCGTCACGTCTTCATGGGGAAACGGCCACGCCACCCTGTGGCGTGGCCTGATCCGCGCGCTGGCCCGGCACGGCTGGTCCATCACCTTTTTCGAGCGCAACACCCCCTACTATGCCGGTGCGCGGGACCTCGATCAACTGGATGGCGGCAATATCGTGCTCTACCCCGACTGGGAGGACATCCGGAGGGTCGCGGAGCAGACGATCAAGCAATCCGACGTCGTCATCATTACCTCCTACTGTCCCGACGCCGTGGACGCTTCGCGCCTGGCGCAGCAGGCATGCCGCGGGCTGCGCGTCTTTTACGACTTGGACACTCCGGTCACTCTGGCGCGCCTCGATCAAGGTGAACGCCCACCCTATTTCGGGCCCGAGGGCCTTGCCGATTTCGATCTCGTCCTGAGTTACACGGGCGGCTCGGCAATCGATGCACTCAAGTCGGTCCTCGGTGCACGCCACGTGGTGCCGCTCTATGGCCATGTCGATCCCGACCAACACCGGCCGGCAGTACCTAGGCCGGAATTTGCGGGCGATCTGTCCTATCTCGGGACCTATGCGGCAGATCGCCAGGCCGGCGTCGAGAAACTGCTGGTCCGTCCGGCCGCACTCCTGCCTGACCACCGCTTCATCATCGGCGGTGCACAATATCCACAGGAATTCCCGTGGAGCGACAACATCTTCTTCGTCAGGCATCTTCCGCCGGCAGATCATCCAGCCTTCTTTTCGTCGTCCCGCCTGACGCTGAATGTGACGCGCGAGGCGATGGCGCAAAAGGGGTGGTGCCCTTCGGGCCGGCTGTTCGAAGCAGCGGCATGCGGCGTACCGATCGTCACCGACACCTGGCCGGGCCTCAGCAGTTTCTTCGAACCCGGTAGCGAGATCCTGCTGGCGTGCGACACAGACGACGTGATCGCGGCGCTCAAACTGCCATCGCAAGAGCTCGATGCAATTCGAAGCCGTGCGCGTGAACGGGTTCTGGACGAACACACATCCACGCGGCGCGCGGCGGAACTGGATCGCATCCTGAACGAAGCCTTGCAGAGGTCGGCCGGCGAACCGATGAAGGAAGCAGTCTGATGTTGGGCATCGTGCCCGCTGCCGGACGCGGCAGCCGCATTCAACCGCTCGGCTTCTCGAAAGAGCTGCTGCCGGTCGGGAGCCGGATCGATGGACAGACAGAGCGCCCATGTGCCGTAAGCGAGTACCTAGTGCGGCGGATGGTGCGCGCCGGCGTCGACAAGGTCTGTTTCATCATCGGATCGGGTAAATCCGACATTCTCGAATACTATGCCGCGGGCTACGGAGCGGCGACCGCTCTGTTCGTGGTACAACCCAACCCCGTTGGCCTTTGCGACGCCATCTTCCGGGCAGCACCCCTCGTCGCACCGGACGAGACGGTGTTGATCGGGCTTCCCGATACGATCTGGTTTCCCGAAGACGGCTTCTGCCGTCTGCCGGACGACCGGCTGTCATTCCTGCTCTTCCCGGTGGATCGGCCGGAATTCTTCGATGCCGTGGTTCTCGACGAGGAGGGCCGGGTGCGGGAAATCCAGGTCAAGCGGCAGGACGCGGCGACGAACTGGATATGGGGCGCGTTCAAGATGCCGGGCCATGTCCTGCACCAGCTCGCGGCACTCTGGCGCGAGCGGGATTGCTATGACGAATATATCGGCACGTTGATCAACGCCTACCTGACGGCGGGCGGTCAGGCGTATGGGGTGAAGGCAGGGGCCGCCTACGTCGATGTCGGCACTTTCAACGGTTATCGCGCGGCCCTTCGGCTGCTCGACGACGATGCTGCGTCCAAACAGCACCGGCCCACGATGATCGCGCCTACGGCACATTCGCATGCCGTTCCGGGCGAAGGAGCTTAGCCATGCTGCATTCCCATGCTGAAATCCAACGCCGTATCGATGCCCTCGGCCCATGGTTCCACAACATGGACTTGGCCGGCGTCGAAACTGCTCCGGATCATTTTCTCGGTAACTACCCGCTGGTCAAATGGCGCAAGTTCGCCGATGCCATTCCAGCCGACCTGTCTGGCAAGTCCGTGCTCGATATCGGCTGCAATGCCGGTTTCTATTCCATCGAAATGAAACGGCGCGGCGCCGGTCGCGTCCTCGGCATCGATTTCGACGAGGCCTATCTGGCACAGGCGCGCTTTGCCGCCGAGATCGCGGACTGCGACATCGAGTTCCAGAAGCTTTCGGTTTATGACGTCGGCGCCCTGCGCGAGACATTCGACATCGTGCTGTTCATGGGGGTTCTTTACCACCTGCGCCATCCCCTGCTCGCGCTCGACCTGATCCGCGGGCATGTCGCCGGCGACCTGATGATCTTCCAGTCCATGCAACGCGGCAGCGCCGATCTGCCTGCGCTTGAGCAGAATTATCATTTCTGGACGCACGACCTGTTCGAGCGGCCGGAATTTCCGAAACTGCATTTCATCGAACATCGATATGCCGACGATCCGACCAATTGGTGGATTCCCAACCGCGCCTGCACCGAAGCGATGTTGCGCAGCGCCGGCTTCGAGATTTTTTTGCACCCCGAGCAGGAGGTTTATTTTTGCCGTTCCGCCGGCGATCCGGCCGGCGGCGGCGCCGTCTACCCGTCGAAAGGACAGATCCATGATTGAAGCCGCGATGATCTGGAACGAGCCCAACAACAAATCGCATTGGGATCCCGAGCTCGACCCCGATTGGAGCCGCTTCGCCGCCATGGCAATGTTGTCGGCGGATGCGATAGCGTCCGAGAACCCGGCCCTGACCAAGGTGCTCGGCGGCATCTCTCCGATCGACCCCGGCTTCGTCACGCGCATGAAGGAACTCAGATTGCTGGACCACGTCGATGCCGTCGCGGTGCATGGCTTTCCGCTCGACTGGAACCTGTGGCAGATCCAGGAATGGCCACAGAAGATCGGTGAGATCGCGGCCGTCACCGATCTCCCGATCTGGGTCAGCGAAGTTGGCGTATCGACCTTCGGCGCCGACGAGATCCAGGTCTGGGGCCTCAGGCGCACCGCTGAATTGCTGCTCGGCAACGCTCCGCGCATCCAGTGGTACAGCCTTTATGATCTCCCGCGCGAATGGGAAGCAACAACGCGCCATCGCGAAGCGGAAGGCTCCTCCTACTATCGTCACTTCCATATGGGGCTGCTGCGCCAGGACGGCACGCCAAAACCGGCACTGGAGGAATTCCTGCGCCATACGCCCGAGATGGGGCTGGTGCAGTGGTTTCATTTCGAGGACCCGCGGCTGGACGACGCCGTCGCCTGGATGAAGCGGCTCGGGGTCACCAATATGCGGACCGGACTTTCCTGGGCCGACAGTTTCAGGCCGAATGCATTGAACTGGTTCGACCGACAGATGGAAGCGCTCGCCGATTTCGACGTGACCGTCACCTTCTGCTTCACGCCAGAGCATCGCGGGATGATGCCTCACCACACCAGTCCGCCGCTGGTGCCGGAGGAATTCGCCGAATTCTGTGCAACCATGATCCGCCGCTACGCGCCCGGCGTGGCTTCCACGTCGAAGCGGCGAGCCTCGGCAGCGTGAGGCTCCCATGCATCAACCGTCGGCAACCCTGGGCGAATTCGCGGCCCTGTTGACGGGCAGTGACGCAGCACATGGCTCCGCGATCATGGTCGTCGTCGCGCATCCGGACGACGAGACGATCGGCATCGGCGGGCATCTTGCCGGACTGCGGTCATGCCGCATCGTCCATGTCACGGACGGAGCACCACGCGATCTTGCCGACGCGCAAGCGCATGGTTTCGAGACATGGCAGGACTATGCCGATGCCCGCCGTGCGGAACTGACGGAAGCCTTGGCCGCGGCCGGCATATCGCCATCGGGCCTGACCGCTCTTGGCTATCCCGACAAGGAGGCTGCGGCGAATCTCGTGGCGCTCGCGCAGGAACTCGCCTGCCTTGTTTGCGAACCCGACATCCGCTTCGTCTGCACACATCCTTTCGAGGGAGGCCATCCCGACCACGACGCGACCGCTTTCGCCGTTCACGCGGCCTGCCATCTTCTGCGCCGTGACCGCCGGCCCGTGCCCACCGTCATCGAAATGGCCTTTTATTCGGCTGGCCCGGACGGCCCGGTATTTCAGGATTTCGCCAGCGGCACCGGCAGTGATTGCATAGAGGTCTGCCTGACCGAAGCGGCCTTTCAGCAAAAGCAGCGCATGCTGGCCAGCCACCTGACGCAGCAGCGGACGCTGGCGCCGTTCTCGACCCGCACCGAGCGTTTCCGGCTGGCGCCGACCTATGATTTCCTGAAGCTGCCCAACGATGGCAGGCTCTACTATGAATCGCTGCCGCTGGGCTTCGAGCCCGGCACCTGGCTGCATGCAAGCGCCCGTGCTCACGAGGCGCTCCGGCTCGACCGGCCATGACGCTCACAGTGCTCAATGTTGCCTATCCTCTCGCGCCGGTGGGACCGAACGCCGTTGGCGGCGCCGAGCAGGTGCTGTCAATGCTCGATCAGGCCCTGACCCGCGCCGGTCACCGATCCATCGTCATCGGCTGCCAGGGTTCCAGTGCAAGCGGCATTCTGGTGGAAACGCCCGCCGAAGCCGGCGTGCTCGACCAGTCAGCAAAAAACCGGGCACAGGAGTCCCATCGCGCCGCGATCGCCGCTGCCCGCGCCCAATGGCCGATCGACGTGGTTCACCTGCATGGCATCGACTTCGACGCCTACCTGCCTGCCGACGGTCCGACCCTGGTGACGCTTCACCTGCCGCTCGACTGGTACCCGGCCGGGGCGCTGCGCCCAGGGCGCGACGATCTCTGGCTTCACGCCGTCTCGTCAGCCCAGCAAAGAACCGCACCGCCGGACGCAAGCTTGGTTGCCCCGATCCCGAATGGTGTCGATATCGACGCGCTGAACCAGCCGCGGCCCAGGGGCGACTTCGCCGTCGTGCTCAGCCGCATCTGCCCGGAAAAGGGCATACACCTGGCATTGGATGCCGCCAGGCAGGCTGATGTGCCGCTGGTCATCGGCGGGCGGGTCTATCCTTACGAGACGCATACCCAGTACTTTCGCGATGAGGTCGAACCTCGCCTCGATCGTCGGCGCCGCTTCCTCGGTCCGCTCGGCTTCATCGCCAAGCGGCGCTTGCTCAATGCAGCACGCTGCCTGGTCGTTCCGAGCCTCGCCGCCGAGACCAGTTCGCTGGTCGCGATGGAAGCACTCGCCTGCGGCACACCGGTGATCGCCTTTCCAAATGGTGCGCTTCCCGAAGTGGTCGAGCACGGCAAGACCGGCTTTATCGTCAACAATGTCGACGAGATGGCGCAAGCAATTGTCGCGGCACCCAGCCTTGATGCCGAGACGTGCCGAAGCGAGGCGCGCCGGCGGTTTTCGCTCGAGCGCATGGTCTCGTCCTACATGAGCGCCTATCTGGCGCTGGCCCGGCTCGGCGCCGACCGCAGGCGTCTCGCCGCGGTGCGGTGAAAGAGCAGATGCTGCGCAGCGAGATCATCGGCGATCCAGAGCAATTGCATGCACTGGCGCCGCACTGGTGGAACCTGTGGGAGCAGAGTTCGTCGGCGACGCCCTTTCAATGTCCCGCCTGGCTGCTGCCGTGGTGGCGCACATTCGCTCCGGGGGAGCTGGCGACGGTCGCCATCTGGCGCGGCAACGATCTGGTGGGCCTGGCGCCGCTCTATCTCGAACATGGCACGGAAGGCTCGAAACTGCTTCCGATCGGCATTTCCCTCAGCGACTATCTGGACGTGCTGTGTGTGCCCGGCAGCGAGGCCCAGGTCGCCGCTACCCTTGCAGAGAAGATACTCTCGATCGAGTGGTCGCAGTGGATCCTGCCGGATCTGCCGCAAGGCAGTGCCGGTCTGGCGATCGAACATCCCGAATTGAAAGCCGATGGACTGGTCGGCCACGCCGTTTGTCCGGTGCTTGCCACCGACGGCGATGAAACGCTGGCGGGCTGCGTCCCTGCCCGGCGCAGACGCCAGTTGCGCCGGGCGCGCCGCGCCGCATCCAGACGCGGCCGGGTCGAGTTGTCGCCGGCACGAGGCGATCCTCAACTGTTCCTCGACCACCTGATAGGCCTGCACGGCGCGCGCTGGGCCGGAAACGGAGGCGGCGTGCTGGCCGACCCCGCCGTCGAGCAATTCCACAGGTGCTCGCTTCCCCTGCTCGACGCTCGAGATCTGACCCGATGCTGGGTGCTCGCCATCGACGGCAAGCCAATCGGCGTCTACTACGGATTTCACCATCGCGGCCGTGCCTATGCCTATCTTGGCGGTTTCGATCCTGCCTATGCCGAGGAAAGTCCAGGCGCGATCCTGGTCGGCCACGCAATCGCCGAATCGATCCGCGAAGGTGCGCGCGAGTTCGACTTCCTGCGCGGCCAGGAGCCGTACAAATATGGCTGGGGCGCTGGCGACAGGTGGACGATGCGAAGGACTTGGACGCGGAAATGAGACCATGGTTTCGATGGAACCAACATCCGTGCGCCGCCGGATAGCGGTCAGGCTGGCGGTCGAGGACTGTATGGCGGACGCTGTCAGTGCCGAGGCCGTCATCGCCAGGCTGGCGCTGCATCTCCACCCAGGCATCGGGGCAGTCGAATTGGCGGAGATCGTGGCGGAGATCGATCCGGTCGATACTCGAGACAGGGAAAGGCTCCAGCAGATAGCCGGGCTGCTTCGCCGCGGATCGGAGGTTTTTGCCACGTTGCAGAAAACGGGTTCTGCCGTTCGTCACGAACGCGACGACGACGAGACGGATGCAGATGTCGTGACGCGGCTGGCCTCGGGCTTTGATGCCGCGGCAGCGATTTCCCGGGTGGCGAGTGTCCAGTTGGCTTCCCTTGGCGATGAGGAAAGGCTGGCAGCCACGACCGACGAAATCGTTGCATGGCTGACAGCGCAAGACTTCACCGGTGCTGGACGCAGCATTCTGGACATCGGTTGCGGCATCGGGCGTTTCGAACGCGCGCTGTCGGCATCCTGTGAGCGGGTCGTCGGTGTCGACATATCGTCGAGGATGATATCGATCGCCCGTGAGCAATGCGCAGCGCTTGGCAATGTAGAGTTGCGGCGGACCTCAGGCCTGGATCTGGCGGAGTTCGGCGACGCGAGTTTCGACTGCGTTCTGGCGGTCGACAGTTTCCCCTATCTGGTGCTAGCCGGCGTGGCGGAGCGGCATTTCGGCGAAATTGCGCGCGTCCTCAAAAGGCCGGGCAGGCTGGCCTTGCTGAACTACTCATATCGCGAATCACTGTTTTTGGACCGCTCCGATATCCGTCACCTGGCGCAACGTCACGGATTGCAGGTCGTCATCGATGGCGAAAAAGCGTTTCGGCTGTGGGACGGCGACGCCTTCCTGCTTGCCGGCGTGACGGAACATTACCAGCCAATGCCAGTTCGGGCGTCGAACACAGCGACGCTGAAGAGCGGCGCCAATTCGAAGGAGGACAGCATGGCATCCGGCAGCAAGAAACATATCGGCCGTGGCAGCCACGGCAAAGGGGCCGGCGCCGGAGCAATGACCGAACTGGCCAAGGACAAGATCGAAGAGAATGCCGTTTTATCCAACAGGGACAAGAAGCAGCACAGCGAGGAACGCGGCCTGGACGGCAATCAGATCAAGTCCGATCAATATCAGGATCATGCCGCAAATCGATTGCCGAAGGACTGAAAGCGCCGCAGTGGATCTGTGACCTCGGCAATCGAGAGTGGAAGAAAAACCTGTGCAAGGGCTGCCGGCAACGGTTTCGGCACCGGGCATCTCCTTGTAATGGCGGTTGCTTGTCATCACAATAGGATGACGGACTGCCATCCATCCAGCCAGGGAATACGATGTCTCGTTCGAGCGATGATAGAATGGACCCGCGCGCAGGAATGGCGATGGATCAGGAGATTGCCTCTCTGCTGATCGCGATCGAGCAGGAAAAGGTTCCTGATCGCTTGACCAGACTGGCGATCGAACTGCAAAACGCGCTCCTTGCGAAACGCCGGCGCGACATAAAGAACTGACTATCTGCGGCTGTCGGCATCAATATCGATCTGCCCGTCCGACAGATGATTTCGTCTTTCCATCAGCGTCTGCAGCGAACTCTCCCCCAGGAACTCAAGAACGGCGGCGCGGGCACGGTTGAGCCGGCTTTTGACCGTTCCCACCGCACAGCCACATATCTCGGCCGTCTCCTCATAGCTGACACCTAGGACGCCGATCAGCATCAGCACCTCGCGCTGGTGTTCAGGGAGCCTCTGGATGGCGCCGTGAACTTCCTTGCTCTGAACGGTCCATTCCTGTGTGGCTTCCGAAATCGGCCTCGAGGACGCGCAGTCGAGCAGGCCAGGCGCTTCCCTGGCCGCGACCTTGACCCGGGTGTAGTAGGTGTTGCGCATGATGGTGAAGAGCCACGACTTCATGCGCGTGCCGGGTTCGAACTTGTCGATGTTGGCAAGGCCCTTCGTCAACGTCTCCTGCACCAGATCGTCGGCATCGTCGGGGATACGGCAGAAGGTGCGCGCGAAAGCCCGTAGCGCGGGTATCAGGTCAACGATGGAAACTTCATGGGTTTCCTGGTCGGCCAAAAGATAGCCTTCGCCTGACAATGGTCCAGCTCCCAGAAAGAAGTATGAATGCAGACCCCAGCTAAATGCATGGACGTTTGTATCGTTCCGGGCGTTGAAGACAACTCTCCAGAAAATTCTGATGCGGCCGAACGATCCTGCTGCGGCCGCGCCCCCCTTGCGCGCCGTCCACCAGCGTGTTCGCGCTGGCTTAGGATAGGCGCGACGCGCCGTTGTGCGGGAACAAAGCCATGCACCGGCAGTTCGGCGCCTTGAGCCAAGTCAGCCCACGGGCGTCAATCGAGGAAAAAATCATGGCCAAGTCCGCACACCGTTCAGTTCCCAAATCGGCGCCTATGCACGATCAGAATGCCGCGCGCGGAAATGGCGGCGAATTGCACCAGATCGCGAAAGCCGACACGCCTGTTCTCACGACTGCCCTGGGAACGCCTGTCTCCGACGACCAGAACACATTGCGGATTGGCGAGCGCGGACCGTCTCTGATCGAGGACTCCCACTTTCGCGACAAGATCTTCCACTTCGATCACGAACGCATCCCGGAAAGGGTGGTGCATGCCCGTGGTTACGGCGCTCATGGCTATTTCGAGACTTATGAATCGCTGGCCAAATACACGCGTGCCGACATTTTCCAGCGCGCCGGCGAAAAGACGCCTGCCTTCGTGCGGTTCTCGACGGTCGCCGGCAACAAGGGCTCGTTCGACCTCGCCCGAGACGTGCGCGGCTTTGCCGTCAAGCTCTACACCAAAGAAGGCAATTGGGACCTCGTCGGCAACAATATTCCCGTGTTCTTCATCCAGGACGCCATCAAATTTCCGGACCTCATCCATGCTGCCAAGCAGGAGCCAGACCGGGCTTTCCCGCAGGCCCAGACCGCACATGACAATTTCTGGGATTTCATCAGCCTGATGCCGGAATCGATGCACATGGTCATGTGGATCATGTCGGATCGAGCGATACCGCGCTCCTTCCGTTTCATGCAAGGCTTTGGCGTCCATACGTTCCGCCTCGTCAATGCCGACGACGAATCCACATTCGTCAAATTCATCTGGAAGCCGAAACTCGGCATGCAGTCGGTGATCTGGAACGAAGCGGTCAAGATCAATGGCGCCGATCCCGACTTCCACCGCCGCGACCTGTGGGAAGCGATCCAGTCAGGAAACTTCCCGGAATGGGAGCTGACGGTGCAATTGTTCGACCAGGATTTTGCCGACAGCTTCGACTTCGACATCTTGGACGCCACGAAGATCATACCTGAAGAGATCATCGAGCCAATCCCGGTCGGGCGGCTGGTGCTCGACCGCATGCCGGAGAATTTCTTCGCCGAGACCGAGCAGGTTGCATTCATGACCCAGAACGTGCCGCCCGGGATCGACTTCTCCAACGACCCGCTTCTGCAGGGCCGCAACTTCTCCTATCTCGACACCCAGTTGAAGCGGCTGGGCAGCCCGAACTTCACCCATATTCCGATCAACGCTCCGAAATGCCCCTTCGCACATTTTCAGCAGGACGGGCACATGGCCATGCACAACCCGGTCGGCCGCGCCAACTATGAGCCGAATTCGTGGGGCTCGGGTCCCCGCGAGGATCCGCAACGCGGCTTCCGCTCTTTCGCCGACGCCGAAGAGGGGCAGAAGGTGCGTCTGCGGGCGGAGAGCTTCGCCGACCACTACAGCCAGGCGCGGCAATTCTTCAACAGCCAGACAGCGCCGGAGCAACGCCATATCGCCATGGCGCTGACATTCGAATTGAGCAAGGTGCAGGCACCGGCGATCCGCGAACGCATGGTGGCGCATCTGCTGAACATAGACGAAACGCTGGCGACTCAAGTCGCCGACAAGCTTGGCATTCGGAACATGCCCGACCCCGCCGAGACCGCCATCCCGCCGCGCGACGACCTGCCGCCGTCTCCGGCTCTCAGTATCATCGAGAACGGTCCCGATAGTTTCAAAGGCCGCAAGGTCGGCGTGTTGCTGAGCGACGGGGCCGACACGGCCCTTTTCGAACAACTTCGCTCGGCCATCGAAACGGAAGGCGCGGTCATGGAGGTGATAGCGCCCAAGGTGGGCGGCGTCGAGGCCGCAGACGGCACCCACATCGAAGCCAGACACATGATCGACGGCGGTCCGTCGGTCCTGTTCGACGCCGTGGTACTGCTCCTGTCCGAGCCGGGCGCCGAGTTGTTGGTCAAGGAGGCAGCCGCGAAGGACTTCGTGTCGGATGCCTTTGCGCATTGCAAATTCATCGGCTTCACACCGGGAGCCGCGCCTCTCCTGGCCAAGGCAGGCGTCGCAGCCGATGCCGATGAGGGATTGATGCGGCTGGACTCCGCAGCCTCCGCCAACACATTCGTGCAGGCTTGCCGCAAGCTGCGGCTGTGGGCCCGGGAAGCGGCCGTCAAGCTGTGACGCTATCGACCGGCACGGATTCCCGTCCGTGAGCGGCGGTTCGGCCAGCGGGATTCCAGTCGGTGCGGGCTAGGGGCGGTCTTGCTCCTTGGCCTCCCGCTGTTTTCTCAGCACTTCGTCGGTTCCGACCAGCTTCTTGGCTCCGCCTGGAATGGAGGTGGACACCACCGCTGGCGGGTCGCTTGCGGGAAAGGAATCTTCCAGACCGGCCTGCAGCTGATCCTCCAGCGTTTGCGGCTCTTCCGAGCGGCCGGGGGTTCTGCGGTCCTCTATCTTTTCCAGCGGTTGCTTCTTATCCGGCGATTCGTTCGCGTTCCTGATCCAGGCATAAAGCTGTTCGATCGCGAATTCCTTGATTGCCTCGAAATCGGCTCGATCGTCCTTGGTCGCCTCGATCTGATCGACCATGGCTTTCTCGAACCGGGCAAGGCTATCACCCCCGCAGGCCCGGGAAAGACGCAACAATGCCTCATGCAGCATCATCGGGGCGAAACGAGCCGAAGCCTCGAGTCTCAGTTGCTCTAAATGCTCTTGAGTGGCGGCTTGGAGCTTTGACATGGACAGCCCTTTCTCTCACACGCATTTCAACGAGAGTTGACCGTGGATGTTCCACTGCGCCTGAACGTCCTTCCGCGCCGGCGAACTACATGAACCAGGTCGCCACCAGTCCCGCGGACGCCGCAAAGACCGCTATGGTCGTCACGCCGCCCAGAATGTTGGTGGCCCTGCTGTTGACCTTGTCGCCCATGATCTTGCGATTGTTGGTCATGATGAGCATGAGAAGCAGCAGAGGTGGCGTCGAAAAACCCTGCACGATGCCGGACCAGACCAAGGCTTTCATCGGGTTGAAGCCAAAGAAATTGAGACCCACCGCCACCAGGGTGATCACTCCCGTCGCGATGTAGAATTTGGGCGCATGCCGGGGCTTGGCGTTCAAGCCATTCTTCCACCCCATGGCCTGCGCGAAATCGAAAGCGGCGCCGGCAGTCATGACCGGCACCGCCAGGAAGCCGACGCCGATCACCCCGGCCGCAAAGAGAATTCCTGCCGCGTCGCCCGCAAGCGGCCGCAGCGCTTCGGCCGCCTGCGCTGCCGTTTCGATCTGGGTATGCCCCGCCTCGTACAGCGTCGATCCGGTCGAAAGGATGATGAAATACATGATCAGGTTGGAAAAGATCATGCCGATCAGGATATCGCGCCGGGACCGGCGGAGTTCACCCTCGGTGGCTCCCTTGCGCTCTTCGAGGCTCGTCCTGCCCTTGGCGATCTCCTCCTCCACCTCCTGATTGGACTGCCAGGTGTAGAGATAGGCGGACAGCGTCGTGCCGATGATGGCGACGATGATGGACAGATATTCGCGGCTGAACTCGATTTTCGGCAGCAAGGTGCCGCGCAGCACCGAGACCACATCCGGCTTGGCGAGCACAGCGGAGACCACATAGGCGAGCAGGGCCAGTGCCAACCATCGGAATATGTTGCGGATTAGCTTGTAGGATCCGAAAATCTGCAAGGCAAAAATAATCATCGCGACACCGATGACGACCGAGTTTGAAGGCAGCGGAACGAACAGCACGACAGCCGCCGACATCGCGCCAAGGTCGGCGGCTGCCTCGATCGTGTTGCCGATCAGCACGCCCACCAGCACGGACCACAGCAGCCAACGCGGATAGAAATCGGAAATGACCTTGAAAAGACCACGGCCCGACACCTGGCCAAGTTTGGACGAGAGATAGACGACGATGTACATCATCGGGAGAGTGACAGGAGCCGTCCACAAAAGGTCGGGCCCGAACCGGGCTCCGGCACTCGCATAGGTGCCAATGGCCGAGCAATCGTCGTCAGCCGCCCCAGTGATCAGTCCGAGCCCGAGAGCGCGTGTGATGCCGCCGTCTTTTCGCTTTCCCTCGCTTCGGCCGGCATCGTCAGCTGCTCCACTCATGGGAGATGCGTGTCCAACGAGGCCACACGGGAAAAAATCATGTCGATTGTTCCGACCAAGTGCCGATGCCGAGATTGAGGTTCGAACCTCCGGTCAAGCTTTTTGTTCCTGTGGAAGCCAACCGCCAATGAAACGCAGCGCCCGCCTTGGCCGTTGATGCGGCTGGAGCCGCATCGCCTTGAAGATCGACATGGATATGCCTGGGGCCGACGGTCGAAAAGAGTGCGGTGAGGCTCTTCACCCGCACCTTCCCCTAGCCGGCCTGATCTATGGCGGGGCGGCGCTGCTCATGGCGACCCTCTGGATCCGGGAAAGCGGAAGGCGGCAGGCCCGACACGACCTGCGTGCCGTCTGACACCGAAGAATCGAAACAAAAAGCCAACCGCGGGGCGATCCACAGCCGCTGTCAGGCGGAACCTCGTCCCGGTAATTGCGTCTCTTCGCTGACCTGCTTCCGCAGCTCCTCACGCGCGCGTTCCACCTGGCCCTCGCCCGCGGATTGCGAGGCGCTGCGCCCCGACCGATCCAGCCTGTCCAACTCGTGCTCGACCGTTTGGCGAGAGCCCTCCGCCGGATCCTCTTCCGGATGGCTGTCCGCAGCCTGTTCCTGCCGCGTCTCTTCCCTGCCTCGGCGGTCGTTGCGCGTCGCGTCCTGGCTGTGATCGTCCTTGCCTGCGACGCTTCGATTTCCGCCGGCCGTTTTGTCTGTGTTGCTCATGGCTAGTTCCTAAGCTTTCGCGGCGTGGAACCGTCCGATGCGCGTCCCGCGCCTTTGCCTGGAGAAACGGACATATCCGCCATTTGGTTGCGCTCCCGGCGCGCAAGCATCGGCCCGGCGCCAATCGCATGGCGGAGAAAAGCCGGCCATCGTTGCCAGGCATCCTTTTACAGCGATTCGCGTTATCGCCTTGGCATCCATGGGGATTTCACATGGCAAGATGCACGGGCCCGTCCATCCGCCTGCGGCAACGGCGGCAATGGCCCATTGCGTCCGCCTTTGCACGTCCAGCTCGAAGCACGTCCGGCAGCCGTCTTCCAGGCGTCCTGAAATGGCTCGGCCTCGCGTCTACAGTGGTCTCGGCACCGGTCCTGAGCGGGTGCAGCGGCTGGCAATCCGCACTCCACGCACATGGTGCGAATGCCCGTGCGATTCTCGATCTCATCTGGTCTTTTGGCGCGGTGGCGACCATCACCTGGCTGCTCGTCATGCTGGCCCTGGCAATGGCGCTCTTCCATCAGCGCCGGGCACAAGCAGGACCCCCGCCGCTGGTCATCGACAGCCATCAGGAGCACAGGTTTAGCCGCGCGGTCGGAAGCGCCGTCGCGGCGACCGTGCTGGTTCTCGCCGCGCTGACGATAACGAGCTTCTTCGCCGGCAAATCCATTGCCTCGCTGGGCGGAAAGGAGACGCTCACCATCCGCATCACAGGGCATCAATGGTGGTGGGAAATACGCTATCCCAACGATGATCGGTCGCGCATGATTGTCACGGCGAACGAGATCCATCTTCCCGTCGGCGAACGGGTAAAGGTGGAACTCGATTCGACCGATGTCATTCACAGCTTCTGGGTGCCAAGCCTCGCCGGTAAAAGGGACCTCATTCCGGGCCGGCCGAGCGAGATCACCCTCATTGCCGACAGGCCTGGTATCTATCGCGGCCAGTGCGCCGAGTTCTGCGGCTACCAGCATGCTCACATGGCCGTCACCATCATCGCGGAAAGCCGCGAAGCGTTCGAGGCATGGCGGTCCAGACAAGACGCCGCCGCCATCGCGCCTGCCAGCGAGGAGGAACGCCGCGGCCAGCGGGCTTTTCTTTCCACCGGTTGCGCGCTCTGCCACACGATAAGGGGGACGCCGGCCAAGGGAGCGGTCGGGCCCGACCTTACCCATCTCGCACACCGGCGTGCATTGGCCGCCGACACGCTGGCCATGACACCCGGCGCGCTCGCCGCGTGGATCGCCGATCCGCAATCCATAAAACCCGGCGCGAAGATGCCGCGCATTGCTCTCAGCGCCGACGATCTTCGTGCGGTCGTCGCCTATCTTGGAAGTCTTGAATGAGTGGCGTTGCCAGGAAGACGGCTAGGCGAAAACAGGAAGCGGCCCTGAAAGGCATCCGCGACACCGGGCTCGACGAGGCAAGACTGCACGACTATCTGGCGCATGCCTGGCGGACGCCGAACGGCCTCTATGGTTGGCTGGTCACGGTCGACCACAAGCTGATCGCCCGGCGCTATATGGTGACGGCCTTCCTGTTCCTCGCCCTTGCAGGCCTGTCGGCACTTGCCATGCGGTTCCAGCTTGCCACGCCGGAGGCACGCCATATCGGCCCCGATCTCTACAACCAGCTCTTCACCATGCATGGCACGACGATGATGTTCCTGTTCGCCGTACCGGTCATGGAAGCGTTCGCCATCTACCTGGTGCCGCTGATGATCGGCACCCGAAACGTCGCCTTCCCGCGGCTCAACGCCTTCAGCTACTGGGTCTATCTCTCCGGTGGGTTGATGATCTGGATCGCCTTCGCTTTCGACACCGGCGCGGATGCCGGCTGGTTTTCCTACGTGCCGCTCGCCGGACCTGAATATGGGATCGGCAAGCGCCCCGATTTCTGGGCGCAGATGGTGACCTACACCGAAGTGTCCGCACTCGCGGTCGCCGTCGAGATCATCGCGACTGTGTTCAAGCAGCGCGCCCCTGGCATGTCGCTCGATCGCATCCCGCTCTATGTCTGGTCAGTCCTCGTCATGGCTTTCATCATATTGTTCGCCATGCCCGCGGTGATGGTGTCGAGCACCATGCTGATCCTCGACCGGCTGGTCGGCACCAGGTTCTTCGACCCGGCGGCGGGGGGCGACGCACTGCTCTGGCAGCACCTGTTCTGGTTCTTCGGCCACCCGGAGGTCTATATCATCTTCATTCCCGCGACCGGCTTCGTCTCGGCTATCCTGCCGAGCTTCGTGCGCCGTCCGGTCTTTGGCTATCTCGGGATCGTGCTGTCGCTGGTTGCGATCGGCTTCCTATCCTTTGGACTATGGGTGCACCATATGTTCGCCACGGGCCTGCCGCAGCTCGGCGAAAGCTTCTTCACCGCCTCCTCGATGATGATCGCCATTCCGAGCGGCATCCAGATCTTCTGCTGGATCGCGACGATCTGGGGCGGCCGGCCGATTTTTGCCACGCCGCTGCTTTTCGTGCTCGGCTTCATCTTCACCTTCGTGATCGGCGGGCTGACCGGGGTCATGGTCGCCTCGGTGCCGCTCGACCTGCAGGTGCACGATACCTATTTCGTCGTCGCACATTTCCACTATGTGCTGGTCGGAGGCGCCGTCTTCCCCCTGCTCGGCGCCGTCTACTACTGGTTTCCCAAGATCACCGGCCGCATGCTGTCCGAGAGGCTCGGCCGCTGGAATTTCTGGCTTGTCTTCATCGGCTTCAATCTCACCTTCTTCCCGATGCACATCCTTGGCTTGCAAGGCATGCCGCGGCGCGTCTACACCTATCCGCCGGCGAGCGGCTGGGGCGGCACGAACCTGTTCATCAGCATCTCGTCGCTGGTGGTGTTCGCCGGCTTCGCGCTTCTCGTCCTGAACATGCTGCTCAGCCTTCGCAACGGTCGCCTCGCGGGAGACAATCCCTGGGGGGCGAGCACACTGGAATGGGCAACGACGTCACCGCCGGCTTCCTACGATTTTTCGCGCCTGCCAGTGGTGACCCATCGCGAGCCGCTCTGGGCCGAACCCGACATACTCCCGGTGGTCGAGGGCCTGCGCGTCGATGCGCGCGAAGTGCTTGCCGGCACGGTCGCCGATGCGGTGCCGCAACTGCGCGTGCCATCGGCCGACAATTCGATCTGGCCGCTGCTCTCGGCCATCGCCGTGGGTGGCGCGTTTCTGGGCTCAATATACACGCCATGGGCGGTGGTCTGGGGCGCGATACCGGTCTCGATCGGCTTTATCTGCTGGTTCTGGCCGAAAGGCGAGCCGGAGGACGAAGAATGAGACACCGGCCAACCGTCGACGTCAGCCACCTGCCCACCTATGATTTTGGATCGGCAAGCCCGATCTGGTGGGGAACGGTGGCCTTCATCGCCCTTGAAGCAACCGGTTTTGCCCTGGCGATCGGTACCTATTTCTACCTGGCTGTGCAGGCGCGGCATTGGCCGATCGGAGCGCCGGCACCCGATCTCCTGCCGGGCACGGCAATATTGATCATTCTGCTTGCCAGCGCCGTCCCCAACCGTCTGATCGATCTTTGGGCGCGGCGGCAGGACCTTGTGAAGGTGCGCATCGGCATCGTCGTCATGTCGATCGCCGGAATTCTTCCCCTGATCGTGCGCATCTGGGAATTTCCCGCGCTCCGGATCTCCTGGGACCAGAACGCCTACGGGTCGATCGTCTGGCTCCTGCTCGGCCTGCACACGACACACCTCCTCACCGATGTCGGGGACACGATCGTGCTCGCGGTTCTCATGTTCACCAAGAAAGGCAACACCGGACGCCACTTCAGCGACGTGTCGGACAATGCCTTCTACTGGGACTTCGTGGTCGTCTCATGGGTCGTGCTCTATCTCGTAATTTACTGGGTTCCGAGGATGTAACATGCAGGCGATCCGCACGGGCGTTTCCTGGGCAGGCATGGCCACCGGACCAACGGCGTGGGCGATATCGCTGCAGCTCGACTATTCAATCGCATATTGGCAATGCGACGCCGGGTTTCGGCCCACTGTTCTGTTCTCGCTGACAGGCGCCGCCGTCGCGGCGCTGGGCGTCCTGTCGTCATGGCGCGCCGTTCATGATCCAGGGCACGGCACGAGCCCGCCCCTGAAGGCGCGCACGCGCGCGTTTCTGGCCAGGACTTCGGTAGGCATCGGGGCCCTGTTCACGCTCGTCATGCTGGCGCAAATGGCGGCCGGATTGATCTTCAGCGGATGCGAACTGTGACTGTGCAGCGGAGCCGACGAGCGGTCATCCGCCATGGGCAGCGTTTGCGGTGGCCTGCTGCGAGCGTTCCGTTCCTCGCCGTTCTCCTACGTGTAGTCGCGGCCGTCATGGCGTCGCTGGCGCCTGGCACGCCGCTGCGGGCGAACGAGATCCAGAAAGGCGAATATCTTGCCCGAGCCGCCGATTGCGTCGGCTGCCACACGTCCAATCCGAGCCGGCCTTTCGCCGGAGGCTATCGGGTGCCGACGCCGTTCGGCGATGTCTATTCCACCAACATCACACCGGACCTCGACACAGGCATCGGGCGCTATTCCGCCGACGAATTCGTGCGAGCCGTGCAGAAAGGCGTCAGACGCGACGGGGCCGATCTCTATCCCGCCATGCCATATGACAGCTTCGTCGGGATGAACCGCGAGGATGTGCTCGCGATCCGAGCCTACCTGCTCACGACCGCGCCGATTTCTCAGCCGCCGCCGCCAAACATACTGCCCTTTCCATTTAACCAGCGCTGGACGCTCTGGTTGTGGAAACTTGCCAACCTCCACGCCGGCGGCTTCGGACCAAATCCAAGCCGAACCGGCGCATGGAACAGGGGCGCCTACCTGGTGGAGGTGCTTGGCCACTGCGGCGCCTGCCACACTCCAAGGAATACAACGTTCGGCATGGATGAAGATCGCAAGCTTGCCGGCGGCAGCGCCGGTATCTGGCAGGCGTTCAACATCAGCAGCGACAAGATCGCGGGCATAGGCGGCTGGAGCGATGAGGAGCTGTTTCGGTTTCTCAAGACCGGCGCCATGCCTGGAAAGGCATATGCGGGCGGTCCGATGGCGGAAACGGTCATGAACAGTCTGCAATATCTTTCGGACGACGACATTCATGCCATCGTCGCCTATCTCAGGACCGTGCCCGCCCAATCGGGAGACGAGAAGCGGCCGCGCTTCGCGTGGACCAATCCGCCCGCAGCCGCCCGCGATGCCGGGACGAAGACCAGCGTGGAGGGCAGCGGGGTCGCGGTGGGCGACGATCTCTACCGGTCGCTCTGCTCGGGATGTCATGGCCTGAATGGAGGCGGATCGGCGGATGGCACCTATCCATCACTGACCAACAACAGCACTCTCGGCGTAACCTCGCCTGAGAATGTCGTCATGACCATCCTTGAAGGCGTCAAGGCAGGCGGCGTCGCGGGCCGCAAATCGATGGCGGCCTTTGACGGCTGGCTGGACGACGGCCAGGTGGCGGCCCTTGCAAACTATGTGACAGCGCGCTTCGGAAACCCGCAAGTCAGCGTCACGGCAGCCGATGTGCGCCAGATGCGGGCAGGCTCGACGACAGAGCAGACGGTGCTGGTTCTGGCGGCCCAGGGGCTGGTGGGGGGCGGCATCGTATTTGTGCTTGGTCTGGCGCTTCTGCTCGCCAGACGCCTTCGCCTGAGAAGGCACCAGAGGCATCTCACATTCGTGTCAAGGGGCAGGCCATGAGACGGTGTGCCGAAGCGTGGCGGACCTGTTCCGCCTTTCCGTGCAACGATGAACTGCCTCAGCTTGATATCTCGACCGAGCCCTTCTGAGAGGAACTCCCGGCAACGCCGCGAGGGGCCCGAAAAACCTCCGCCAGCCAATCAATGAACACCCTGATCCGCGAAGACAGATGGCGGCTCTGGGGATAGAGCACGGATACGGGTATCGGCGGTGGTGGGAAGGCTTCCAGTATCGGAACCAATTGCCCGGTGGCGATCTGATGCTCTACGCGATAACGCGGGACCTGTATCAACCCGAGCCCGGCGACGCCGGAGGCCGTGTAGATTTCGGCGCCCCGGACGACGATATCGTAGGGCAGTGGAACCTCCCTTGCCGCGCCGTCCTTATAGAATTCCAGCGGGTACGGCTGCCCTGTCGCGGAGGCGGTATAGGCAACCATGCGATGGCCGCCGAGATCATCCGGTGTTGAAGGGACGCCGTGACGTTCAAGATAGGCTGGGTTCGCCAGGGTGAGTTGCTCGAATGCGGTTATGCGGCGACCGATCAGAGACGAGTCGGACAGTTCGCCGGCTCGCACGACGCAATCGACGCCTTCAGTGATGAGGTCGACCATCCGGTCGCCTTCGCTGAGGCTGAGCGAGATGCCGGGATAGCGCGTGATGAACTCGGGCAAGGCGGGCATGACGAAAAACCGCGCGATGGTCCCCTGCATATCCACACGAAGCGGACCCTTGGGTTCGGCATTCCTGAAGACGCTCTCCACCTCATCCAGGTCCGCAAGAAGCCGGATGCAGCGTTCATGGTAGAGTGCGCCATCGAGCGTCGGCCTCACATTTCGGGTTGTTCGTTCGAGGAGCCGAACGCCGAGATCCGCTTCCAGGCGCTGGATCGCATGGGTGGCGGTGGGCCGCGGAACCTGCAGGTCCCGCGCGGCCTGAGCAAAGCTCCCACGCTCGACGATCCTGACGAAGAGCCGCATGACGTCGATGCGATCCATGACCATCTCGTAGTTGATTGTTATGGTTTTTGAAATGGTGATGTTGAAATCGGCCTTCTAGTGCTGGTTTTAAAAACGGCTACCTTCACACCATTCAAGTCATCAGATCGACAGGAGTGAAGATCATGCCCTTCGTCAATTTCAAGGTCCCCGAGGCGGCGCTGAACCGGGCCCAGAAAGAAGAGATCGTCCATCGGGCCACGGCGATGCTCGTGGAATATTTCTCCGAGGCCGCTCGGCCGCATACCATGGTCCTGATCGAGGAGGTCAAGGACGGCGGTTACGCCCGCGCCGACGAGGTCTTCGTGATCCCGCAGGAATATCGAGCGAAGGATTGATATCGGCAACAACACGGCAAAGGAACAACGACAATGACCACCTCAACGAACAAAGTTGCGATCGTCACGGGAGCGTCTCGTGGCATTGGAGCGGCCATCGCCCGCCGGCTGGCGAGCGACGGCCTCACGGTCGTCGTCAACTATGCAGGTAGCACCAAAGCGGCCGCCAAGCTGGTGGACGAGATCGAAAAGGCCGGCGGTCGGGCCACCTCCTTCCAGGCCGATGTCAGCGACCCGCAAGCTGTGAGACGGATGTTCGATTCCGCCGAAGCGGCCCATGGCGGCGTCGACGTGCTGGTGAACAATGCCGGCATCATGAAGCTCGCGCCGGTCGCTCAATTTGATGATGCGACCTTCGATCAGACCATCGCGATCAATCTCAAGGGCACGTTCAACGGCCTTCGCGAGGCGGCGAGGCGCCTGCGCGACGGCGGCCGCATCGTGAACTTCTCGACCAGCGTCGTCGGACTCTACCAGCCGACCTATGGCGTTTATGCGGCCACCAAGGCCGCGGTCGAAGCGCTCACCCACATTCTGGCGAAGGAGTTGGGATCCCGCGCCATCACGGTCAACGCGGTTGCGCCGGGGCCGGTGGCCACCGAGCTTTTTCTCGAAGGCAAGGATCAGGCTACGCTCGATCGTATCAAACAGATGAACCCGCTCGGCCGTCTGGGCGAGGTCGACGACATCGCGCGCGTCGTCTCCCTGCTGGTTGGACCGGACAGCGGCTGGATCAACGGCCAGATCGTCCGAGCGAATGGCGGGGTCATCTGAGGAACAGGATCATGAAGCAAGTCCGGCTCGGATAGGGGAAGGCTTTCCGTGAACGCGCTGCCTCGGACGGAGGTCGACAAGAGCGGCCTGATGGTCGCATGCCAAGGAACCCGATCGCGCCGTCCTCGTTGGGCAGGGATGCAGACCCACGCGCGCTTCATCATGCCGTCAACCGCGGCCACAAATGCTCGACATCGCCTTTCTGGAGGAAGGCGCGAAGCATGACACAGCGGCTTTGCTGCTGCACGGCTGGCCTGACGACGCTACCACCTGGGTTTCTGTCGCCGAGAGATTGTCCAGGGCCGGAATTCGCACCATCGCACCATGGCTGAGAGTTTCGGTCCGACCCGCTTCCTGTCGGATTCCTCGACAAGTCTCTGGATACGGAGGACGAGATGATTGCGAACTGGACTCTGCCTGAACGCTTCATCTACCGCGGTCATGCGATCGCCTGGGGCACGCTCGGCGAGGGACCGGCTGCGATCCTCCTGCACGGCTCGCCATTTTCCTCGCTGGTGTGGCGGCGAATTGCACCGTGGCTCGCGCGGCACCGTCGGGTTTTCTATTATGATTTGCTGGGTTTCGGGCAGTCCGACAAGCCGGACGCCGACGTCCTGCATGGTCTTCAGAATGGACTTTTCGCGGCGCTGGTAAAACACTGGGGTATAGAGCGCCCGGACGTCGTCGCGCATGACTTTGGCGGGTCTGCCGCGCTGCGCGCCCATCTCATGGACGGCATCGACTACAGCAGCCTGATTCTGATCGATCCTGTCGCAATCAGCCCGCAGGGATCCGCGCTGGTGCAGGCGGCCAAGGTGCACCAAGACGTTTTTGCCGGTCTACCAGCCTATATCCATGAAGCCGTCCTGCGCGCGTATATCGGTGCCGCAGCGAAGCACAAATTGCGCGAAGAGGAGATGCGGCTTTACCTCCAGCCTTGGCTTAGCGAGGAGGGCAAGAAGGCGTTCTGGCGCCAGGTGGCGCAGATGGACGACAAGTACAGCGAAGAGGTCGAGGACCGCTACGGTGAAATCCGCTGCCCCGTGAGCATTCTTTGGGGCTCCGAGGATGAATTTATCCCGTTGAAAGATGGTGAAGAACTCGCGCGGCGCATCCCAAACGCTCCATTCATTGTCGTACCGGATGCGAAGCATCTTGTTCAGGAGGACGCGCCAGAGGCTATTACCGCAGCCGTTCTCGACTTCTGGCACCGGGACGGCGCGCGTCACGATGCAGCGCGGACGCCGCCGTTTTCCGAGCCTCGAAGAACGGCCCGGGCAGGCCCGCAGGCCGGAGCGAATAGATGAGCTGAAGCGTATCGGCGATGTCTGTGACTTGACGGTCGATGATCGGTCGCACCGCAGTCGCCACGCAGGGCCTGCGAAGAGTGCGCTCGCTGTCAGCATTCGCATCCAGGAAGGGGCCGTCTGCACTGGCCCGCTTTGGTAATTTAGAATGTGTCGACCAAGGGACGAACGAAGCGCTCGAAATCCTTGTCGAGCGGCCAGAGCGGGCGCGGCGCGTGGATATAGGGGCGCCGCTCTGCCCGCGGCGTTGCCAGCGCGCCCGCATCGCAGACGATGACCTTGCCCGATATCGGCTCGAATGCCGCCCGGAAATGCTGCATCGATTTCAGGACCAACACGCGGCGAGCCGTCGGTTCTATCCCGAAAGCGCGCAATTGCTGAAGGTCGACCATCTGCTGCGCTTCTGAAACGACCAGGACTTCGATCCCGTCGACATCGATTACGGCGGTGGGTCCGAAATTATGGGTGAGCCCGCCTTGAATCGGTCCGTCACCGACATAGCTGCCCTCCGAAAGCCTGGTCAGCACACCCGTCACTGTTAGCGGGCCACCGCCGAAATTGGGGTCGCCCCTGCCGCCAATCGTCACCGTCACAGTCTCGCCTTGCCGGTGACGGTGCAATTCATTTGCCGCTTGAGGATCGATCATCGGCGCGAGTACCGCACCCTTTACTCCCGCATCAAGCAGGCCCTTCAACAGCGCGGTCGCGTCGCCGTAGGAACCGGCGCCGGGATTGTCGGCGTAATCGGCGATGACAAGTGGCTTGTCGCCGCGCCAGGCATGCGCCTCGGCAGCAGCCTCGTCGACCTCGATGAAAACATTGCGCTTCCTGGTACGGCCCTGCCAGATCTTGTCCGCAATTTCCTCTGTCACACGCATGGCGGCTGGCTTGGCGCCGGGATCACGGCTGTCATAGGTTGCGAGCACGGTAGGACCGACGCAGGACACGTCGGCGCCCGTGAAGGCTGCATTGACGGAAACCGCGAGCAAGCCCTCGGCCTCGGCCTCGCGGGCGCGGTCATAGAGGGCCAGCGTCTCGGGAATGTCGGTGCGGCCTGAATTCGCTTCGTCCAGCATCGGCACATGCGCCCTAACGGTCCGGGGCGCGATTTCACCCCTCATTGCGCGATCCAGGATACGGGCGGCATGCGCGCCGATTTCGCGCATGTCCACATGCGGATAGGTCTTGTAGGAGACAAGGATCTGCGCGTCCCGAACCATATCTTCGGACACCATCGCATGAAGATCGAGCGTTACCGCAACAGGAATATCCGTTCCAAGTTCGGCCCGCAGAAGGCCTAGCAGATACCCTTCCCCGTCCGGGCAAAACTCAGGCACCATCGAGCCATGAAGTCCAAGCAGCACTCCGTCGAGGCGGCCCTTGTTCGAACGCGCTGCCTCCAGGATAATACCGGCGATGTGGTCATAGGCAGCTTTCGTCACCCGCCCCCCGGGCACGGCATGTGCCGAAATCGCGTGGATCACGTTCCAGCCCGCCGGTTCCGCCACATCCATGAATCCGGCAAGTTCGGTGTTGGCGTTGCGCCGGGCGCGGATCGCGTCGTCGCCAAGGAGAAGCGTGTCCACCTGAAACTGCGGCAAGTCGGTACGGAAGCGCGAGAACGTATTGCTCTCGTGCATGAATTCGCAGGTAAGGACACTGAAGGTCATGGGCAATTCCTATTGCGCGAGACGCACGCGATGACCGCGGCCGATCTCGACAAGCTCGCTTGGCTCGGGTTCTTCGTCGGGGTCCGGACGGCGCGAAATGTCGGGCGAAAAGCGGGCGGCGCCTGGGACGAAGGCAGCATCCGGCAGGGCGCGTGCCCCGGTCAGGATCGCGTCGGGATCGGGAACCGAACCGATCAGGCGACGCGTGTAGGGATGCGTCGGGCGGCTGAAAATCGAATGCCAGTCACCCTCTTCCACCACGCGGCCGAAATACATCACGGCAACCCGGTCGCTGACATGCTCGACCACGCTCAGATCGTGGGAGATCATGATGTAGCTCAAGCCCAGCGTTTCCTGCAGGTCCATCAGCAGGTTGATGATCTGCGCCTGGATGGACACGTCCAACGCCGACACCGGCTCGTCCAGCACCAGGATCTTCGGATCGAGCATCAACGCCCGCGCGATGCCGATCCGCTGGCGCTGCCCGCCGGAGAATTCATGCGGATAACGGTCGGCGTGATCGGGCGTCAGGCCGACGCGGGTCAGCATCTCGGCGACGCGGTGGCTGGCCTCGCTTCCCCTGGCGATTCCATGCAGGGAAAGCTGCGAGAACAGCATGCGACCGATGGTCTGGCGCGGATTCAGCGACGCATACGGGTCCTGAAACACCATCTGAGCGATGCGCGCGCGCTCCTTGCGGGCGGGAGCGCCAGGGCCTGCCAACGGCTTGCCCTGGAACAGTATCTTTCCCGAAGTCGGCTCCTGCAGGCCCATCACGGTCAGCGCGGTGGTGGATTTTCCGCAGCCGGATTCACCGACGATGGACAGGCACTCTCCTTCGTTCAGGGTCAGGTTCACGCTCTGAACGGCACGAAGCGTCCGCTTTGGCCCCAACAGTGAGCGACGCGGCAGCGGGAAATGGACGTTGAGGTCGCGGATTTCCAGAAGAGGCTGGTTCATGCGGTCGCCTCCAGACCAAGGCCGCGCGGCGTGGTCAGCGTCGGTGCGTCGCGTCCACGCTCCTCGCTGCCCACGACCTGGTCCAGTTCGGTCAGGCGTGCGCGTCCAACCAGCGTTCGCGACCCCAGGCGAGGGCGTGCCGCGAGCAGGCCGCGGGTATAGGGATGCAGCGGATTTTCGAACAAAGCCTTGGTGTCCTGCTCCTCGACGAGCCGCCCCCGGTCCATGACCCCGACGCGCCGGCACATATTGGCGATCACGCCCAAATCGTGACTGACCAGCAGCACGGCCGTTCCTTCAGCCGTGCAAAGTTCGGCAAGCAATTCCAGGACGCCTGCCTGGACCGTCACATCAAGTGCGGTGGTCGGCTCGTCCGCAATCAGCAGGTCGGGACGGCAGGCCAGCGCAATGGCAACCATGACGCGCTGGCGCATCCCTCCCGACAGTTGATGGGGGTAGGACAGGGCGCGTTCCTCGGGCGCCGGCACCCGAACGCTTTCCAGCGCCTCGACGGCTTTCCTGCGCGCATCCGACCACCCGAAGCCCCTGTGAACGACGAACATTTCCGCGATCTGACGACCAATTGCCATCAGCGGATTGAGCGCCGTCATGGGCTCTTGAAACACCATAGCCATACGGTCGCCGCGCAGACGGCGCCTGGCGCGGCTGCCAAGCTTCAACACGTCCTGGCTCCCGAAGAAGATCGAGCCGCCGGTCACCTCCAGCGGGCGCTTCAGCAACCCCATCACCGAAAGGCCGGTGATGCTTTTGCCCGAACCGGATTCGCCGACAAGTCCGTAAGTTTCCCCAGGCAGGATATCGAAAGACACGCCGTGAAGGATTTCGTTCCGCTTGCCGACGCCGATGCACAGGTCGCGGATGGACAGAACAGGGTCGGGAAGAATGCCGCTCATGCCTGCCTGATCCTCATATGCGGATCCAGCATGTCGCGCAGCCCGTCACCGAGCAGATTGAAGCCAAGGACCGTGGCGAAGATTGCGAGGCCGGGGAACAGCGAGGCCCAGGGGGCGGTGCGGATCAGTTCGCGCGCATCGGTCAGCATGTTGCCCCAGCTCGGCTGCGGCGGCCGGATGCCGACGCCGAGGAAAGACAGTGCAGCTTCCGCCAGAACCGCGCCGCCGATGCCAAGTGTCGCGATGACCAGCACCGGACCGACGATATTCGGCAGTATCTGCGTGCGCATGATATTGGCGTCGCTGAAGCCGGCCGCCCTGGCGGCCTGCACGAACCCTTGATTCTTGAGCGACAAGGTGGAGCTGCGGGCGATGCGGCAGGTCCAGGACCAGTTGGTCAGGCCCAATGCGATCAGGAGGCTTGGCAAGCCGGGTCCCAACACCGCCATGATGGCGAGCGCGAAGACCAGGGATGGGATCGCCAGCATGACGTTAGTCAGCCCGTTCACCAGGTCGTCCCACCAGCCTCCGAAATAACCGGCCGAAACCCCAAGCGCCATACCGATGCACGAGTTGATCAACTGCGAAACGAGGCCGACGGTCAGCGACACCCTGGCGCCGTAGAGGATACGGGAAAAGACGTCGCGACCCTGCCCGTCCGTGCCCAAAAGATGGTCCCAGCTCGGCGGCATTTCAGAATTCATCAGGTCGGCGTCGAATATCGGGTTGTACGGGGCAATCCAGCCGGCGCTGACGGCTGCGGCGACCACGAGCAACGCCAGCGCCAGGCCAAGGGCGAAATTGAAACGCAACCGCATGGATCAGGCCACCTTGATGCGCGGGTCGATCATGGCATAGGCGATATCGACCAGCATGTTGATGACAAGGAACCACAACACGATCACGATGACCGTACCCTGAACCACGGGGATGTCGCGTGCCGACACGCTGTCGACCAGAAGCGAACCGATCCCTGGCCAGGAAAACAGTTTCTCGATCACGATCGCCTGCCCCATGAGCGAACCGATCTGAAGGCCAAGCGTGGTCAAGATCAACACCAGCACGTTGCGGGTGACGTGACTGCGCACCAGACGCGGTTCGGTCAACCCTTTGGCTCGCGCCGTTCGCACGAAATCCGCGTTCATCACGTCCAGAACGCCAGCGCGGGTGGTTCGCGCCAAGAGCGCCATCGGCGATACGCCGAGCGCGATGGCAGGCAATATGATATAGCGGATGCCGCCGGGCTGGTAGCCGAAGCTCGGCAGCAGACCGAGCTGCAGCGCAAAGACGTACATTAGCAGCAAGCCTAGCCAGAATTCGGGAACCGACAGGCCGGAAACCGCCAGCATCATCGTGCCGGTGTCCAACACACTGCCGGGCTTCAGCGCGGCCAGAAATCCCAGAGGAATACCGACTGCCGCGGCAAAGCCCATCGCCGCCAGCGCCAGTTTGATCGAAGGCCAGAGCCGCGGCTCGATCACGTTCCACACCGGTTCGCGGGTGCGGTAGGAAATTCCAAGGTCGAAATGCGCCAGCCCCCACAGATAGTCCCACAGGCGGACCGGCAGAGGCTTGTCCAGCCCGAACTGCTCGTTCAGATGCGCCATCACATCGGCATTCGTGGCGTTGCGCCCCTCCGACATCAGGCTCGATATGAAGCTGCCGGGGACGACGCTGAATATCACGAAAATGATCAGCACGACCGCCAGCAGGGTCGGGATCATCTGCAGCGTGCGACGAAAGATGAAGCGCGACATCCGCGAATCCTGCCTTTCAACAACTGGGCGCCATGCGGCGGGCGAGGAGTGGGCGCCATGCGGTGGGCGGGGCCGTACAAACCGGTCCCGCCCGCCAGCCATGCCATCGCGCTACTTGCGTGATGCGGGTGCGCTGTCGTCGATCCAGATGTCCTCGTAATCCTGGATAGCCAGTTCCGCGCCGTTCGGCTTCAGCCCGTGGACCCATGGCTGGTAGGCCATGACGGCCTTGTTGTAATTGAAGAACCAGACCGGAGCCTCGTCCTGCAGCAGGTTGTTGGCTTGCCTCAGAAGATCGTTCTGTTTGGCCGGATCGGTTTCGTTGCCTGCCTGCTCGATCAGCTTGTCGAAGTCGGCATTGTTGAACTTGACGTAGTTGCAGGCGGTTTGCGATGTCTTCGAATAGAAGCAGTTCAGATATTTCAGCGGATCCGGGCCCGACGAGTTCGACCAGATAAAGGCATCAAAATTGTCGGACAGGATCTTGTCGGACAGGACCGAGCTTTCCACCGGGTCGGTCGTCACGGTGACGCCCACCTTGGCCAGCATCGGGATGATCGCCTCGACGATCGGCAGGCCCCAGCTTTCGTTCGAGGTCGCGGTGACCGAGAACTTCAGACCGGTCTCGAACCCTGCCTCCTTCAGCAGTTCCTTGGCCTTTTCCGGATCATAGGCATAGGGCTTGGCGTCCTTGTCGAAGGCCGGCGATGAAATCGGCAGCCAGGAGACCGCGGGATAAGCCTTGTTCTTCAAGAGCTTCTCGACAATCAGGTCCTTGTTGATCGCATAATTGATCGCCTGCCGGACGCGCTTGTCCTTGAATGCCTCGACCTTCGGATTGAAGCCGATATTGCGGGTGTAGACTTCGGCCACCTCAAGGATGTGATCCTTCAGCGCCGGATCCTGGCTGTAGGCCTCATACTGCACAGGGCCGAGAACGTTGGTATCGATCTCCGCGTTGCGGAAGGCGACGTCGCGAGCCGAAGCTTCGCCCATCAGCATGATGTCGAGCTTGTCGAGATGCGGCTTGCCCTTCTCATAGTAGCCGTCGAACTTCTCCAGTTCGACCTTCGAGCCCGCAACGTAATTGGCGAGCTTGAACGGGCCAAGGCCGTTCGGCTTGGAGGCGAGCTGATCCTCCGGATAGTCCTTGGAGTAGATCGGCGCATAGTTGGACATCAGGTTCCAGCCCGGATCGGCCAGGTTGATGAAGGTGATTTCGATGGTCCTGTCGTCGATCTTCTTCAACCCGGAAATATGATCGGCCTTGCCTGCCTGAAATTCGGCGACGCCGGCGATCTGCAACATCTGCTCGGCGCCCGGCAGGGCCTTCTTGGGATCGGCCAGACGGTTGTAGGACCAGATCACGTCATCGGCGTCGAGCTTGTCGCCATTGTGAAAGGTCGCTTCCCGGAGCTTGTAGGTATAGGTCTTGCCATCCGCCGACTTCTCTACCGTTTCGGCGAGGTCGAGCTCAGGCTTGCCGCTTTCCGGGTTCCATTTGTAGAGGGAGCGGTTGATCGCTTTGGCCACGATCTCGTCTTGCGTATGCGGTGTCGCCGTGATGTCCAGCGATGTGATGGAGTTGCCATAGGGCGCGGTGAACACCAATTTCCCCCCATCCTTCGGTGTGGCGTCCTGCGCCAGCGCGGCGGTCGCCGTCCCAAGCGCAAGCGCCGCGATCAAGCCAAGTCTGTTCAACATCCCTCAATTCCTCCCTGTGGTTCGTTGTTGATTTCCTGTCAGAGACGGGCCCAGCCGGCATTCCGCCTCAACTTCCTTCATGGACGATGCGCCCATCCAGAATTGTCATCTCACAGCGCGTTTCACGCAGGATTGTCTCCGGTGTGGCCGTCAGGAGGTCGTTGGAGAACACGGCGATGTCCGCGAGCATTCCAGGCTCCAGCCGGCCCTTCACCATTTCCGCGCCCTGGGAGTAGGCACCATGTTCGGTATAGGCGCGCAACGCCTGTTCGGGCGTCAGTATCTCGGAAGCGTCCATTACCGTGCCCTTGTGCGTCTTGCGCGTCAGCATGGCGTAGAGGTCCGGGAAGGGATTGGGCGAACAGACCGGCGAGTCGCTGCCGGTGGACGGCTTCATGCCGAGGCGATCCCAGGTTCCGATCGGATAGGAGCGCAACCCGCGCTCCGGCCCGAGAACAGAGACGTAGGCGTCGCCGAAATCATAGATGAAGGCCTGCTGCGGCGCAGGCAGGATGCCTGCCTTCAACATCCGCTGATTGATGGCATCATCGGCATAGCCGCAATGCTCGATCCGGTGCCGGTGCTTGTGATCCGGCCTGGCGGCGCGCACACGTTCATAAGCGCGCACGAGCTGGTCGATGGCGGCATCGCCAATGCCATGGCAGACCATGGTGTAGCCCATTGCGGTGTAGCGGTCGACCAGTTCGAACAATTGAGCGTCTGGCAGCATCCGGACACCGAAATTGTCAGGCTGGTCAATATATGGCTGGCGCATCCAGGCCGTGCGTCCGCCGGCCGAGCCGTCCGTGAATATCTTTACGCCGCCTATGCGGAACATGTCGCTGCCGACCCCGGTAACGAGACCCGCGGCATGGCAAGGCTCGACGATGGACGAACCGGGGTCGCCCAGAAGTGTTGCCCAGACCCGTACCGGGAGCCGGCCGCTGCGCTCGGCCTCATGATAAGCCTCGATCTCGGTCATACCGTCGATCTGGCCAGTGGCCGCGTCCATGCAGGACGTTATGCCGAACCGCAGAAGGTCACGGCCCCCCGCTTCGATAGCATCGAGTATCTCGGCGAAAGAGGGTGTCGGCTGGACGTCGTAGACGAGGGTCTGGGCGTTCTCAGCCAGCATTCCGGTCAGTTGCCCGGCCTCGCGCCCGATGAGGCCACCATCCGGATCTGGCGTGTCGACATCGATTCCCGCCAGCGCCAGCGCCAGCGAATTCACGACAGTGACATGGCCGCAGGCGCGCGTGACCGAAACGGGATGATCGGGTAGGGCGGCGTCCAGCTCCTTCACGGTGGGCATCAGTGCGTCGGGATAGCGGGTCTGGTCAAAACCGCGCGCGGTCACCCATGCGCCTTTAGGCGTTTCGGCGGCCCGTGCCCGCAGCGCAGCCATCAGCGCGTCGCGGGTCGGCGCGGCATCCGGCGTCGCATCGACCTTGCCACGCAGGAGCCCCGTCGAGATCAGATGCAGGTGCGCATCGTTCAGACCGGGCATTGCGAAGCGCCCGGCCAGATCCACGACCCTCGTGCCCTTTCCGATCAGGGGCTTGATATCGGCGTTGGAGCCACTGGCCACGACCTGGTTGCCCAAGACCGCAATCGCCTCCGCGATCGGATTTCCGTAACCGGTCCAAATCTTGCCGCCATGCAAAACGAGATCGGCTTGGTTCTGCGAATTCATGCTGCCTTTTCTTCTCCCCCGGCGTTCACGGACGTCGCCGACATAGATTTGACTTTGAGTGGCATTCCGTTTCGTGTGCGGTCAGATTCTTCTCCCGCGCTCGACGTCACGTTCCCCTGCCACCGGCTCCAGTTGCCAGCTTTTTCGTTTTGCAGACGTTGGGGCGTCGGCGATCACAAGGCCAATTCGGTTTTCGCAATCAAGCATGCAAAATTTGCATAACATTGCAATTATAATGAAATATGCTCCCATTGCGGCTGGATCAATGCTCGAACGCAGTGGAGGAGAGGCCGCGTGGAAATCAAATGGCTCGAAGATTTCGTGACGCTTGCAGAAACCTCGAGCTTTTCGCGGGCAGCCGAAATCCGCAATGTCACCCAGTCGGCCTTCAGTCGGCGCATCAAGCAGCTTGAGACGTGGCTCGGAGCACCGCTCATCAGTCGTGCCACCATGCCGGCCGAACTGACATCGGCCGGACGCAATTTTCTTCCGATGGCGCAAGACGCCATCAGGATGTTCTATTCGGTGCGCGAGTCTCTGCGCCCGCCTGCGGAACAGGGGCTTGTACGCTTTGCGGCCCTTCACACATTGACCATCACGTTCTTTCCGGTTTGGCTGCGGGAGGTACAGCGGAACACTCGCACCTTCGGCACATCCTTCATGGCTGACAGGGGTGGCATCGAGGCGAACCTGGCTGCACTGACCGATGGCGAAACCGACTTCTTCCTGACCTATGCGCACCGTGAAGTGCCGTTTCACCTGGATCGCGACAAGTTTTCTCATCTGGCTATCGGATCGGATCGGCTCATCCCGGTCGCGGCGCCGGAACTGCGCTTCGACAAGTCGACCGTGCCCGCGGCGGGCATTCTGGACAGTCCGGAAACGGCAAAGCGAGCTTTGCCCTATCTGGGCTATGGTTACAGCTCTTTCTTTGGTGTCGCCCTCGGAAAACTGTTCTCGAAGCACTCGCCGTTCCGGCGTCAGACAGTGCATGAAAGCACAATAAGCGCCGGACTCAAGGAACTTGCGCTGACCGGCGCGGGCATCTGCTGGCTGCCAGAAAGCCTCGTCGAGAACGACATCTCCAATGGAGCCCTTGTCATCTGTTCGAATGACAGCACATGGACGCTCGATCTCGAGATACGATTGTATCGCAGCTCGGAGAAGACGCGAAGCACCATGGTAGAGGCTCTTTGGCAATCATCCAAGGCGCTGGCGCAAACGTTGAAGCCCGCCGCGCCAGCCGCGGGCACGGCGACCTTCAGCTCTTCATGAAGCGGAAGGCGCGCAGCACCTCGAAATAGTCGTTCGATGCAAAGGCGACGGCACGTGGCCCGTGCCGGCGCACTCCGGGATACCAGGAGGCGCGATAGGCATCGACGGGGTTGCTGAATTCGATGATGATCTCGACCCTTTCCGGCATTGACGGCAAAGCTTGCCGCGCCCTGTCGCGCAACGCCCTTTCAACGCCCTCGCATATTGCGCCGCGCGCCGCCGCAGGCGCCAGGGAGATGGTGGCCGCGCCGATGCCTTTGAGGGTTTCGACAGTGGCTATCCCCGGGACGAGGGCTCTGGCGTCGGCGCAAATGCCTTCGTCGCCGGAAAGAAATACCGAGCGCACGCCATAGCGCGCGGCGCACAACGCATTCAATGTGAATTCGGACGCTGTTTCGCCATTCAGGATCAGCCGCGATATTCGCAATGTCGATGTGTGTGCAAGCGGGTTGTCCTCGACGCCGGCCTTGGAATGGTAGCCGGTATAGAGCGCGGCATCGAAGCTTTCATCGATCCCGAACATCATTGCGTCCGGATGTCCCGACCAGCCCCTCACGATGCGCGCAAAAGGCGGCATGCGTTCGAGAATAAGGTTGCGCCCGCTGTCATGCGCATCCTTGATCATGATTTCGGTGGCGCCAGCGGCTCGCGCTCCTTCGCAGGCGGCCAGGACCTCCCCGGTCATCAGTTCGCGGAATTCCCTGTGGTCGGCATGCGTTCTTTCCGCCTCGTCCCAGGATTGAATGCCCGCGGTGCCTTCGATATCGGCCGAAATGAAAATCTTCATGCTCAAAGGGGCTCCTTCAGCCAGTCGGTCAACGCCGGAATCCTGCGTCTATTTCGTCCAACCACGCCTTGCGCGGCGCACAGGGCGTTCAGAACGGCCTCGACCGTGGTTTCCACAACCGCTTCGAAAACGAGGTCGATGTATCTGTCATCGACACGCGAAATCGAAATGAACGGTGAAGGCGAGACGTGCGGCAGAGGATCGGCGGTCGTGAAGGCGATGGCGATATCGCCACTGCCGTGTCCCCAATACGAACCGAGGCGGGCAATGCCGGCGCCGGCCCGGCTGGCGGCACGGTTCAATTGCCGGTCGTCAAGAGGAATATCCGTGCCGAGAATGATGATGATCGACCCGCTTTCAGGCTCGCCGAGCCCTCTGGGATCGGCTCTGCGGCCATCCGGGAGGACAAGATCCCCTGCCCTGCCGAAGTTGGACAACACCAGAGCGCCAAGCGTGAAGGCGCGAGACCCGATCTCGACAGACCTGGACGCGCTGCCGATACCCGCCTTGAAGCCAAACGACGTCATTCCGGTGCCGGCGCCGATGCTGCCCTGTTCGACCGGACCGGCGCTCGCGGCATCCAGCGCCGCTTCGGCGTCATGCCGGGTGACCGCCATTGCCTGAATATCATTGATGCCGCCGTCGTTGCATTCGCAAACGACGGGGTTGACCGTGCTGGTCTTGCGCCCGATCTCCGGGTTGGCGGCAATGGCACGCTTGATCAGCGCCTCCGCACATGGTGCGACCGAGAACGTGTTGGTCAGAAGGATCGGCGTTTCGATCGTGCACAGTTCGGACAATTGCATGAGCCCGACGGACTTGCCGAAACCGTTGATGATATCGACCGCCGCCCTGACCTTGGATCTGAACAGGTCGCCGCCATGGGGCAGGACGGCGGTGACGCCTGTCGCCAGCCCGTCGGCGATGATCGTCTTGTGGCCGACCAGGACACCCGGCACGTCCGTGATCGCATTGTTCGGGCCGGGCGGCAGCCGCCCCATGCCAAGGCCTAAACGCCGTGCCGCGCCCATTTTCACATCCCACTCATCAAGCAAGGGCCGCTCTTCCGGCCGCATGCCCGTTCATCTCTGCAAAAGCTGTCTGGACGTAAATTTCCTGCAGGCGGCGTGTCAATGGACCAGGTTGGCCGTTTCCGATCCTGTGGCCGGCAATACGGATGACGGGGGTGACCAGGCTCGAGGCGGAGGTCAGGAACGCTTCCGCCGCCGAAAACGCCTCCTCTGGCGAGAACGCACGCTCTTCAAACAAAATGCCCTGGTCTTCACATAGACGCGCCACTGCTCGCCGCGTACAGCCGGGCAGGATGGCTTGAGAATTGGCGCGAGTAATGACACGGCCGTCGTGCGTAACGATGAAAGCCGTCGCCGATGCGCCCTCGGTCACCTGTCCACCCTCGACAAACCAGACATCATCGAAGCCTTTCTCGCTTGCAGCATGCTTTGCCAGAACCTGCCCCAGCAGCATGACGGTCTTTATGTCGCGCCGTGCCCAGCGCGGATCAGGCGCCAGGTCGACGGCGACGCCTTCGGCCTGAGCCTTGGTTCCTACGAGTTTGCGGGCGCTTGTGAAGGCGACCATGGTCGGCTCAAGATCATCGGGAAACAGGAAATTGCGCTTGGCTTCGCCGCGCGAAATCTGGAGATAGACCGTTCCTTCATCCAATCCGTTGAGCGAGATCAGTTCCAATTGAATGGCTTCTATCTCAGGCAGCGTCACGGGCATGGGAATACATATCTCGGCAAGCGACCGCTGGAGACGATTGAGATGGAAATCATTGTCTATCAGCCTGCCGCCCATCACGGCGGTCACCTCGTAGACCGCGTCTGCAAAGAGGAACCCCCGATCGAAGAGACCGATGCGCGCCTCGTCTTCGGGCATGTAACGCCGATTGCAATAGACTTGCGCCACTTTGGCCATCCTCGATCCCAGCATCAACTGACTGCTCGATAAATGCCAAGGCAGGTCGGCAAAGACCAATTCAAAAAATGCAATTCGGTATGCCGATACCGTCAAAGCGCAACTGGCACTCCCTGCGACGGCCGCATGATTCACGCCACGAGACAGCGCAGGTCGCTGAATGGTTTCCTTTAATCCCGCGGAGCCGGACGGAGGCTTGGACGACGCATCGTTGACCTCCCGATATTGACAGGTCGCGGCCATCGATTTAAGTTCGCGTTAGTGGCCACTAACGCGAACTACTGGACAGCGCTCGGAGATCCGACAAGGCGCACGATCTTCGAACTGCTGGTCGAACAGCCCTGTTCGGTCAGCGGACTTGCTCGTGCCCTGCCTGTAACCCGGCCGGCCGTCTCTCAGCACTTGAAGATACTCAAGGCTGCCGGGCTTGTGGCCGACACGCGCTCGGGCAAAGAACGCATATACCGTATCGATCAGGATGGGCTGGCAGGCCTGCGCGCGGAAATCGACCAGTTCTGGAGCAAGACCCTGGCGGGCTACAAATTAGCCGTCGAGTATCCAAAAAAGGACCAAGCATGAGTAAGGACCCTGCACTCGCGCCCGTAAGGCATTTCGTCGTTGTCGAGGCATCCATTGCGCGTGCCTTCAAGGTTTTCACCGAGGATTTCGGGAGATTCAAACCTCGAGAGCACAATCTTCTTGCCGTTCCGATCGCAGAAACGATCTTCGAACCCCGGGTCGGAGGGCACATTTACGACCGAGGTGTGGATGGCAGCGAGTGCCGCTGGGCTCGTGTGTTGGCCTACGATCCGCCCAGCCGGCTGGTTCTGAGCTGGGACATCAGCCCTCGGTGGCAGATCGAGACCGACCCGAACAAGACGAGCGAATGGGAGGTCCGGTTCACGGCCGAGACCGAGAACAGAACCCGAGTTGAGATCGAGCACCGGCATTTCGAGCGCCATGGGGAAGGCTGGGTAGGCGTGAGGGGTGCAGTTGATAGCGATCAGGGCTGGCCGCTCTACCTGCAACGGTTCCACGACTTGTTCAACCATCGGACAGCCTGACAACCGCGTTGCAGTTCATGGGGTATGACTCGCAAGCACCGTATCGCCCACTGAGATTCCAGGAGCAGAGACAATATGGAAGTCTATTGGTTAAGCATCCTCGGCGTGCTTACGCTTTGTTTGCTGTCTGTGGTGTTGGCAGTCTATTCCGGTTCGTCCAAGGGATTTGCAGGGGTACTTTCAGGACCGGTAGTCCCCGCGGACGACCACAACCCGCTCTACAGGATCGACCGCGTCCACATGAACTCGGTTGAGGCACTGGCGCCCTTTGTCGTGCCCGCGGTGCTGGCGATGATGGTTGGTGTTGGACCGACCACTTTGGCGACGCTTGTGGGGCTGCACCTGGCGATACGCGTGATTCATCTGGGAATCTACCTACGTGGCGGAAACGCCGCAAAGGGAGGCAGTGTCAGGACGGTTCTGTACGTTTCGGGAGCGCTGGTTACGCTTGCCCTTATCCTTGTGACTGGATGGGCAGCACTCCATTGACGCGTTATCGGCACTTATCGGAGGCTTCATCCGTTTTATAGTCCGCGTCCGGCATCCCCGTTCGGCAACAGCGCCACCGTCTCGGCCCGGGCAAGCGTGTCCAACTATTGGGAACCATTGCGCGGTTTTTTCAAAAAGTGCCCTCACCGCTCCAACCAAGGCATTTTTTCGTTGCAGCCGATCGGCATTTTCCCATCCCCATCGGCCCCGCTGTTATGTGTTATTTTTGCTACATGTCACTGCTCATGACTGGGAAAACCCATTTAGAGTCGCCTAAATTAATATTCGCTCACGTATTTTCTGAATATATCGGGTAATTCGGCAATGGTGGGCCTGGGGTTGGCCCGCTTAAGCGCCTTGAGGAAGGCGTTGGGGAAACGGGTGGGCTAAATGAACAGAACTGGCATGTCGGCCATAGGCAAGCGCCTTGGTCTTTTGATGGCGGCTACGATGCTGACTTGCGGGGGGGCGAACGCCCTCACGCTCAAGGAGGCGGTGGCGGTAGCGGTCGAATCCAATCCGGAGATCGGCCAGGCCATAGAAAATCGCGAAGCGATCGAGTTCGAATTGCGTCAGGCAAAGGGCCTCTATTTGCCCAGCGTCGACCTGCAGGCGTCGGCTGGCGCTCGCCGTCTCGACAATTCGTCACGGCGCGCACTCTCGATAGAGGACGACGCGCTTTATCCGGCAGAAACCGACCTGACCGTTTCGCAGACGCTCTATGACAGCGGCGCAAGGCGCGCAGAATTGAACCGCCAGGCCTCCCGCGTCGATGGCGCGTCGTTTCGGGTGCTGGAACGGTCGGAATTCATCGGTCTCTCTGTTGTCCAGGACTACCTCGAATACATGCTCCAGGCTTCGATTGTTGCCGAGGCAAAGAAAAACCTGGGCTTCCATCAAGCAATCCTCCACGACATCCAGGAAGGCATTGCCGGCGGCGGGTTGAACGAAGCCGACCGGCAACAGGCCGAGGAGCGGCTGTTCGCGGCCAAGGCCCGCATGCAGGAAGCGTCGGAGGAACTGGAGGCCGCGCGGATACGGTTTTTCAAGACTGTCGGCAAGCCGCTGACCAATGCAGCGAGGCCGGCCGACGTGTCCGGCACGCTGCCAAGGTCGCTGGATGATGCACTGGGCCTTGCGCGCGAGAGTAACCCGCGCGTCCACATGGCCAACAGCGATATTGCCGCGGCGGCCTCGCTGGTGGACGCGGCGCGGGCGAAATATGGTCCCTCGATCATTGCCGAAGGCTCTGCCCGGGCCGGCTACGACATTGACGGCGACAATGGAGACGCATCCGATCTGCAGGCACGTCTGGTGTTGCGCTGGAATCTCTATCGGGGCGGCATCGACAAGGCCAATGAGCAGGAGCAGATCCGCCGCACCAGCGAGCAGCGGCTCGCGATGCACCAGGTTCTGCGAGAGATCGAGGAAGCCGTTCGCACGTCATGGGATCGTCGCTTCCGGCAGGCCGATCTGGCCAAGACCCTGAAGCTTCAAGCAGCCTCCAACGAAAAGCTGGTCGCGTCCTATCGCGAACAGTTCAAGGTCGGTCAGCGCTCGTTGCTCGACGTGCTCGATGCGCAGAACACGCGGTTCAACACCGCGACACTGGCCGACACCGCGTCCTACGCATCCCTTTTCGCGCAATATCGGCTTCTGGCGGCGACCGGGCAGTTGTTGAAAACGATGGATATCCACCCGCCAAAACAGGCCACGGCTTACGCGCGAACCGAGTTCGCCGCACCGGAAATAGCCGACACCGAGACCTATGCGCGCACGCCTTCGGAACAGAAAAATGACGTGCCGTTCGATATTCTGGCACCGGTCAGGAAAAAATAGGCGGGCCTAAGGATCGATCGAGAGTCCCCGCGGGCGGATCGTGAACCAGCAACCCAACATCCTGTCACCGAAAGAGGCTTTCAAGGCCTGCTTTTCGGCCGTCGCCGCATATCTCGGCCGCCCCAGCGCCGAAACCGTGCTCTTTGCCGGCGTGCCGCTGGCGGAAACGCGCATCGACATCGACGCAATCCGGCATCTTGCCGAGCGCGTCGGCCTTGAAATCACCGAATTCAGCCAGCGCGACTTTGTTCGGGGGCGCATCGACCTCCCCGCGATCGTCTTTCGCGTCAGCCAGCTGCCTGTCGCGCTGCTGGCCGATGGTGAAGCCGGGGAATATTTTACAGCTCCCCAGGAGGACGGGCGCACCAGGATCAGCCGGTCGGAGCTGGCCAACAGCTATATCAGCGGCGGTGCGTCCTTCTCGATCACCTACGCCAACGCGACGGAGGCCATGAGCGTCGGCTCGGCGCCGAAAATCGAGCGGCGACATTGGCTGACGGGAACGATGGGGCCGTTCTGGCGCACCTATTCGAAGGTTGTCCTGTCGGCGGTGTTCATCAATCTGCTCGCCATCGCCTCGCCGATCTTCACCATGAACGTGTACGACAGGATCCTGCCGAACAAAGCGATATCGACGCTCTGGGTGCTGGCCATCGGCATCGGCGCGGTCATCCTGTTCGACCTGCTGCTAAAGACCTCCCGGGCATCGCTCATCGACTATGCCGGGCGCAAGGCGGATCTGCGCATTTCATACATGCTGTTCGAGAAGGTGCTGAACTCGTCTCTGGCGGCACGGCCGGGCTCGACGGGCGAATACGCAAATCGCGTGACCCAATATGAATTCGTGCGCGAATTCTTCACGTCCAACACCATCAGCGTGTTCATCGACACGGCTTTCGTGTTTGTTTTTCTCCTCGTCATCTATGCGATAGGCGGCTGGCTGGTCATGATACCCGCGCTGGCCTTCGTCGCGTCGGTGATCGTCGGACTGGTCACGCAGCGGCGCATCGGCAAGCGTGTGGCGGCCTCCATGAACGAGGCCTCGCAGCGCCAGGCGCTGCTGGTCGAATCCATTTCCACGCTGGAGACGATCAAGTCGCTGCGCGCCGAAGCCTACCTGTTGCGAAAATGGGGAGAGCATTCCAAAAACGCCTCCAACACCTCCGAGAAGATCAAGCAGCTTTCGGCCGCCGCCGGCAATATAACGCAGGCCATCCAGCAGCTGGTCACCGTCGCGCTGGTGGTGGCCGGCGCCTACGCCTTCTCCGAAGGACATGTCTCCACCGGAGCCATCATCGGCACCGTCATGCTGGCCAGCCGGGCTGTGGCCCCGCTCGGGCAGATCGCCATCACCTTGTCCAGATTGCGCCAGGCCATGCTCTCTTTGCGGATGGTCAATTCGATCATGGCTCAGCCGGAGGATCGTCCGGACACTGTGGGCTTCGTCAACCGGCCCATCCGCAACGGCGCCATGGTGTTCCGGAACGTCGGCTTTACCTATCCCGGCTCCGAGAATGAAGTCCTGACCGGCCTGAATTTCTCCGTGAAGCCGGGGGAGCGGATCGGCATCATCGGCCGCATAGGATCGGGAAAGACGACGATGGGGCGGCTGATCGGCAGGCTTTTCTTGCCGAGTTCCGGCGAACTGCTGCTGGACGGCATCGACATCCGCCAATACCACCCCTCCGAGGTTCGCGCCGCCGTCGGCATCGTCGCGCAGGCGAACGATCTGTTCTCAGGCACCATCAAGGAAAATCTTTTGATGGCCTGCCCGGAGGCGACCGATGAGCAGATCGTCGAAGCGGCCAAGGCCGCCGGCGTCGACGATTTCGTCTCCCGTCACCCGCGCGGCTATGACATGAATGTCGGCGAGCGCGGCACCAATCTCTCGGGCGGCCAGAGACAGACGATGGCGATCGCCCGGCTGTTGCTGACGAAACCGAAAGTCGTCTTCCTGGACGAGCCGTCCGGCTCGATGGATCTGGCTTCCGAGCGTCAACTGATCAAGCAGCTCAAAGTGGCTTTCGATCGAAACACCACGCTGATCGTCTCGACACACCGCTTCAGCATGCTCGAACTTGCCGACCGGCTTATCGTCATCGAGCAAGGCAGGATCGTTGCCGATGGACCAAAGGACCAAGTGATACAGGCGCTGCAGAAAAAAAGCACCTGAAGAACGAAAACTATCAAAGTATTCAATGCGTTGGGGCCGTGGGAAATGCTTGCAAGGGAAGACCGGCCGCCGCTCTTTGCGTCGGCGTCCATATTTATCATAGGTGCACTCTTCGTGTCTTCCGTTGCTTGGGCGTCCTTTGCCGAGGTGGATGAAATCGCACGCGGCGACGGCAAGGTCATACCTGCTTCCAAAACGCAGATCATCCAGGCCAGCGAGCCGGGCGTCGTCCAGGAAATTGCCGTCAAGATCGGGCAGGTCGTGAAGAAGAACGACCTCATCATCCGCCTCGACAATACGTTCAACACCTCCAGCCTTGGCGAGCAACAGGCCAAGGCACGGGCATTACAGACCCGCATTGCACGGCTGAAGTTCGAGCAGAGCGGCGATCTGCAAGGCGAATTTCCATGTCCGGCCGAAATCCAGAAGGTCGCCCCGGAAATCTGCGACAACGAGCAGAAGCTGCTCGTCGCCCGCCGCGACAACTTCGAAGTCAAGCTGTCGGTTCTCAAGTCGCGCCTCGATCAGCGCGAGAAGGAATTGGACGAGGCGACGGCCAATTCCGATCGCCTCACGAAGAATCTGGTCGTCAGCGACCAGGAGGCAAAGCTGGTCGAAGCCATGGTCAAGAAAGGCCTGATGGCGCGAACCGAGCAACTCCGGGTTGAACGCGAGCAGACAGAGCTCAACGGGCAGCTGACGCTTGCTGGAGAAACCACCAAGAAAGCCAAATCGGCCATCACCGAGGCCCAGCTTCAGGTCGATGAGCTCGGTCTGCAGCTGCAACAGGAAGCGCTGAGCGACCTGACGCAGGCGCTGGCCGATCTCTCGGTGGTCGATGAAACCATACGCGGCGCGACCGACAAGGTGGCCCGCACCGACATCCGTTCTCCAGTCGACGGTATCGTCAACACGCTTGACATCAATACGGTTGGCGCCTTCGTGCAGCCCGGCGCGGTCGTGGCCGGCATCGTTCCGACTTCGGAGACCTTGCTGGTCGAAGCGCGGGTTTCGCCCCGCGACGTTGCCTTCATCCGGCCGGATCAGGAGGCGCTGATCAAGGTCACCGCCTATGATTTCTCGATCTTCGGCGGCATCGAGGGCAAGGTCTCGAACATCACCGCCGACAGTCTCGTCGACCAGAAGACAGGCGAGCCCTATTATCAGGTGCGCGTCGCGACCGACAGGTCGACGCTGACGCGGGATGGCAAGACCTATTCGATCATCCCGGGCATGATCTGCTCCGTCGACATCAAGACCGGCCGCAAGACGATCCTGACCTACCTGCTGAAACCCATCAACAAGGCACGAGAGGAGGCGATGAGTGAACGATAGCGCCACGCCTCCCGCTGTTCTCGAGCGGTTGCTCGTGCCGATGGCCACGGAAGACCTCGGCATGGAGTTCCGGGTTGTCGCGCGCCGCGGCATCCGCCGCGGCATCCGCCTGGAGCGGACGTTCTGGACGTCGCTCAGGCAGATGGCGGAAAGCCGCAAATGCACGATCGGCATGCTTGTCGATGAGATCGCCGAGAGCCAGTCTCCCGCTGGCAATCTGACGTCGGCGATCAGGGTTGCCTGCATTCGTGACTTGACGGAAGAAAACCTGACGTTGAAGAGGCTTGCGTCGATCAGGACGATCACCGCGATACTGGTCGCCTGCCCCTCGCCCGCCTTCGCCCTTTCATCGTCGAAAAAGATCCTGACCTTCAACGCTCCGTTCCAACAATTGGTAAAGCGCCAATTGCCGACGGCGCCGAGCGATGACGGGCGTCAGGATCTCAGGCTGGCGCTCGATCTCAACGTGGCGGACATCTTCGCGCGGCTGGATGCCAATGGCGAGATTCCGGTCGCCAGCGGGTTCGTCATCGGCGCCGGCGAACGCCGATATCGTGGCCAATTGAATGCCGTGCGAGCACCGCTGGTCGGGCAGGACCTGCTGATGGCATTCGTCAGCGGCTAGCAGCAGTTCCAGGAAAAGTGCGAAACGCTTCCCGGGAAAAGCGTGTAGCGCTTTCCCTTGGGAATTGCGCAAAACAAAGAGATAGAGCGGTTCGGCGTTTTCCATAAAAGCCGGCGAACCGCGGTTGCTCACCGACGGGCAAGCGCTCCAGAAGCCGTGTCGGGCTGCAATCCCTCGCCGGGCGCGACGCCTGCAAAACCGCCCTTGATCTCCGCGACCTGCGCGCTGCCCGATCTCGAACCATGGATCCAGGCTCGGTCCGTGCTGAAGGAATAAAGCGGCACATAATCGGGGAGATCGCTGTCGCGCAGCACGGTGTTGTTGAGGCTGTCGAGAATGAACACGCCACTTGCCGTGCTTACCGACAGGACCGCATGGAAGAATCCCCGCCTGCGATCCTGGAGAACAACCAACGCCATGCTTTGCGCGGGGATGCCGGCCCTCAGCAGCGCCGTCATCTTCAGTATGACGAAATCCTCGCAGTCGCCGGCGCGCTTATCGAGCACCTCGGTGGGCTTTGCCCAGTAATCGAGCTTGCCATAGATGACGCTGTCCTTCCTGTAGGCGATCAGGTGATTGATGCCGCTGTTGACGAATGACAGTTTCTCGCTGAACCCTTTGCCCTGTGCCGACGAGATCAGCCTGGCAAAAGCCGCGCTCTTCTGCTCGCAGGCACTGCCCGCCGAGCAGCCGACAATTGCCTGGTAGACCGGTGCCCACCGCGCGGCGACGGGAAAGTTATGCATGGACAACGCGACCGAGCCGAACACGCCGGGGATAATCGTTGCCGTCTTGATGGGATCAATTCCGACATTCGCAGGCGCCGGCGCAACGCCCGCTTGGGCATCGTCGATCGTGTAACTCATGGAAACCAGGTCGGGCTGGTATCCTACCGCCGGTCGCCAAGGCTGGAATCTTTCCAGGGAAACGCCGCCCAGGCTGGGCGGCATCCGCACGTCTTCAACAAGCCCGCCGACCGAAGCGGTGCCCTCTAAATGGACGCTCGCGAGCGATGGCTGCGGCAGGCCTGCGAGGCTGATCGTCAGCAAGAGTAGCTTGAGGCCGGCTGTTCCCGGCGCGGTTTTTTCTTTTTTCATAACGCCCACCTTTTGACTGTGGACGGTACCGATCTTGTCTCAAATTATTGGCAATGAAGGTAGATAATGGCGACTAAACTTGTTTCCGCTATTTTTCGTAAAATTTTATTTGAATTTATACTTCTATTTACCATACAACAGGGGGCGAGGCCTCATCCGCACCGGCACATATCGACTTATATAACAGAATATATGCTCCCAGTTTACCACGCGTAAAAAATGCCATTGTAGGCATATAATGGTATATAAAGTAGATTGACGGACGGTTGCAAAGTAATGGTTGCCGCTGTCTCTTTCGGGGAAATGCCGGAGGGGTACAAGCAATGACCATCAATAACGAATTGGACGCCGTTTCGGGTTCGTGGGACGAGCATTCCATGGCCAGTGAACGTCACGACCAGACCTCGCCGGCAGAGTTCCAGGTCGCACAGGCGGCTTCGACGCAACAGGCCGCGCCGGCAGCGGCCGAACCAGTGCCGGTCGATGTGGGCAGTGGCGCGCCGGCGGAAGCACCCGCGGAGGCGAAGGCCCAGGCGGCAGCCGCGCCGCACGAATACGTCGCCGACGCCGGCAACGTCGTGAAGCTTCCGGCGAACGTCTCTATCGACAACATCAAGGTCGACGGCCACAATCTCGTGCTCGAACAGGCCGACGGCTCGGTTATCGTGATCAAGGACGGCGCGCTCAACGTGCCGACCTTCGTCCTTGGCGATGTCGAGGTACCGCGCGTCGCCTTGATCGCCGCGCTCGAGGCGAGCCATGTGGATGTCGCCTTCGGCGCCGATGGTTCGATGTCGGCTGGCCCTGGAGGTTCGACCTCGAGCGCCGGTGGAAATTTTGAAATTCCTCCTGGCGGCATCGGCGATGGATTTGATCTTTCGACGCTCTTGCCGCCGACCGATCTGCAGTTCGGGCAGGCCGAGAGGCGGGAACTGTTCCTTCCCAATGCGAACCCGGAATTTGGCGATCTCACCGTCCGCGTGTCGGAAGAAGGGCTTTCCGGCGCAAACCCGGACGGCGATCCCGGCTCACCCTTCGACGAATCGAATCTTTCGGTGATCAACGGCAGCTTCGGCGCTACGGATCCCAATGGCGATCCGCTGACCTACGGCCTCGGAGTGCCTGCCACGACACTTACCTCGCACGGCACCGACGTCGTGTGGGAACTGGTCGATTCGACGCATCTCGTCGGCAGGGTCGGATCGGACGTCGTGATCAGCGTCACCATCACGGATGCGAGCACGGGAACCTTCCAGATCGCCCTGCTCGGTCCCCTCGACCACCCGCTGGCCGGCTTCGAGGATGACCTCTCCATCGTCGTCCCGGTTACCGTGCAGGATCCGTTCGGCGGCTCGGCAACGGCCAACATGACCGTGATCGTCGAGGACGACAGCCCTGCCCTGACGGTGGGCAACACGGCAGCCAGTTCCGCGGTGCTCGATGAAACCAATGCCGGTTCGCCGGCTGGCTTTCCGATCGATGTGACGAGCGCCAACCCGATTATTTCCGTTGCATCCAATTTCGGTGCCGACGGGGCCGCCGCCGGCGGCGGCATCGCCTATGCGCTGGGCCTGACCGGCAATGTCGCATCGCTCGATTCGGGCCTGAAGACGGCCATTGGCGATTTTGCGATCACGCTGCAGCAGACCAATGCGACGACGGTCACCGGCACTTATCAGAACGGCGGCACCCACACCGCCTTTACCATCGTCATCAACGGCAATGGCACGCTTACGGTCACCCAATACGCTCCGCTGGAACACACTGTCGATGGATCGAGCGCTGCTGCCCATGACGACGTGCTGACCCTCTCGGGCAAGATCACAGCCTCGGTGACCGTCACCGACTTCGATGGCGACAGCGCATTCGGCGGTGCCCAGATCGGCGGCGCGATCCAGTTCCACGACGATGGACCTTTGGTGACAGTCGTCGCCGACGCCGGCGCCGTGGTCTCACTCGACGAAACGCAGGCCTTGAGCATGGCGGCTGCGATCAACACAGGAACCATCGTCAAGGGCGATGATCCCGATATCGGCGGTACCGGGGCGATCACCTCCGGCACCAGCAACGGCGCCCTGGTCAATGTGACGGCGCTGTTCGGCGGCGACGGCCCGGCGGCAAGCACCGCCACCGTCTATCAGCTGAGCGTCACGAACGCCGTTTCCGGCCTGACCGTCACCGACGGCTCAACGATCACCTTGCAGACGCTTGCGAACGGAGTGGTTGTCGGAGTCGTGCAGGGCGGCGCGTTCAAGGGCGAGGCCGCGTTCGCGCTGTCGATCGATCCGGCCACCGGCAAGGTGACCGTCGAGCAATATCTGTCGCTCCACCATTCCGACACCGGTAATCCCGACGACACGGTTGCACTCACCGCCGGCTCGCTGGCCGTGAAGGTCACGATCACGGATAGCGATGGCGACTCCGCCAGCGCCAGCGCCGACGTCTCGGGCCAGATCAGTTTCGACGATGACGGGCCGAAGGTGACGGCTGTCGCCGCCACCGGCGTTACGGTAGCGCTTGACGAGACGGCGACCACGAGCACCCCGGCTGGGATCGACACTGGTACGGTCACCAAGGGCGAGGATCCCGATGTCGGCGGCACCGGCGCGATCGCGCACGGCACCAGCGACAGTGCCTTCGTCAACATCACGGCGCTGTTCGGCGCCGACGGTCCGGCCGTTTCGGGCAGCACCGTCTATGCGCTAAGCGTCACCAATGCGGTCTCCGGCCTTGCCGTCACCGACGGCTCGCTGATCACCTTGCAGACGCTGGCCAACGGCGTCGTCGTCGGCGTCGTCCAGGGCGGAACGTTCAATGGCGATGCGGCGTTCGCGCTGTCGATCGATCCGGCCACCGGCAAGGTGACCGTCGAGCAATATCTGTCGCTTCATCATTCGGACGCCTCCAATCCGGACGACACGGTGGTGCTGGGCCTGCATTCGGTCGCAGTGAGTGTGACCGTCACGGATGGCGACGGCGACACCGCCAGCGCCAGCGCCGATGTCTCGGGCCAGATCAGCTTCGACGACGATGGTCCGAGCCTGACCATCTCGCAGCCGAACGGTGCCTTGAACGGCCTGTTCCTGGACGGCTTCGTCCCCAATGGCGACGCCTGGGGCGCCGGCAGCGGCACCACGACCGGTCCCGCCGGCGCCTGGACCGTCACGGCTTCGCCCTACGAAGGCGCCAGCAGCATCGAATTGCAGAAGGTCGGTGACGGCTATCGCGGTGCAGACAGCCCGACCAACAGCGTTATGGTCGACCTCGAGGCCAGCCCCGGCAACATCCAGATCTCGCAGACCATGCTGCTCAGCGCCGGCGAATACCGCATCTCCTTCGAGATCGGCGCCGCCAACGACACCAGCCTCCTACACAGCGCCAAGCTCGAAGTGCTGTGGAACGGCGTCTCGGTCGGAACCTACGATCCCACGTCGGGCGTCATGCAGACCATCGCCATCGACGTCACGGCGACGGCCGGCGACAACTCACTGACGTTCCGTGAAATCGGCGAAGCAGGCGACAACACCGGCACCTTCCTTGCCAACATCAAGGTCGGCGACATCATCGTTATCGACGAGACCGCAGGTGTCGATGCCGATTCCGACGACACCACCGATCCTGCCGTGGCGGCCCTGTTTGCCGGCGTCAATGCCGGAACCGATCCCGACATGCCGCTGCACCAATATGCGCAAGGCAGCGGCGGCGTCGTGAACGCCACGGCGCTGTTCGGCGCCGACGGACCGGCAGCGAAAGCTTCGCTCGTCTATGCGCTCACCCTTGCCAGCAATACGGGCGTGGATTCCGGCCTGAAGACCACCGATGGCCACGCAATCTCGCTGTTCAACGACGGCAACGGCCACATCATCGGCGTCTATGACGCCAACAACAACGGCGTTACCGCCACCGACAAGGTCGCCTTCGCCCTGCATGTCGATGCCGCCACCGGCCAGGTCGCGGTTGCGCAATACGTCTCGCTCCAGCATCCCGACACCAGCAGCAACGACGAGGGCATCGCGCTCGGCGCCGGTTCGGTCTCGGTCACCGTCACGGCGACCGATGGCGACGGCGACCACGTCACACAAAGCGCCGACATCTCCCAGACCATCGTCTTCGAGGATGATGGGCCGAAGGTCCTGAGCGGCCATGCCGCGCCGGTGACGATCGACGAGGACGACATTGCCAGCCTGCTGTCGCAGGGAACCTCGCCCTATGACGGGTCCGGCGACGGTTCGGGCACGGAGTTCCCGCTGGGTGCGGCGATCGCATCCGGCTCGCTGAACGGGCTTGTCGACTTCGGCGCCGACGGCCCGGCCGCCGGCGGCGGTTTCGGCTTCACCGGCACGGCGGCCGCAGACCTGACGGCCATCGGGCTGTCGTCGAAGGGCGTCGAGCTGAGCTGGGCGATCCAGGGCAACACGCTGGTCGGCTTTGTCGACAGCAACCATAACGGCGCTTACAACGGGCTTAGCGACCGCACCGTGATGACGGTGACGCTGAATGCCTCGAGCGGCGCCTTCGTGGTGCGCCAGTTCGACCAGCTCGACCATGTCACACCGCCGACCGGAACATCGGACCAGAACACCGCGCTGCAGACGCATCTGGGCAGCGGCAGCGTGGCCGGCATCGACCTCGGCTCGGTGTTCCAGGCCAAGGACGGCGAC
>NZ_VFUS01000018.1:0-89860 GCF_006441005.1 Mesorhizobium sp. B2-5-3
GCAGCGACAACTATGGCTCCAATGGCGCCAACCAGCCTGCCGTCACCTCGGTCGACAATGCGCACACGGCTTCGATCCGCGACAGCGGCTCGCCGGTCTACAAGCTGCTCAATTCGTCGGGCGATGAACACAAGTCCGCCCCTCAGGGCAGTGACCGGAATCTCTTCGGCCACTAACAGCCGAAGCTGACACCAAACAGGAGCGGCGGGCTTTGCCCGCCGCTCCTTTTTTGCGTGACCGGCAATTAATTCATGGCCTGCTCTCAGGCCGCTTTCGCTTCCGTCTCGTGCAGCGCGAAGGATCGGCCATCCGCGTCGAAGATATGAAGGTCTCCGGCGTCGGCGCTCAGCCGCAGCGTCGCCCCGCGCTTGACCTCGACATTGCCCGGCAGCTTGGTCACCAGCGGCAGGTCGGCGCGGCCGATGTCGACATAGACGAGTTGCACCTCGCCGAGCTGCTCGACATAATCCACCGTTCCTTCGAACAGATAGTCCGTGCCGCCGGCGATCGTCAGGTCCTCCGGCCGCACGCCGAAGCTCACCGACGCGCCCTTGGCCGAGGCCGGCGTCGCGATCGGCACCGTAGCCTTGCGGCCGCCGACATGACTGATGACGGTCGGATTGCCCGATTTGTCGATGGTCGCCGGCAGGATGTTCATGGCCGGCGAGCCGATGAACTGAGCAACGAACAGATTGCCGGGTTTCTTGTAGAGTTCCATCGGCGTGCCGACCTGCTCGATATGGCCCTCCTTCAGCACCACGATGCGGTCGGCCAGCGTCATCGCCTCGACCTGGTCGTGGGTGACATAGATCATGGTGGTGTTGGGCATCGATTCCTTGAGCTTGGCGATCTCGATGCGGGTGGCGACGCGTAGCGCGGCGTCGAGGTTCGACAGCGGTTCGTCGAACAGGAACACCTTCGGGTTGCGCACGATGGCGCGCCCGATGGCCACGCGCTGGCGCTGGCCTCCCGACATCGCCTTGGGCAGGCGGTCGAGATAGTTGGTCAGCTGCAGGATCTCTGCCGCCTGGCGCACGCGCTTGTCTATCTCGGCCTTGCTTTCCTTCCCGATCTTCATCGAGAACGCCATGTTGTCGTAGACCGTCATATGCGGATAGAGCGCGTAGGACTGGAACACCATGGCGATGCCGCGTTTCGACGGCGGCACGTCGTTGACCACCTCGCCGGCTATTCTGAGCTCGCCCGAGGTGATCTCCTCGAGCCCTGCGATCGAGCGCAGCAATGTCGACTTGCCGCAACCCGACGGCCCGACGAAGACGATGAACTCGCCCGATTTGATGTCGAGGTCGATGCCGTGCAGAATGTTGAGATTGCCGTATGATTTCTTCACTTGCCTCAGCGTGACATCGGCCATGTTTCCCTCCAGTGGTCCCTAGAATTCAGTCGATGCGCCCGAACCAGGCGCCGTAGCCGCCGAGGCGGATGGAGCCGGAGCTCTGCTGTCCCGAAAATCCGTGTCCGGGCAAAGGTTGCAGCGATCGACCGCCAAGGTCAACCTCCGCTGGCCCGGATCCCAGGTTGAAGACGCAGACGATCTGCTCGTTGCCCGCGCGGCGCGTGAAGGCGACAGTGTCGCCCTGGCTTTCGATGAAATTGATATCGCCCTTGGCCAACGCCGGATGGGCACGGCGGAAGCCGAGAAAGCGTCGGTAGTGTTCGAGCAGCGAATGCTCGTCGCCTTGCTGGACATTGACGGCTTGCGACAGGTGCTTGGCCGGCACCGGCAACCACGGCTTTGCCTGGGAGAAGCCGCCATTCCTGGCGCTGCCGTCCCACACCATCGGCGTGCGGCAGCCGTCGCGGCCCTTGAATTCCGGCCAGAAACGGATGCCGTAGGGATCTTGCAGATCCTCGAACCGCAATTCGGCTTCGCCGAGCCCCAGTTCCTCGCCCTGATAGATGCAGACCGAGCCGCGCAAGGACATCAGCAATGCCGAGATAACCTTGAGATAGGCGGTCGGGTCGGCTTCGTTGGCGGCCCAGCGCGAGGCCGGGCGCATCACGTCATGGTTTGAGAAGGCCCAACACGACCAGCCGTCGCTGGCAACCTTGCCGAAGGTTTCCAGCACCGAACGGACCTTGGCGGCGCTGATCTTTTCCGGCGCCAGGAAGTCGAAGGAATAGCACATGTGCACGCGCTTGCCGCCGGCTGTATAGGCCGCGACAACGTCCAGTCCGCGCTGTGAATCGCCGACCTCGCCGACCGCGGCCGTTGCCGGATATTCGTCGAGCAGGGCGCGGAAGCGTTCGAGGAAGCCGAGGTTCTCCGGACGGCTCTTGTCGTAGATGTGGTCTTGGTAGTTGTAGGGATTGACCGCGGGTGCGGTCTGGTCGTTGCGCTGCTCCGGCGGCAACGGCGGGTTGTTTTCCAGCCCCTGGCTGTGGAAGTAGAAATTGATGGTGTCGAGGCGGAACCCGTCGACACCGCGCTCCAGCCAGAAGCGGGTCACGTCGAGCAGCGCGTCCTGGACTTCGCCGTTGTGGAAATTGAGGTCCGGCTGTTCCGCGAGAAAGTTGTGCAGGTAGTATTGCTGGCGGCTGGTGTCCCATTGCCAGGCCGATCCGCCGAAGATCGACAGCCAGTTGTTGGGCGGCGTGCCGTCCGGCCTGGGATCGGCCCAGACGTACCAGTCGGCTTTCGGATTACTGCGGTTCGATCGGCTTTCCCTGAACCAGGGATGGATGTCGGCGGTGTGCGACAGCACCTCGTCGATCATCACCTTCAGCCCCAGCCTGTGCGCCTCCGCCGTCAGCGCGTCGAAATCGGCCAGCGTGCCGAACATCGGGTCGACGTCGCAGTAATCCGAGACGTCGTAGCCGAAATCCTTCATCGGCGATTTGAAGAAGGGCGAGATCCAGATGGCGTCCGCGCCGAGCGCGGCGATATAGGGCAGCCGCCCGATGATCCCCTTGAGGTCGCCGATGCCGTCGCCATTCGAGTCCTGGTAGCTGCGCGGATAGATCTGGTAGATCACGGCACCTCGCCACCAGTCGCTATCGACGGCGAGATCGGGCCTCGAACTGGCTTTCAAAGCGGATTGCATGGTTTCAGCCTCCTTTCACCGAGCCTGCGAGCAGCCCGCGGACGAAATAGCGCTGCAAAGAGAAGAACACGATCAGCGGCACGATGATGGTCACGAAAGCCGACGTCGTCAGGATCTCCCAGTCGCCGCCACGCGAGCCGAGCAAGGCATTGAGCTTGGCGGTCAGCACGATCTGATCCGCCTCCGTGCCAAGGAAAACCATCGCCACCAGGAGATCGTTCCATACCCACAGGAACTGGAAGATGGCGAAGGACGCCAGCACGGGAAATGACAGCGGCAGCACGATCTTGACGAATATCTCGAAATCGCTGGCGCCGTCGATGCGCGCCGATTCCATGATCTCGCGCGGCAGGCCGGCAATGTAGCTCCGCAAGAGGTAGATGGCGAAGGGCAGTCCGAAGCCGGTATGCGCCAGCCAGATGCCGAGATAGGTCTTGGAGGGCACGCCGAAGAAGGCGCCGACGCCGTTATAGAGCTTCAACAGCGGGATCAGCGACATCTGCAGCGGCACCACCAGCAGGCCGATGATGACCGCGATCAGAAGCGCGCGCCCGGGAAAGCGCATCCAGGCCAGAGCGTAAGCCGCAAAGGCGGCGATGAGGATCGGGATGACGGTCGCCGGGATAGTGACGGTCAGCGAGTTCATGAAGGAGCGGCCGATGCCTTCCGAAAACAGCACGGTCCTGTAATTGTCGGTGGTGAATTTCGGCGGCGCCGAGGAGGCATAGTAGACGCGCTGGCCGCGGTCGCCCTCGAACGCCTTGGGCGAGGTCATGACGAAGCTGCCGTCGGCATTGAGCTGCAAGGTAACGCCATCGCCGAGATCGGCCGATGTGCCGGCCGGATATTGTGTCGGTGCCGCCGACTTGACGCCGAAGGCGCTGATCTCGCGCTTGGCGCCATCGCCGAAAATGTTGCCCTGGAGGACGAACTTGCCGTCCTTCTCGACCTGCGCCGAGGCGGGCGGCAGGCGTCCAGCTTCGGTCTGGGTCGAACTGGCGAACGAGTTCCACCAGCCCGAGGCGATGATCTGGTCCTTGTCGCGCAGCGACGATACCAGGATGCCGAGCGTCGGCATGGTCCAGATCGCAACGAAGACCAGGACGGCGATGTGAACGCCGAAGCGGCTGGCGAAGGAGTTTCCGGTCGCGACGGTCATCTCAATGTCCTCCCGTCTCTTTGTTGGCCTGGCGTATGTTCCAGACCATGATCGGAATGACCGCGATCATGATGATGATGGCGATTGTCGCGCCGCGGCCGAAATCACCGCCGCCACGGAACATCCAGTCGAACATCAGATTGGCCAGCACCTGGCTGTTCCATTGGCCATTGGTCATGGTCAGGACGATGTCGAATACCTTGAGCACCAGGATGGTGATTGTGGTCCAGACCACGGCGATGGTGCCCCAGATCTGCGGCACCATGATTTTCCAGAAGATCTGGAACGGATTGGCACCGTCGATGACGGCGGCTTCCAGCGTCTCTTCCGGAATGCCGCGCAGCGCCGAAGACAGGATGACCATGGCAAAGCCGGTCTGGATCCAGATCAGGATCACCATCAGGAAGAAATTGTTCCAGAACGGCAGCGATATCCAGACCTGCGGCTGGCCGCCGAAATGCTGGATGATGGCGTTCAGGATGCCGATCTGCGTCTGGCCTTCGCCGCGATACTCATAGATGAATTTCCAGATGACGCTGGCGCCGACGAAGGAGATCGCCAGCGGCAGGAAGATCAGGCTCTTGGCGATCGTGCCCCACCAGATCTTGTCGGTAAGCACGGCGATGATCAGGCCAAGGAAGGTACAGGCGGCGGGCACTACGGCCAGCCAGAGCACATTGTTGAGGATCGAATTGCGAAACTCGCGGTCGCCGAAAGCCCATTGATAATTGGCCAGGCCGACGAAATTGGCGCCGCCGCGATCGAGGAAGGACAGCCGCAGCGTCTCGACCACCGGATAGATGAGATAGATGGTCAGGATGATCATCGCCGGACCGACGAACAGCCAGGGCCGGATCAGCCCTTGCCGGCGCAGATTGTCGACGGCGGCGGCACCCGAGACGCCGCGCGAGGGAAAGGTGACGTCGAGCAGTTTGTTGGCGCCCCAGAAATAGGCGACGCAGCCGCCGACGCCGATGATGATGACGAATATGGCCGAGAAAATCTGAGCCGCCATGGGTCCCTCTCCCTGCACGACCCGCCAGGATGGAAACGATCCTTGCGATTGCGCCGCGCGCCGATCTCGTTGTTGAGCGCGAGCAGGCAGGGAAGCGTGTGGCTCCGTGCCCGCCGCATGCCGGAATGTCTACGCTGTCAAGACTGGAACCTGATCCGTCCCGGTTGGCCGGGCTGGGATGTTGCGATGGGGCCGGTCGGATCCGGGCCGGTTGGCCCGGATCCGCTCGGGAGGTGGAGGCCGAGGCCTCCGCAGACGCGGCTCTTACTTGATCGCGTCCCAGCTCTTCTGGATGTCGGTGGCGACGTCCTGCGCCGACTTGCCGCCGACCAGGTCGATCATGCCGGTCCAGAAGGCGCCGGCGCCGATCTTGCCCGGCATCAGGTCCGACCCGTCGAAGCGGAAAGTCGAGGCGTTGGCCAGGATCTCGCCCTGCTTGCGCAGCGCATCGCTGGCATAGGCATCCTTGTTGACCGCCTTGAACGGCGTCACGAAACCGCCTTCGGCCATCCAGATCTCATGGGCCAGCGGCATCTTCAGGAATTCGATGAACGCGCGGGCGGCCTTCGAGTCCTTGGTGATCATCGCCAGCGTTCCGGCGCCGAGCACGGGAGTGCCGAGTTGGGGCTTGGAGGCATAGGGCGGGAAGTAGAAGAAATCCGCGTCCTGGCCGATTTTCGTGCCTTCGGGGAAGAAGGTCGGGATGAACGACGCCTGATGGTGCAGGTAGCACTTCGGCGGCACCGCGAAGAGGCCCTTGGGGCTGTCGCGGAAATCTGTGGCCGCGACCGCCTTGGCGCCGCCATCCACCATCTTGTCGTCGGTCGCGATCTTGCCGAAGATGTCGATTGCATTGACCACGGCCGGGTCGTTGAACGGGATCTCGTTCTTCACCCATTTGTCGTAGGTTTCCGGAGACTGCGTGCGCAGCATCAGGTCTTCCACCCAGTCCGTCGCCGGCCAGCCGGTGGCGCCGCCCGAGCCGAGCCCGATGCACCACGGCGTGCCGCCGTCGGCGATAATCTTCTTCTGGAGATCGGCGAGTTCTTCCTGCGTCTTCGGCACCTTGTAGCCGGCTTCCTCGAAATTGTCCGGCGAGTACCAGACCAGCGACTTCACGTCGGCCTTGTAGGGGAAGGCGAAGAAGCCCGGCTTGCCGTCCTTGTCCTTGAAGGTGCCGAGGTCGACCCATGACTGGCCGGCGCCGTAATTGTCCTTGACCCATTTGGCGGTATCGTCGCCGAGCGGCGTCAAGAGACCCTTGGAAGCAAGGTCCTGGATCAGGCCGGGTTGCGGCAGAACGGCGATGTTGGGCGGGCTGCCGGCCTGCGTGTCGATGACGATCTGCTGCTCGTAATTTTCCGAGGAGGAATATTTGATCTCGGCGCCGGTGGCTTCCGAGAAATAATCGAGTACGCCGCGCACCAGGGTCTCGTCCTCGCCGCGCCATGGCCCGAAGATCGACAGGGTCTCCCCCTTGAGGTCGATTTTCTTGAGCTCTTCGTAGTTTGCCCAGTTGAAACGCTTGTCCTCGCCCGGCTTGAATTTCAGCTCGGCCTGCGCGGGCGCGCCGAGGGCGAGCACGGCAAGCGCGGCGCCCAGCAAAAGCATTTTCTTCATCGGTATTCCCTCCCAGTGGGTCACAAACACCGGACGGAACCTCCATTCCGCCCGCCGACGCCGCAGGACTGTGACTCAGTCGGAAAGGAACCGCAACCTTTCGAAGAGTCTTCCAAAGCGCTTTGGCTATTTCGATCTCGCCATTGAATCGTCCAGAAGTCAAGAGGCGTGGTAACTTAATCGATTTAGTTCCGGAGTCTGGCGCCTGGAAAATCGCGCTGCAGCATGCTTTTTTGGCAGTGCAGCAGCAATTTATGTTTCAAACCTGCACCAAGCCTGCCTATGGTCGCCATGATATGACGGGCCTGCCGCAGGGCTTGGGTCGATTCAATTTGAAAGCGCTTTGAGGCATGGAGCCCTCTCGTGAACCTGAAGCAACTCGCGCACATGCTGGCGCTTTCGCAGACCACGGTAAGCCGGGCGCTGAACGGCTATCCCGAGGTCAACGAAGAGACGCGCCGGCGCGTCATGGACGCCGCCAAGCGCCATGGCTATCGCCCCAATCCGAGCGCACGCCGGCTTGCGACCGGCAAGTCCGGAATGATCGGCTATGTCTTGCCGACGGGTGCTGCCGTCGACATCGACCCGCACTTCGTCGAATTCCTGTCCGGCCTTGGCGATTATGCGCGCTCGCACGAGCTCGACCTGGTGCTGTCTCCCGCCGACGCCGACGACCAGGAGACGACTTACCGGCGCATCGTCGCCAACCGCCAGGTCGACGCCGTCTACATCTCCTCGCCGACGCCGGCCGACCGGCGTGTGGCGCTGGTCAACACGCTCGGTATACCCTTCATCATCCATGGCCGCAGCGAAGGTTTCGATTTCGACTATCCCTATCTCGACATCGACAATGAGGGCGCCTTTTACGAGGCGGCGCGACTGCTCGTCCAGCTCGGCCACCGGCGGCTGGCGCTGATCAATGGCGATGACCGCGAAACCTTCGCCGTGCATCGCGAGCGAGGCGTGCGCCGGGCGCTCGCCGCGAGCGGCCTGACCTTGGGCGACCGCCATGTCTGCTCCGTTGCCATGACCGAGGAGAACGGCTATCGCGCCGCCCGGCGCCTGCTCGAACAGGACGGCGCGCCGACCGCGATCGCCTGCTCCAGCCTGATCATGGCGCTCGGCGTCGTGCGCGCCGTGCGCGACCTCGGCCTGAGCATCCCCGGCGACATCTCATTAATTGCACATGACGACGTCTTCCCATGGCTGAAGCCGGAGAATTTCTCCGTACCGCTGTCGACGACGCGCTCCTCGATCCGGCTCGCCGGCGCCCGCATCGCCGAGCGTCTGGCCGCACGGATATCGGGCCTGGAGGAGGGCCCGCGCGGCGAGGTCTGGCCGGTCGACCTGGTGATCAGGGGGTCGGTTGCCGGAGCGCCTGCCTAGGGTTAGAGCCAATCGCTCCGAGGGGCCGAGTTCGACCGCTTGCGGGCGTTGCCGGAAGATCGATTGCAGTGTCATGGATAGTGGTCTGCCTGCACCGCGCTTGCTTTGGCTTTTAGAGGGTGGCAACCAGTAAAGCCGAAGCCATCAACCAGCCCTCCTGGATGCCCAATTTGCCCATATTCCCGTTCTCCGAAAAGGATCCAATCCAACATCCTGGCCCACCGCCGAAGCGTTCGGAGGTGGTCATCATTGGTGGCGGCATTATCGGCGTAACGACGGCTCTTTTCCTGGCGGAGCGGAACATTCCGGTCACGCTGCTGGAAAAAGGCCGCGTTGCGGCCGAACAATCGTCCCGAAACTGGGGCTGGATTCGAAAGCAGGGGCGCGACGCAGATGAACTGCCAATTGTCATCGAGGCTTTTCGCCTATGGCGGCAACTGGCTGAGGAATGCGGCGAAGACATCGGGCTGGACCAGACAGGTGTGACCTATCTGGCGAACTCCGACAAGGACATGGCCGGTTTCGAAGAGTTCATGAAGATCGCCGCCATCCATGGGCTCGACACTCGCCTCCTGGACGCGGACGAAACCGCGAAACTCATCAAGGGCATGTCGCGCAAGTTCAAGGGCGCGATGACGACGCCCTCCGACATGCGCGCGGAGCCTTGGTTGGCGGTACCTGCGCTTGCTCGTCTTGCCGTCCGAAAAGGCGCCAAGATCATAGAGAATTGCGCAGCGCGAACCCTCGAAATCTCAGCTGGCAGGATCAGAGGAGTGTGGACCGAGGCGGGATACATTGAAACCTCCAGCGTACTGGTCGCGGGCGGCGCCTGGTCGTCGCTGTTCCTGAGAAGACACGGCGTCTCCATCCCCCAACTCAGCGTCAGGGTAACCGTAGCCGCAACGGAGCCTATGCCTGAAATCTATGCAGGTGCGGCAGCGGACGAACACATCGCTTTCAGGCGCCGACAGGATGGCGGATACACGCTCGCCCCGGGAGGCAGTAATTTGCTTTACCTGGGACCCGACGCATTCCGGCACGCCACCAAGTATCTTCCCGCCCTCATGGCCAACCCGCTCGGAACCCGCTACTTTCCGTGCGCCCCATCAGGTTACCCTGACAGCTGGTCGATTCCGCGCGATTGGACCCCGGATTCCCAGAGTCCTTTCGAAAGAATGCGCGTGCTCAACCCGACCGCTGAACGCTCCGGCCTCCGTTCTGTAGAGCGCAATTTCAGACGCCTTTTTCCACAGTTCGAAACAGTTCGCTTGAAGGCAGGCTGGGGAGGCATGATTGACGCCATGCCCGATGTCGTCCCCGTCGTGGATCACGCCCGGGCAGTCGTCGGTCTTTTCGTGGCCACGGGAATGAGTGGTCACGGCTTCGGTATCGGACCTGGAATCGGTCGCGTCGTTTCCGACCTGATACAGGGTAACGCGAGTGGGCATGATCTCAGCCGCTTTCGGCTGTCACGCTTCTATGATGGAAGCGCCGTTCGGTTGGGTCCGGCCCTCTAGATGTTTAGTCCAGCATTCGTCCCGTCTCGGCCATCGCAAATAGCCGACTGAATTTAGGAGCATGTTGCCAAGGATCATTCCTTCGCCGTCTCGGCGGCCTTGATGTCCAGCAGCCCGTAGCCGAAGTCATCGTCCCGCCCTTTCGAACCGAGATCCCGGGCCGTTGCGGCAAGCGCCTTTTCGATGGCGTCGGCCGAGCGGTCCGGCGCGGCGTGGATGAGATTGGCAATGGCGCCCGAGACGATCGCGGCGGCGAACGATGTGCCGGTGACGACATCCGAGCCGGCTCCGCTCGGCGCCACCATCTCGACGCCCGGCGCCGAGATGAAGACATAGCCGCCGCGATTGGCCTGCGGCATTAGCCCATCCCTGGCGTCGGTGGCGGTCACCGCGATGACGCCGTCGAAGGCGGCCGGGTAGCCATAGGGCGCCTTGGGCCCGTTGTTGCCGGCGGCGGCGACCAGAACCATGCCGAGCGCGCGTGCATTGCGGCAGGCGACGCCGAGCAGGTCGTTCTTCGGACCGACGAAACTCATATTGATGATGGGCACGTCCTGCTCGGCCGCCCAGTCGAGCGCAGCGAGGATGACGTCCATTGTCGACTTGCCGCCTTCGAAGGCACGTGCGTGATAGATCCTGGCGCCGGGCGCCATGCCCTTGAGCGCGCCGACGCCGGCGATCAGCCCGTCGATTGAGGTGCCGTGGTCGCGCTTTTCGACCGGCACGTCGGGCATAGCGTCGAACTGGCCGGCGATGACCCCGGCCAGTGTCGGATTGGTGTCGTCGACGCCGGTATCGATTACCGCGACGCGGACGTTCTCGCCGCTCGCCTGGTTGGCGTCGAGCGCGATGCGCTCGAACGCATAGTTGACGATGCCCGCCACCTGCTGAAGCGAATAGATATGGTTGGGCTCACGCCGCTGCGTGCGGCTGTCGGCGGCAAGCTGCGCCAGCACCACGCCGACGGGGCGACCGTCGGGAATGCCGAAGCGCACAAGCGTGGTCCCGAGCAAAAATGATTGCCGCTGCGAGCGCACATCGAGGCCGAAGGAAGCGGCGATCTGCTGCACGGCGCCCGCATCGCCATCGACGGTCACCAGCACCTCGTCGGGCACGAAATCGCCGGCCACGGCGCGTGGCGGCTGAACGGCGATGAGATCGCTTGGCGAGACGATCGGCCCGGCCGAAGGCGGTCCGGCCTGCGTGCCGGCGGGCGGCGCCGCCGGGTCCGGCCGTGGCGTCGGCACCGGTGCCGCGGGCGCGGCCGGATTGGGGAACAGGTCGACGATCAGGGCGGGAAGAAACACGGCACCGGCCGCGCTGCCGCTGTCGCCGCCGTCCTTGCCACAGTCGGCGCCTGCCGCATCGGTGCCGTCGCGGCAGGCGATCTTTCGGTCGGTATTGGCGTCGTTGCCCTGCGCCGACGCAGGCCCGGTGGCGATCGTCATCGCCGCCGCAAGGATTGCCGCAAATCGAATGACCGCCTCAGCCGCCATCGGCCGGTTTCCTTCCCTCGATCACGGTGTCTGTGAAAGGCTGGGCGGCAACAAGGCCGAGTTGCCTGGTGTAGTCGGCCGCGTTGGCGGCCGGAATGCCGAGCCGGAACACGCCCTCGGCGGTCGGTCCGTCCAGGATCTTCAGTCCGCTGCTGCCGAGAAAGGCGGCGATGTCGGACATTTTCGCGTCGGGCCTGAACTTGACCAGGGCGAACGGCATCTTCGCCATCTCGTCCTGCGCGCCCGCGATCTCGAAATTGCCGCCCTTGCCGCCGGGCTGCACGAACGACTGCACCATGACCAGCGCCAGCAGAGCCGCGGCCGCCGCCCAGGCGACGCCGACCGGCAGCGCGATGAAGCGGCTCCAGGCCTGCGCCAGCCAGGACGAACCGGCGGCGGCGCGCGCCGGGCCAGCCTCGGCATCGAGCGTCCTGGAAAAGCGGCTCAGCGCATCGGCCGGCGGACGGATCGCCTCATTGGCGGCCGCGGTGCTGGAGAATTCAGCCTCCGCCTCGCCAAGGGCGGCCATCGCCGTCGGATCGCTGGCCAGCCATTCCTCGACGGCCTCCAGTTCCGAGCCTTCCAGCGAACCGTTCAGGTAGAACGGCAGCAACGTTTCCATTTCGTCGCGGCGCGACATCTTTTCAGCGGCGCTCATGGCCACCCCCTGTCGTAACCGGCGGCCTTGAGGGCTTCGCCGAGTTTCTTGCGGGCATAAAACATGCGGGTCTTGACGGTCGCGACCGGGATGTCGAGCACCTCGCCGATCTCGGTCACCGATTGCCCCTGATAATAGGCGAGATCGATGACCACGCGATGCTCGCGCGGCAAGGCATCGATGAAGCGGCGCAAGGCAGTGCTCTTGTCCTCCTTCATGGCAACGATCTCGGGCGTATCGGCGCCGTCGGGCAGCGCGGCTGCGGCCTCGTCGTCGATCCAGTCTTCCTTTTTCTTGCGCAACAGGGACAGCGCCTTGAAGCGGGCGATGCCGAGCAGCCATGTCGAGACTTCGGAACGTCCCTCGAAACCAGGCGCCTGGCGCCACAGTTCGAGGAACACCTCGTTCGCGATGTCGTCAGCCATCATTTCCGATCCCGTCTGGCGCGCCACGAAGCGGTATATCCGCGCGTGGTGGCGCATGAACAGGAGCCGCACGGCGGCCCGGTCGCCCTTCGCGACCCGCTCGACAAGCGCGCGATCGGTCTCCATCGCGCCGGTCATGACCGATCGAGCCGCCTGGCTCCTGCCTGCTCTGTCGCTGATCGGCTCAAAAAGGTTCATCCTCCGCCAAGGAATTTGCGGAGGCTAACCGAAGAAGATGAGCCTTGCCAGTGGGTGAAGGGGAAGCTAGCTCAGGAAGGGCTTCGCCTTCATCGTCTCGGGTATCGCCACCCCAAGCCGGCTCAGAACCGTCGGTGCCAGCTGCAATTGGTCGAGCAGCGTGTCGGCATCCGGTCCGTTGCCGCCGCCGAAATAATACAGCGCGAAATCCTGCATCTCCTCATCATGGCCGCCATGGTGGCCGCGGTCGGTCTGGCCGTGATCGGCGGTGACGATCACTTCATAGCCGGCGTCGCGCCAGCGCGGCAGGAAAGCGGCCAGCATGCCGTCCATCGCGTAGCAGGCATGGTCCATCTCGTGACAGTCATGGCCGAAACGGTGGCCCATCGAGTCCAGCGTGCAAGTGTGCAGGATGCCGTAGTCGATGCCGTGGCGGCTGCTCAGCATGGTCAGCGTGGCGAACAGGTCGACGTCGCTCGGCGTCATCTGGTTGCGCGCGTTGTAGCCGGTCATGGTGTGGAAGCGGCCATGCGTGATCGGCCCGCCCGGCTCGTCATACTCCATGTCCTCGACGAGGTCGAACGGGTAGGAACGGAAGAACTCCGACCAGTAGGAGTGGGTGACCGCGCCGGTTATTCCCCCGGCCCTGGTGACCTCCGAGAAGATGTCGGGCCGGCTGACGCGGAAGCGGTTCTCGTTGGAAAGAATGCCATGCGCCTGCGGCGGCACCCCGGTGTGGATCGAAGCATAACAGCAGGCCGAGGTCGACGGCAGCACCGAGCGCATCCTCCATACCCGCGCTTCGCCCGACTGCACCCAGCCTTCGAGGTTGCCCATCAGCCGGCGCCAGTTCCGGTAAGGCACGCCGTCGAGGATGATCAGCAACAGTTTGGTCTTGAGCGCCACGAGCTGCTCCATGCGATTGTCGGGGGAACGAGCACGCCGCGTGTCGCACGGACACGCGGCGCTTTCGGCGGGAACTTGATGTCAGGCGTTCAGCCAGCATTCGGCGAGCGCGTAGCCGTCCATCATCTCGCCGATCGGGCTCTTGGCGAAGCCGCCGATCTTGTTGGTGGCGGCGTCGATGAACTGGTTGAAGAAAGGCACGATCAATCCGCCTTCGTCGCGCATCAGCACGGCCATGTCGTGATAGATCGCCTTGCGCTTGTCCTGGTCGAGCTCGCCGCGCGCTGCAAACAGCATCTTGTCGAACTCGGGCCGCTTGAAACGCGTGTCGTTCCAGTCGGCGTTCGACACATAGCCGGTGGAATACATCTGGTCCTGCGTGGCACGCCCGCCCCAGTAAGACAGCGAGAAAGGCTGCTTGTTCCAGACCTCCGACCAATAGCCGTCGCCAGGCTCGCGCTTGATCTCGATCTTGATGCCTGCCTTGGCGGCGCTCTGCTGATAGAGCTGTGCCGCATCGACGGCCCCGGGGAAGGCGACGTCGGAGGTGCGCAGCAGGATCGAGCCGCTGTGGCCCGACTTCTTGTAGAGCGCCGCAGCCTTTTCCGGGTCGAACTTGCGCTGTTCGATGGCCGAAAACAGCGGATAGGCCTCGTTGATCGGGAAGTCATTGCCGACCGAACCGTAGCCGCGCAGGATCTTTTCCAGCATCTCGTCGCGGTCCATGGCGAGCTTGAGCGCCATCCTGAGATCGCCGTTGTCGAAGGGCGCGGTGTCGCAGAACATGTTGAACGGGTAATAGCCCTTGCCCGAAACGTTCTCGATGCTGACGCCGGGGATGCGCTTGACGAGATCGACCACCTTCGGCTCGACGCGATTGATCATGTGCACCTGGCCGCCTTGCAGGGCCGCCAGCCGCGCCGTCGCATCGTTGATGACGACGATCTCGACCTGGTCGGCATGGCCCGCCTTGTCGCCCTGCCAGTAATTGGCGAAGCGCTCGCCGCCGTGGCGCACGCCGGGCTGGTTGACGGTCACCTTATAGGGGCCGGCGCTGATGCCCGCGTTCGGATTGTCCTTGCCGCCATTGGGCTGGATGACGAGATGATAGTCGGCCATCAGATAGGGGAAGTCGGCATCGGCGTCGGCAAGCGTGACGACGACCTCCTTGCCGTTGGCCTTGATGCCCTTGATGTTCTTGAGAATGCCGAGTGCGCCCGACTTCGACTTCTCGTCGGCGTGGCGCTCGATGGTGGCCGCGACATCCTCCGCGCCGACCGTCTTGCCATTGTGGAACTCGATGCCGTCGCGGATCTTGATCGTCCAGGTCTTGGCATCCGGGGAAGCGCCGATGTCCTCGGCGATCAGGTTGACCAACCTGTTGTCGGGGGTGAGGCGAACCAGATATTCGCCCCACTGCTTGCCGAAGCTGAAGGTGACCTGGCTGAGGTTCAGCGCCGGATCGAGGCTGTTGGTCGATTCGCCGCCCTGCAGGCCGGCCTTGAGAATGCCGCCCTTGACCGGCGTCTGCGCGAAGGCTTTCCCGGCCAGCGTCGTTGCCAGCGCCGCCGACATGCCCAGCGCCGCGGTGCGCCCGAGAAAGTCACGCCGCGATATCCGGCCTTGGCCGGCGAGTTCAGCGAGATGGTCGAGTTCAGTCTTCATGTCCTACCCCTTTTTGAAACAACCGCACACAGGCGATGCCGTCCGAAGGACGTCTGACCCTCCAGTGTTGCATCCGGATGACGTTCGTCATCTCCTTGACTGGCGAACCGCTGGCTAGTTCCCGGCGCTCGCCATGCGTCGCCCCTTGATCGCCTTTTCCAGCCAGCCGATCTCCATTTCCGGAACCGAGGACAGCAGGAGGTCGGTATAGGCATCGAAAGGCGGTGTGAGCACCTTGCTTTTGGAACCGTAACGGACCACCTCGCCGCGATACATCACCGCGATCGAATCGGCGATCGACCTTACCGTCGCAAGGTCGTGGGTAATGAAGAGATATGCGACCTTCTCGTGCTGCTGCAGGTTCAACAGAAGCTTGAGAATGCCGTTGGCCACCAGCGGGTCGAGCGCCGAGGTCACCTCGTCGCAGATGATCAGCTTCGGTTTGGCGGCGAGCGAGCGGGCGATGCAGACGCGCTGCTTCTGGCCGCCCGACAGCTCCGCCGGATAGCGGTCGAGGAAGCCTTTGCCCATCTCGATCTCGTCGAGCAATTCGGCGACGCGCCGGTCGCGCTCACGTCCCCGCATGCCGAAATAGAACTCCAGCGGCCGGCCGATGATGGTGCCGACGGTCTGGCGCGGGTTCATGGCCACGTCGGCCATCTGGTAGATCATCTGCAGCTGCCGCAGATCCTCCTTCGGCCGGTCGGCAAGTCGGTTGGCAAGCGGGCGCCCGTCGAAGGTCACCGTGCCCTGTTCGGGCGGCAGGAGCCCTGTGATGGCGCGCGCCAGCGTCGACTTGCCGGAGCCGGACTCGCCGACCACCGCCAGCGTCTGGCCGGGATAGATATCGACGGAGACGTTCTTCAGCACCTTGACATGACCGCCGCCATACGCGGCGGTGACGTTCTTCACGGACAGGAATGGCGAGACGCCGGGTTTCTGCTCGGCGTGTTCGATCTCGTGCACTGACACCAGAGCGTTGGTGTACTCCTGGCGCGGCTCCTTGATGATCTGGCGGGTGCCGCCCCATTCGACCAGCCGGCCGTGGCGCAGCACCATGATCTCGTCCGACACCTGGGCGACGACGGCGAGGTCGTGGGTGATGTAGAGCGCGGCCACATGCGTGTCGCGGATGGCGTCCTTGATCGCCGACAGCACGTCGATCTGCGTCGTCACGTCGAGCGCCGTCGTCGGCTCGTCGAAGACGATCAGGTCCGGTTCCGAGCACAGCGCCATCGCCGTCATCACACGCTGCAGCTGGCCTCCGGAGACCTGGTGCGGGAAACGCTCGCCGATGGTTTCGGGATTGGGCAGGCTCAGCTTCTTGAACAGCGCGACGGCGCGTTTCTCGGCCTCCGCGCGCGTCGCCCTGCCGTGCAGGAGGGTGGCTTCGACAACCTGGTCCATCAGCCTGTGCGCCGGGTTGAACGCCGCTGCCGCCGACTGCGCGACATAGCAGACCTCGCGGCCGCGCAGCCTGCGGAAACCTTCCTTGCCGCCCTTGAGGATGTCGCGGCCGTTGAGGAGCACCTCGCCGCCGGTGATGCGCACGCCGCCGCGCCCATAACCCATCGAAGACAGGCCGATGGTCGACTTGCCGGCACCGGATTCGCCGATCAGGCCGAGCACCTTGCCCTTTTCCAGGGTCAGCGAGACGTCGTGGACGAGCGTGATGGTCTTTGGCGCTTCGCCCGGTGGGTAGACCATGGCTTCGATGCGCAGGTTGCGGATATCGAGGAGCGGGCTGGATTTCGCTTTGCTGTCGGCCATCATCCGCGTCCTCCTTTCAGGCTTGTCGTGCGGTTGAGCACCCAGTCGGCGACGAGATTGACCGAGATCGCAAGCGCCGCGATCGCGGCCGCCGGTATGAGCGCCGCGGCAATGCCGAAGACGATGCCGTCCTTGTTTTCCTTGACCATGCCGCCCCAGTCGGCATCCGGCGGCTGTACGCCGAGGCCAAGAAAGGAGAGCGTCGACAGGAACAGCACGGCATAGATGAAGCGCAGGCCGAGTTCCGAGACCAGCGGCGACAGCGCATTGGGCAGGATCTCGCGGAAGATGATCCAGGTGCTGCCTTCGCCGCGCAGCTTGGCGGCTTCGACATAGTCCATGACGTTGATGTCGACGGCCACCGCGCGCGACAGGCGGTAGACGCGGGTCGAGTCGAGAATGCCCATCACCAGGATCAGCGTCACCAGGTTTGTCGGCAGCACCGAGAGCACGACAAGGCCCATGATCAGCGTCGGGATCGACATCAGAAGATCGACGAGGCGCGACAGCAGCGTGTCGAACCAGCCGCCGAACACCGCCGCCGAAAAGCCGAGAATGGCGCCAAGCGAGAAGGACAACGCCGTGGCGAGCACTGCGATGAAAAGGGTGATGCGCGCACCATAGATCATGCGCGACAGCAGATCGCGGCCAAGGTTGTCGGTGCCCAGCCAGTGCGCCGCCGACATGGGCTCCCAGACGTCGCCGACGATCTCGCCATTGCCGTGCGGCGCAAGCCACGGCGCGAAGATGGCCGCCAGCACGAACAGGGCCGTCAGCACCAGGCCGACCAGCGCGGGCACGGGGATGCGTTTGATGTCGAGCATGCCCGCCCTCTTCATTTGGGATGCCTCAGGCGCGGATTGGCGACGATTGCCGCTATGTCAGCGATGATGTTGAGGCCGATATAGACGGCGGCGAAGATCAGTCCGACCGCCTGCACCACCGGCACGTCGCGCTTGGTGACGTGATCGACCAGATACTGCCCCATGCCGGGATAGACGAAGATCACTTCGACCACGACCACGCCGACGATCAGATAGGCGAGGTTGAGCATGACGACGTTGATGATCGGCGCGATGGCGTTCGGGAAGGCATGTTTGCGGATGACCGCGAAAGCCGAGAGCCCCTTGAGCTCGGCGGTCTCCACATAGGCCGATTGCATGACGTTTAGGATCGCAGCGCGCGTCATGCGCATCATATGGGCAAGCACCACCAGCGTCAGCGCCGCCGCCGGCAGCGCGATCGCCTGCATGCGTTCACCGAAAGGCATGCCGTCATAGACGGTCGAGATGGCGGGGAACCACTGATGCTGAACCGCGAAGTAGAAGACCAGCAAGTAGCCGATGAAGAATTCCGGGAAGGAGGTCGAGGCGAGCGCCAGTCCCGAGATCAGCTTGTCGACCCAGCCATTGCGGTAGCGCACCGCGATCAGGCCAAGCGTTATGGCCAGTGGAATGGCCACGATCGCCGCCCAGAAGGCGAGGAAAAGCGTGTTCCACAGCCGGCCCTTGATCGATGTTGCGATATCCTGTCCGCTCGACATGGCGGTCCCGAGATCGCCGGTCAAAACGCCGCCGAGCCAGCGGAAATACCTGATATAGGCCGGATCGTTGAGCCCAAGCTGCTCACGCAGATTGGCGAGCGATTCCGGTGTCGCCGACTGCCCTAGGATGGCTTGCGCGACGTCGCCGGGCAGGATCTGTGTGCCGGCGAAAATCAGGACCGAGACGGCCAACAAAAGGAGGATGCCCAGCGCGACGCGCTGGGCCACCAGTTTCACGATGGGTGAGGACATCTGGGCAAGGCCGGCTCAGGCTTCGAGCCAGCACTTTGCCAGGGCATAGCCATTCATCAACTCCTGGTGCGGATCGTCCACCCAGCCGCCCACCTTGGCGCCGGTGGCGTCGATGAACTGGTTGAACATCGGCAGGATCAGGCCGCCTTCGTCGCGCACCATGACGGCCATGTCGTGATACATCGCCTTGCGCTTGGCCTCGTCCAGCTCGGCGCGCGCCGCCAGCACCATCTTGTCGAAATCCGGGCGCTTGAAACGCGTGTCGTTCCAGTCGGCGGTCGACAGGTAGGCGGTCGAGTACATCTGGTCCTGGGTCGAGCGTCCGCCCCAATAGGAGGCGCAGAAGGGCTGCTTGTTCCAGACCTCGTTCCAGTAGCCGTCGCCCGGCTCGCGCTTGAGCTCGATCTGGATGCCGGCCTTGGCCGCGCTCTGCTGGAAAAGCTGGGACGCGTCGACGGCGCCGGGAAAGGCGACGTCGGAGGTCCTGAGCAGCACCGCGCCGTCATGCCCCGACTTCTTGTAGTGGAACTTGGCCTTGTCCGGATCGTATGTGCGCTGCTCGATCTCGGTGAACAGCGGGTAGGCGGCATTGATCGGGAAATCATTGCCGAGCGAACCGTAACCGCGCAGCACCTTCTTCAGCATTTCTTCGCGGTCGATCGCCAGCTTCAGCGCCATCCTGAGGTCGTTGTTGTCGAACGGCGCCGTATTGCAGTGCATGATGAAGACGTAGTGGCCCGGTCCCGCATGGTTGCGGATGGTGACGCCCGGCACGCGTTTGATCAGGTCGACGATCTTCGGCTCGACGCGGTTGACCATGTTGACCTGGCCGCCCTGCAGGGCGGCCGTACGGGCCGTAGCGTCGTTGATGACGATGATCTCGATCTGGTCGGCATGGCCCATCTTGTCGCCCTGCCAGTAATTGGCGAAGCGCTCGCCGCCATGGCGCACGCCGGGCTCGTTGGTGGTGACCTTGTAAGGGCCCGCCGAGATGCCGGCATCGGCCTTGTCCTTGCCGCCATTGGGCTGGACGATCAGGTGGTAGTCGCTGAGCAGGTAGGGCAGATCGGCATTGGCCTCCTTCAGCATCAGCACCACTTCCTTGCCGCTGGCCTTGATGCTTTCGATGCCTTTCATGTAGCCGAGCGCGCCGGACTTCGACTTCTCGTCCGAATGACGCTCGAGCGTGGCGGCGACGTCTTCGGCGGTCACCGTCTTGCCATTGTGGAATTCGACGCCGTCGCGGATCTTCAGTGTCCAGACCTTGGCATCGTCGGACGAGCCGATCTCCTCGGCGATGCGGTTCTCGAGCTTGCCCTCTGGGGAAAGCTCGACGATCAGTTCGCCCCACATCTTGCCGAAGGCGAACGGCACCTGCGTCATGAACAGGGCTGGATCCAGGCTGTTGGTGGACTCGCCGCCAACCAGGCCTGCCTTGAGCGTGCCGCCCTTGACCGGGCCGGCTGCGCGCGCCGCGCTCGAAAGCAGTGAGTTGGCGAAGGTCGCGGTGACGCCGAGCGCTGCCGCCCGGCCGAGAAAATCCCGACGGCTGAGCTTGCCTGAGGCGACGCGTCGGCTAAGGAATTCCAGTTCGTTTGACATTTTGAGTTCCTCACTCTGTTGGTTCGACCTTAGTGGTCGTTTTCTTGTTTCTTGTGAGGGGAATAATGACCGCAAGGGAAAGCGGTAAGCAAGACCGAATGCGACATGCTGTGGCGTAAATGGCACGTCGCAATTGGACCAATGCCTTGCCGCTCAAACAAGCGAGCGCGGAACCGCCTGTTCAAAATCGCGTTCGAAGACGAGTTTTTCGCCTTCGTAAGCTTCAATTCGGGCGCTTACGATGAAGTTTTTGGCGTCCGAGCGTATTTCGGCCGATGTTTCGGTGCGCACCGACCATCCGCTTCGCGACAGGGTTTGCGTCCAATGCGTCCGTCCCCCAGCCGACAACGGATCGTCCGGATGGATCGTCCAGGTCTCGCGGGCGATGCTGCCGTTCGCCAGGCCATGTGCAAGATCGCGCACCTCGCCGAAATCGTCTTCTATGGAAAGCGTGACGATGCCGGTCTTCTCGTCGCGGTCGACGCGGCGTTCCGAATTGGCCGGGCGGATCGTCTCGGTTGCCCAGGGGGAAGCAGCCTCCGGCGCGGCGAACGTGACCTCGTCGCCCGTCGCCAGCGGGCGCAGCGGCAGCTTCAGCGTCGCCGCCGACAGGCTCAGGCGGACCGGCTCCGGCGAGGGCCAGATCATGGGCCAATAGGCGTTCGAGACGGCTATGCGCAAATGGTGGCCGGCCGGCACGCGATAGGCGCACTGGTCGAGCACGACGCGTGCCGAAACGCTCTCGCCGGGGACAAGCGCTTGCGGGAATTCGTGCGAGAGGCGATGCGTCAGGTTGAGCACGCCATAGGAGATCAGTTCGGAGGCGCCATCGGGATGCACGTCGCAAAGCCGCACCGCGATGTTGGCCTGCGGGCGGTCGCAGGATAACCGGACGTCGACTTCCGGTGCGCCGACGACGTCGATCGCCTCGGCGAGTTCCGGCTGGTCGAAACACACCGACAGCGCGTCGTCGGGACGCTGGTCGCCCGGCAATTCCGGGCCGAAGGTGAACGGGAAATACTCACCGCCGGCCAGCCCACAGCTTTGCGGCGAAGCGATGGTGACGGATTTACCGCCCGCCGGGATCAATTCGATCGTTTGCGTCTTGATGTCGGGCGAAGGCCACTGCCGCTCCGCCACCCAGCGGCCCGGCCGTTCCGGATGCCAGCGCGCCGGCCGCACGCTGTCCATCACATAGGCGCGGTAGGCCGGGTCGGCCTCGACGCCGGTCTCGACGCCCTTTAGCCAGCGGTCCCACCAGCGTAGCGCTTCCTGCAGGAAGCCGATTGCCGGCTGGGGCCCGGCATAATGCGGGTATTTGTGGATCCAGGGGCCGACGATGCCTTTGACCGGCGCCTCGATGTTGGCGACGAGATGCGAGATGGTGTTGCGGTAGCCGTCATGCCAGCCGCCGATCGACAGCACCGCGGCCTTGACGGCGGAGAAATCCTCGCAGATCGAGCCGCGTTTCCAGTAGGCGTCGCGGTGCTGGTGGCCAAGCCAGAGCGGCAAAAGGAACGACTGGTTCTCCAGTCGGCTGAGCCACAGGTCGCGCCATCTGTTGTCGCCCGCCAGCAGCGGGTCCGGCGGCCGTGACGAATAGGACAGCATTGTCGAGGCCCAGCCGAAATTTTCCAGCAGCAGGCAGCCGCCCTTGTAGTGGATGTCGTCGGCATAGCGATCAACGGTCGAGCACAGGCTGATGACCGCCTTGAGCGCCGACGGCTGCATGGCTGCCACCTGCAGGCAGTTGAAGCCGCCCCAGGAAATACCCATCATGCCGACATTGCCGTTGCACCAGGGTTGAGCCGCCGCCCAGGCGATGACGTCGCAGGCGTCCTGCAACTCCTGCTCGGAATATTCGTCGTCCATCAGCCCTTCGGAATCGCCATTGCCGCGCATGTCGACACGGATCGAGGCATAGCCGTGGCCGGCGAAATAGGGATGCGTCAGCTGGTCGCGAAAGATGGTGCCGTCGCGCTTGCGGTAGGGCAGGTGCTCGAGGATGACAGGCACCGGATCGTCGCCGGCATCTTCCGGCATCCACACCCGCGCCGACAGCCGGCAGCCATCCGGCATAACGATGCCCATATCAGGGAATTCGACGACCTTGCGGGGAAACTCGGTGACGGTTTTCATGGCGCGCATAACGCCTCGCGGCGCGGCAAGTTTCAATCGCCATTCGCGACTGGAGCAGTGGAATATGCGACCTGTGCCGCTGCTTGGTGCCCTCAGTTCAGCGGAATGTCGTTCTCGGCCTTGTTGGCCTGGTAGTCGCCAGAGAGCGCTTCATAAAGTGCTGCAATCTTGCCGATGCGCGCCTCCAGCCGCCCGCGTTCCGCCTCGGGCAGTGCCCGCACCAGCCTGCGGATCGAAAAGCTCTTCCAATAGGCGTTCTCGGCATTGTAGCCGCCGGGATCGAGGGTGAAGACCTCTTTCAGGATTTTCAGATCGTGCGGGATGGCAAAACTGTCGCGCGAATCCTCGTGGCTGAACAGATAGTAGAAATTGTCGAAACCGGTCCAGGTGATCGCCGACAGACAGAGCGAACAGGGCTCGTGCGTGGCCAGGAAGATGGCCTCCGTGGTGTCGACACGTTCGGCGCTCGGCATTTCGTAGAAGCGTTTCAGGCAGTGCACTTCGCCATGCCAGAGCGGGTTTTCGATCTCGTTGTTGGTTTCGGCCAGCACCAGCGAGCGGTCGCCTTTCTTCAGGATCGCCGCGCCGAACAGCTTGTTGCCATGGGCGACGCCTTCCTGCGTCTTCGGCACGATGTCGTGCTCGATGACGTCGAGCAGGCGGTCGATCAGCGAAATGTCGGTCATCAAAGGATCTCGTCGGGGAGATGAATCTCGTAGGCGTGCGAAAAATGGAATTCTTCGAGATTGGAGCCGTCGCCGCCACGGTCGACGATCAGGAAATCCTGGGGCTCACCCAATGGCGTCAGTACGCCGTGCCATAGATTGCGTGAATAATTGATGCCTTGCCCTGGCTTGGTGATGAAGGCATGCGGCTCGGCCGGACCGTCCTTGCCGTCATGACAGACGACCACCATGAACGGTCGTGGCGACAGCGGGATAAAGGCCTGGCTGCCGAGCGGGTGACGCTCGACCATGGTCAGCGCCAGCGGCAATTCGTAAGGCGTGCCGCGCACCATCGAGATCAGCACGCGCGCATTCGGCCCTACCGCCTCGGCGGTCGCCAGATCATGGTAGCGCTCGGCCTTGCCGCCATTGATCGGGTAGTGGTTGTCGCCGCCCATGTCGATGACATCGCCGAACGGGGCAAAGCCCTCGCGGGTCAGCGGCCGCGCGACGATGCGGGTCACGGCGCACGCCCCGCGATCCCGGCACTGCCGAGCTTGGCGTGCCGGTTGACGTCCTTGTAGAGCAGATAGCGGAATTTTCCCGGTCCGCCGGCATAGCAGGCCTGCGGACAGAAGGCGCGCAGCCACATATAGTCGCCGGCCTCCACCTCGACCCAGTCCTGGTTGAGCCGGTAGACGGCCTTGCCTTCCAGGACATAGAGCCCGTGCTCCATGACATGGGTCTCGGCAAAGGGAATGACCGCGCCCGGTTCGAGGGTGACGATGGTCATGTGCATGTCATGGCGCATGTCGGCCGGATCGACGAAGCGCGTCGTCGCCCAACGGCCGTCGGTACCGGGCATCGGCGTCGGCCCGATGTCCTGCTCGTTGGTGAAGAAGGCTTGCGGGACCTCGAGGCCGCTGACGGACTCATAAGCCTTGCGTATCCAGTGAAAGCGGACAGCCGCATTGCTTTCGTTGCGAACAGTCCAGCCGCTCGACGGCGGCAGGAAGGCGAAGCCGCCCGGCCGCAAGACATGTCTTTCGCCGGCAAGCAGGACGGTCAGTTCGCCTTCGACCACGAACAAGGCGCCCTCGGCGCCGGCATCGGGTTCCGGCCGGTCGCTGCCACCGCCGGGCGCGATCTCGACGATGTACTGCGAAAACGTCTCGGCAAAGCCCGACAGCGGCCTCGACAATATCCAGACGCGGGTCTTGTCCCAGAATGGCAGGGCGCTGGTGACGATGTCCTGCATCACGCCCTTGGGGATGACGGCATAGGCCTCGGTGAAGACGGCGCGGCCGGTCAGAAGCTCACTCTGGCCGGAATGGCCGCCATGTGGAGCATAATAGGTTCGCTCGGGCATCCTGATCGTATCCATGGGTTCAAACCTATTGCGGAAGCATGTCCTTGAGGCGGAAGAGCGCGATGCGCTCGACCTGTTTGCAGGCGGTCTCGAATTCGACGCCGCGGCTGTTGCCGATGCGCCTTTCGAACTCCGCCAGGATTTCTTGCCTGGTCTTACCCTTCACCGCGATGATGAACGGGAAACCGAAGGTGGTGACGTAGGCGGCATTGAGCTTGGAAAACAGCTCGCGCTCCTTGTCGGTCAGCTCATCGAGGCCGGCCGAAGCCTGTTCCCTGGCCGATTCAGCCGTCAGCCGCCTGGCCCTTGCCAGCTTGCCGGCAAGGTCGGGATGGGCGTTGAGCACGCCGAGCCGCTCCGTTTCGCTTGCGGCGCGGAAAACGCGGCAGAGCGCATTGTGCAGGCCGCCGGCGCTGTCGTGCGCCGGGCCAAGTTCCAGCTCGTAGGCGCGCTCGGCTATCCACGGCGAATGTTCGAAAACGCCGCCGAAAGCATGCACGAAGGCCTCGAATTCCATCCTCGAAGGGCGCAGCACCGGCTGCTTGTATGGATGGGTCTCGCGCCAATGCCTGGCGATGTCGATACGCCGCGCCAGCCAGACCTTGTCGTGCGACTTCACATAGTCGACGAAGCGCTTCAGCGCCGCCACCCGCCCCGGCCGCCCGACGAGGCGACAGTGCAGGCCGATATTCATCATGCGCGGCCGCCCAGCCTTGCCTTCGGCATAGAGCGTGTCGAAACTGTCCTTCAGATAGGCGAAGAACTGGTCGCCCGAGTTGAAGCCTTGCGGCGTGGCGAAGCGCATGTCGTTGGCATCGAGCGTGTAGGGGATGATGAGCTGTGGCCTGTCGGTCCCCTCATCCGCGAACCAGTAGGGCAGTTCGTCGTCATAAGTGTCTGAGACGTAGTCGAAGCCGCCTTCCTCCGCCACCAGCCGCACGGTGTTGACCGACGTCCGGCCGGTGTACCAGCCCGTCGGGCGCGCGCCTGTCACTTCGTAGTGCAGCCGGATCGCCTCCTTGAGGTCGCGGCGCTCGTCCTCGGCGCTGTGGTCGCGGTAGTCGATCCATTTCAGTCCGTGCGAGGCGATCTCCCAGCCGGCATCCTGCATCGCCGTCACCTGATCGGGCGAGCGGGCGAGTGCCGTGGCGACGCCGTAACAGGTCACTGGCACCTCGGCCTCGGTGAACAGGCGAAGCAGCCGCCAGAAGCCTGCCCGCGCCCCATATTCGTAGATCGATTCCATGTTCCAATGGCGTTGGCCCGCCCAGGGAGCCGCGCCGACGATTTCCGACAGGAAGGCCTCCGAAGCCTTGTCGCCATGCAGGACGCAGTTCTCGCCGCCTTCTTCGTAATTGACGACAAATTGCACGGCCACATGCGCGCCACCGGGCCATTTGGGATCCGGCGGATTGGCTCCGTAGCCGCGCATGTCTCTGGTGTAACGCATCGTCCCTCCCACGGGGCATCGCCCGAAGTATGATCAGGATATCGAAAGGGTGCTTCTCGCATTCCCCCGAAAATTTTTGAAAGTGTTTTTGTCGCACTCCGCTCGACCGGGACTTATGCATCGCCTTTAATTGGCGCACAATTCATCAGCAATGTTTGGCTGTACCGGCCGGTTTGTTCGTATTGGAATGGGAGGCGGACAATGGCAGAAACGTCGAAAGTCGATGGCGGACGTCTGACGACCCACGTGCTGGATACGGCAACCGGCAAGCCCGCGGCGGGATTGTCGATCGCGCTCTACCGGATCGATGGCTCGGCCAGGACGCATCTGAAGACGGTCGCCACCAACGCCGACGGCCGTTGCGACGCACCGCTTTTGGCCGACGCGGATTTCCAGACCGGCGAATACGAGCTGGTTTTCGCCGCTGGTGACTATCTGCGGCGCCAGGGAACGAAACTGCCCGAGCCGGCCTTCCTCGACACCGTGCCGATCCGCTTTGGCATGGCGGATGCCGTGCACTATCATGTGCCGCTGCTCGTCTCGCCCTATGGCTATTCGACTTACAGGGGGAGCTGAGACGTGGCCGAGGTCAAGATCCGTAACGATATTCGTTTTATCCTCAACGGCAGGGATGTCGTGCTGTCATCCGTGGCGCCTGACGCGACCTTGCTTGACTGGCTGCGGCTCGACCGATCGCTGCGCGGCACCAAGGAAGGCTGCGCAGAGGGCGATTGCGGCGCTTGCACCGTGCTGGTCGGCAGGCTTTCCGCCGGCGAACTGGTCTATGAAAGTGTCAACGCCTGCATCCGCTTTCTGGGTTCGTTGGACGGCACCCATGTCGTGACGGTCGAGCATCTCCGTGGAACGCCGGGCCAGTTGCACCCGGTGCAGCAGGCGATGGTGGATTTCCACGGTTCGCAATGCGGCTTCTGCACGCCAGGTTTCGTCATGTCGCTTTACGGCTTGTGGATGAAATCACCGGAACCGTCGGACGCGGCCATCGAAAAGGCCTTGCAGGGCAATCTCTGCCGCTGCACCGGCTATGAGGCGATCATGCGCGCGGCCCGCGCCATCTCCAGCTACGGCAAAGCACAGAAGGATCCGCTTGCGCTGGAGCGTCAGTCGATCATGGCCAGACTCGAGGCGATGGGCGACGGGGCACGGATCGAGATCGGCGCCGGCAAGGCGCGGCTCGTCGTGCCGGCTGACGTTGACGATTTCGCCGCCGTGCTCGACAAGGAACCGGGCGCCACCATCGTCGCCGGCTCGACCGATGTCGGTCTCTGGGTGACCAAGCACATGCGCGATATTTCGCCTGTCATCTTCATCGGCAATCTCGACGGGCTGTGCGCCATTGCCGAGGACAAGGACGTGATCTCGATCGGCGCCGGCGTCACCTATTCCGATGCCTTCGCGATGCTGTCGAAACGCATCCCGGTGCTCGGGCCATTGTTCGATCGCATCGGCGGCGAACAGGTGCGCAACATGGGCACGATCGGCGGCAACATCGCCAATGGCTCGCCGATCGGCGACACACCGCCGCCATTCATCGCGCTCGGCGCGCGGCTGACGCTGCGCCGTGGAAGCAAGCGGCGCACGATCCCGCTCGAGGATTTCTTCATCGCTTATGGCAAGCAGGACCGGCAGGCCGGCGAGTTCGTCGAGGCCGTGCATGTGCCGGTTCCGGCAAACGAAACGAAGTTCGCCGTCTACAAGATCACCAAGCGCCGCGACGAGGATATCACCGCCGCCCTCGGCGCGTTTTTTCTGACCTTGGCCAGGGACGGCACCGTGGCCGATATCCGCATCGCCTATGGCGGCATGGCGGCGACGCCGAAGCGGGCTGCGAACGTCGAGAAGGCACTGCTCAGCAAGCCCTGGACCGAAGAAACAGTCGAGGCTGCGATGGCCGAATACGCAACGGATTTCACGCCGCTCACCGACATGCGGGCGAGCGCTGAATATCGGGCTTTGGCGGCGAAAAACTTGTTGTTGCGTTTCTTTGTCGAAACCACCGGCACCAGGGCACCATTCCAGGTGTCGCGCAACGAGGCGGCATGATGAACAAGCACGCCAGCGCCAATTTAAAGGCCGAAAAGATCGTCGGCGGCGTCGCCACAGACCAGCGCCATGATTCCGCGCACAAGCATGTCAGCGGCAGCGCCGTTTACATCGATGATATGCCCGAACCGGCGGGCACGCTGCATGGCTGCCTCGGCTTGGCCACGGCCACGCATGCCACCATCGCCAAAATGGACCTGTCGGCGGCGCGCGCCGCCCCCGGCGTGATCGACGTGCTCACGGCAAAGGATGTGCCGGGCGAGAACGACATTTCGCCGACCGGGCGCCATGACGAGCCGGTACTCGCCGACGGCGAGGTACAGTTTTTCGGCCAGCCGATCTTTTGCGTGATTGCCGAGACGCGCGAGCAGGCGCGGCGCGCCACCAGGCTGGCAAGGGTCGAATACGAGGAATTGCCTTTCGTCACCGACATCGGCGCGCTCGATCCGACCAGGGACAAACTCGTCACGCCGCCTCTGACGCTGAAGCGCGGCGACGCGGCTGCTGCGATCCGTCAGGCCCCGCGCCGGCTGAAAGGAAAAATGCGCGTCGGCGGCCAGGAGCATTTCTACCTCGAAGGCCATATCGCGATGGCGGTTCCGGGCGAGGATCAGGATGTCACTATCTATTCCTCGACCCAGCATCCGAGCGAAGTCCAGCACATGGTTGGTCATGCACTCGGCGTGCCGAGCAACGCCATTACCGTGGAAATGCGTCGCATGGGGGGCGGCTTCGGCGGCAAGGAAACGCAGGGCAACCAGTTTGCAGCGCTGGCCGCGATCGCCGCCAAGAAGCATCATCGGGCAGTGAAAATCCGGCCCGATCGCGATGACGACATGATCGCCACCGGCAAGCGGCACGATTTCCTCATCGACTACGAGGCCGGCTTCGACGATGAGGGCAATATTCTCGGCGTCGACTTCATGTTCGCGGCGCGCTGCGGCTTTTCTGCGGACCTTTCCGGGCCGGTCACCGACCGCGCGCTGTTCCACTGCGACAACACCTATTTCTGGCCGGCTGTGCATGCACAGTCGGCGCCGCTCTACACCAACACGGTCTCGAACACCGCCTTTCGCGGCTTCGGCGGCCCTCAAGGCATGGTCGGCGCCGAGCGTATCATCGACGAGGTGGCGTTCGCCGTCGGCAAGGACCCGCTCGAGATCCGCAAGCGGAATTTCTACGGCACCGCCGACCGCAACGTCACGCCCTACCATCAGGTGGTCGAGGACAACATCATCCACCGCATCGTTGGGGAACTGGAAGAAAGCGCCAGCTATGCAAGGCGCCGGCGCGAGATCTCGGCCTTCAACAACAACAGCCGCTTCATCAAGCGGGGCTTGGCGCTGACGCCGGTCAAATTCGGCATCTCGTTTACCGCCACGCATTACAATCAGGCCGGCGCGCTGGTGCATGTCTACACCGACGGTTCGGTGCATCTGAACCATGGCGGCACCGAGATGGGGCAGGGCCTCAACGTCAAGGTGGCGCAAGTGGTGGCGCAAGAGTTCCAGATCGATCTCGACCAGGTGAAGATCACCGCGACGACCACCGGCAAGGTGCCGAACACCTCGGCCACCGCCGCGTCGTCCGGCACCGACCTCAATGGAATGGCGGCGCAGAACGGCGCCCGCCAGATCAAGGACCGGCTGACCGATTTCGCCGCCGAGAAATACCAGGTGCCACGCGACCAGGTGCTGTTCCTGCCCAACAGGGTGCGCATCGGCAACCAGGAGATACCTTTCGCCGACCTCGTCAAGCAGGCCTATATGGCCCGCATCCAGCTTTCGGCGGCCGGCTTTTACAAGACGCCGAAGATCCACTGGGACCGCGACAAGGGCGAGGGCCGTCCTTTCTATTATTTCGCCTATGGCGCCTCCTGCTCGGAAGTCTCGGTCGACACGCTGACCGGCGAATACATGGTCGAACGCACCGACATCCTGCACGAGACGGGCCGCTCGCTGAACCGCGCCATCGACCTCGGCCAGGTCGAGGGCGGCTTTATCCAGGGCATGGGCTGGCTGACGACCGAGGAACTGTGGTGGGATGACAAGGGCCGGCTGCGCACGCATGCGCCCTCGACCTATAAGATCCCGCTGGCGTCGGACCGGCCTAAGATCTTCAACGTGACACTGGCCGATTGGCCGGAGGCCGGTGAGCCGACGATCCATCGCTCCAAGGCGGTCGGCGAGCCGCCCTTCCCGCTCGGCATGTCGGTGCTGCATGCCCTGTCCGACGCGGTGGCAAGCGTCGCCGACCACAGGATCTGTCCACGTCTCGATGCGCCTGCGACACCGGAACGCGTGCTGATGGCGGTCGAGCGGCTGAAGAAAGAGGCGAAGACCTGACTCCGGCAAAACGTGCAAAACAGGCCGAAAAGGCCTATATTTCCCGACAGGGAATGTAAAAAATGAACACGACTGTGCAAAGCCTGAAAGCCTTTCTTGGCCAAACCGGCCGGGTCGCGCTCGTCGAGGTCGCGGCGACGAAGGGCTCGACGCCGCGCGAGAAGGGCGCCTTCATGCTCGTCTCGCAAGCAGCGACATCGGGCACGATCGGCGGCGGCCAACTGGAATATATGGCCATCGACAAGGCACGGCAGATGCTGGGCTCTTTACCCTCCTCCTTGCGGGGAGGGTCGGCGAGCGGACGCCGCGAAGCGGCGTCAGCGAAACGGGGCGGGGGAGCGGCGTTCACAGATCCCTCGACGACGACGTCGTCCAACCCTATCCACAAGGGGGAGGGTGAAGAGACCCTCCCCGACGCCCGCGTGATCCTCGACGTGGCGCTCGGTCCGGAGATCGGCCAATGCTGCGGCGGGCGCGTCGAGGTGTCGATCCGCCTCGTCGATGCGACGTTGGCGCAGGAGCTGATTTCGGCCGCGGAAATCGAGCAGGCTGAACTGCCTTATGTCTACATCTTCGGCGGCGGCCACGTCGGGCAGGCGCTGGCCTCCGCGGTAGCGCTTCTCCCTGTGCGTGCCGTTGTCATCGAAACACGGGCCGACGCGCTAGACGGAATGCCGGAAGCCGTCGAGACGCGGCTGACCCCGATGCCTGAAGCCGAGGTGCGCAACGCGCCTGCAGGCAGCGCCTTCGCCATCCTCACCCATGATCATGCGCTGGACTTCCTGATTGTCGCCGAAGCCCTGAAGCGTGGCGACACCGCCTATGTCGGCATGATCGGCTCGAAGACCAAGAAAGCGACGTTCAGGAACTGGTTGCTGAAATCGGCGGAGGGTACGGAAGCGCAGTTTGCCCGCCTCGTTTCCCCAATTGGCGGTGACGCCGTGAAAGACAAGCGCCCATCCGTCATTGCCGCGCTAGCGGCCGCCGAGATCATGACGGCGCTGGTCAATCACGGCGCCGCGTCAAATGCCGGACGTCAGATGCCGCATGATAGGACGTTGGCCGGGTAAGGTCACGTCGCGGCTATACCGGTTGCTTCAAGCCCAGATGATCGCGCAGTGTGCGGCCCTCATACTCCCTGCGAAACAGGCCGCGCCGCTGCAGCTCCGGCACAACTAGGGTGGCGAAGGCATCGAGTTCGCCGGGGAAATATGACGGCATGACGTTGAAGCCGTCCGCCGCACCGCCCTCGAACCGGGCCTGGAGTTCGTCTGCGATCTGCACCGCGGTCCCGACGATGCGCCAATGGCCGCGTGCGCCGGCGAAATGGCGGGCAAGCTGGCGGATGGAAAGGCCGTCGCGGCGCGATTGCTCGATGACCAGGGCCTGCCGGCTTTTCATGCCTTCGCTCTCCGGCAATTCGGGCAGCGGCCCGTCGAGCGGATAGCGCCGAAGATCGGAGATGCTGAGATAGCTGGACAGCAGCGCTACGCCGACGTCATCGGGGATCAGCTCCTGCAGCTCCTCGTATTTCGCCCGCGCTTCCGCTTCGGTTTCCGCCACCACCGGGGCGACGCCGGGCATGATCTTGATGTCGTCCGGTTGGCGTCCATAGGCCGCCAGACGGCCCTTGAGATCGTCGTAGAAAGCCTTCGCTTCCGCGAAAGTCTGCGCGGCGGTGAACACCACATCGGCGGTGCGAGCGGCGAGATCGCGGCCGACATCCGAGGCGCCGGCCTGAACCATGACCGGGGCGCCCTGCGGCGAACGCGGCAAATCGAGTGGATCGCACACCGAAAAGCTCTGGCCGTCATGGCCGGAGGCGCCGAGCTTGCCGTGCCAAAGCCTGGTGACGACTTCGGCGAATTCTCGTGCCCGTTCATAACGATCGGCGTGGGGTCTGAGACCCGTTGCGCCGAAGTTGGCGGCCTCGATCGGGCTGGCCGACGTGACCAGGTTCCAGCCGGCGCGCCCGCCGCTCAGCTGGTCGAGCGAAAGGAAGGTTCGTGCCAGCCCGTAAGGCTCGTTGTAGCTGGTCGAAGCCGTGGAGACGAGGCCGATGCGGCTGGTCTGGACAGCGAGTGCGGAAAGCAGGCTGATCGGCTCGAAGCCGATCGAACGCGAGGTCTGGCTGGCGATGCTGACATCGGCTTCGCGCAGGCCGGCCGCATCCTCGCAGAACAACAGGTCGAATTTCGCCGCTTCCGCCGTGCGCGCCAGCGCGACGTAATGATCGATGTCGATCCCGGCCTTCACATGGGCCTGGGGATGCCGCCAGGCGGCGATATGGTGGCCCGTCGCCCACAGAAAGACGCCGAGCTTCATCTGGCGCGCGGTCATCGGTCGCCTCCGCCGCTGAGTCCCAGATGCGAGCGCAGCGTTGTGCCCCCATGGCTCTGTCGAATCACGCCGCGCCGCCGCAGCTCCGGCAGAACGCGATTGGTGAAATCGTCGAGCGCTGAAATGTGCGCGGACAGCCGGATGTTGAATCCGTCGCAATTGTTCGCCCGGAATTCTTCCTCCATCCTGTCGGCCAGCCCGGCGACGCCGTTGGCGGCGAGGGATATGTCAGCCAATATTCTCACGGCATCCGGTTCGCGCCCGGACGCGGAAACGCGGCGCCTGAATTCGTCATGGCGTGCCTTGCGCCGCGCTGCCTGCCTTTCGTCCAGCAGGATGACATCGGCTGTGCGCGCGGCAATGTCGAGGTCGCCTGCCGCCAGGCCGGACAGGACCAGAACCGGCGTATCCTGCGGCGAACGCGCCACGTTCAGCGGTCCGCGCACGGCGAAGAATTCGCCCTTGTGGTCGAGCTGGTGCATTTTTCCGGGATCGTGAAAGCGGCCGCTGTCTTTGTCGAACAACAGCGCGTCCGCCCCCCAGCCATTCCACAAGCCCTGGACGATGCCGATATATTCCTCGGAGCGGCGGCGAAACTCGTCGCTGGAAAATCCATCCGGCCGGCTGAAATTGGCCGCCTCGCTCGGCGCCTGCGCCATCGTTGCGTTCCATCCGGCGCGACCGTGGCTGATGATATCGAGCGAGGCGAACCGGCGCGCCAGATTGTAGGGCTGGTGGGCAACCATCGACGCGGTGGCGACCAGCCCGATCCTGCTCGTCACGGTCGCCAGTGCGGCAAGCAGGGTCGTCGCTTCGAACGAGTTGCCCGACCCGGCCCTGCCCGGCGGCGCATCGTCGAGAACAATCATGTCCAGCCCGGCCGCTTCCGCCCGCTGCGCGAAGCCGGCCAAGTCGCTGAAGGTGAGCGCGCCGGCCTGCCCGGTCGTGGAGGCAATGTTGAGCGAAACGGTGAGATGCATTGTGGCTAGCTCGTCAGTCGGCGCAAAGCCCATCGGCCATGAGGCGGCATCCGCGAACCTAAGTTCGCCTTCGCGCAAGGCAACCCTTGCGACTGGGCCAGGAGCCGCTCACTTGCCGACCAGTATGTCCTTGATCAGCCGCTGGCAGCGCTCGGCCATGAAATCCAGCAGCAGGCGCACTTTCGGGTCCTGCAGCTTCTTGTGCGGATAGACGGCGGCGAACTGCACCGGCGTCGGCGGCGTGCCGGCCAGGATGATCTTCAGCCGCCGGTCGCGGATGAACGGCTCGACCTCGAAGCGCGGCTTGTTGATGATGCCGCGCCCCGACAGCGCCCAGCCGGTCAGCACGTCGCCATCGTCCGTATCATAGGGCCCGTGCACCTCGAATTTCTGCGGCCCGTTCGGCGTCTGCAGGGTCCAGACATATTCGCGCGCGCCGGAATAGCGCAGCATCAGGCAATCGTGCTTCCTGCTGATCAGTTCCTGCGGCTCGGCCGGCTCTCCGCGCGCCTCCAGATATTTGGGTGCCGCGACCAGCACCCGCTCGCATTCCATGATGCCGCGCATCCTGAGGCTGGAATCTTCGATGATACCGAGTCGGAAGGCGACGTCGATGCCCTCTTTCATGATATCGACATTGTGATCCGAGAGCCTCAGCCGCACTTCGATATCAGGATATTTGTCGTGGAAATCGGGAATACCCGAGGCGACCAGGCGGCGGCCGAGGCCGAGCGGCGCGGTCACGCGGATGGTGCCGCGCGGCTGACCGGAAAGGGCCGAAACCGCGGCCTCCGCCTCGGTGATCGCTTCCAGCACTTGCTTGGCGCCGGTGTAGAACACCGTGCCATGCTCGGTCGGCATCAATTGTCGTGTCGTGCGGTTGAACAGCCGCACACCAAGGTGCTTCTCCAGCTCCTTGATGCGGTTGGAAGCAACCGCCGGCGAAATGCGCATGTCGCGCCCGGCCGCCGACAGATTGCCGAGCTCGACCACGCGGACGAAGACAGCGATGTTGTCGAGATAGGCCATGCGGTTCAGGGGCTTTCAATCAAGCTGTGTGCGAGCAACCTAGTATTTTCCAATTTTTTTTGAAAGTCATCGCACACCTCGCCTCTTTCCGTTTGCGCGCCACACCGTAAAGTCGCTTCATCGGCAGGGACGACTTCAATGATGGATTTCGCTATTTTCTGGGACTGGCTGAGCTTTGCCGTGCGCTGGCTGCACGTCATCACCGGCATCGCCTGGATCGGCTCGTCCTTCTATTTCGTCGCGCTTGATCTCGGTTTGCGCCAGCGACCGGGCATGCCTGTCGGCGCCTTCGGCGAGGAGTGGCAGGTGCATGGCGGCGGCTTCTATCACATCCAGAAATACCTGGTCGCGCCGGCCGAGATGCCGGAACACCTCACCTGGTTCAAATGGGAATCCTACGCCACCTGGCTGTCCGGCTTCGCCATGCTGTGCGTGGTCTACTATGCCGGGGCCGACCTGTTCCTGATCGATCCCAACGTGCTGCCGATGTCTGTGCCGGTCGGGATCGTCCTGTCGATGGCGACGATCGGCGTCGGCTGGGTGGTTTATGACCTGCTCTGCCGTTCGCCGCTGGGCAAAAGCGATACAGGCCTGATGCTGGTGCTCTACTGCGTGCTGGTGTTCATCGCCTGGGGACTGACCCATCTGTTCACCGGCCGCGCCGCTTTCCTGCATCTGGGCGCCATCACCGCCACGATCATGTCGGCCAATGTCTTCATGGTCATCATCCCCAACCAGAAGATTGTCGTTGCCGACCTCATCGCCGGCCGCAAGCCGGATCCGAAATACGGCAAGATCGCCAAGCAGCGCTCGCTCCACAACAATTACCTGACGCTGCCGGTGCTGTTTCTGATGCTGTCGAACCATTACCCGCTGGCGTTCGGCACTGAGTTCAACTGGATCATCGCCTCCCTGGTGTTCATCATCGGCGTGTTGATCCGCCACTACTTCAACACCGTGCACAAGCGCGCCGGCAACCCGCACTGGACCTGGCTGGGCGCCCTTGTCCTGTTCCTCATCATCGTCTGGTTGTCCACCGTGCCGAAGGTGTTGACCGGCGAACCAAAGGCGTCCGCCTCGGCGCAAGTCTATATCGCCTCGGCCCATTTCCCGGCCGTGCGCGACACCGTGCTCGGCCGCTGCTCGATGTGCCATTCACAGGAGCCGGTCTACGAGGGCATCTACCATGCGCCCAAGGGCGTGATGCTGGATACCGACGCCGGCATCGCCGAGCATGCCCGCGAGATCTATCTGCAGGCCGGCCGCAGCCATGCCATGCCGCCCGCCAATGTCAGCCAGATCACCGACAAGGAGCGGGCGCTGCTGGTGGCCTGGTTCGAAGGCGCGGGGAAATAAGCATGACATCGACACTTCTGCGTGGCCGCACGCTGTCCTTCGTGCGCTGGCCTGAAAGCATCGATGATCATTCCGCCTGGCGCTACGAGGAGGATGGCGGCCTGCTGATCCACGACGGCAGGATCGTCGCTGCGGGCGCTTACGTCGATGTTGAAAGGAAGGCAGGCGAGACAGCGAGAAGGATTGATCACCGGCCGCATCTGCTGCTTCCGGGCTTCATCGATGCCCATGTGCATTTCCCGCAGATGCAGATCATCGCCTCCTACGGCGCGGAACTGCTCGATTGGCTGAACGCCTACACTTTCCCGGAGGAGACGAAGTTCGCCAATGCGCAGCATGGCCGGCGCGTCGCGCGGCTATTCCTCGACGAGATGGTGCGCCACGGCACCACGACGGTTGCCGCCTACTGTTCCGTGCACAAGGCCTCCGCAGAAGCTTTCTTCGCCGAGTCGCATGACCGCAACATGCTCAACATCGCCGGCAAGGTGATGATGGACCGCAACGCGCCCGATGGCGTGCTCGACACGCCGCAATCGGGCTATGACGACAGCAAGGCGCTGATCAAGGAGTGGCACGGCAAGGGCCGGCAGCTTTATGCCATCACCCCTCGCTTCGCGATCACCTCGTCGCCGGAGCAGATGGAGATGGCCGGCGCGCTATGCCGCGAATACCCCGACCTGCACATCCAGACGCATCTGTCGGAAAACCATGCCGAGATCGCCTTCACGCAGGAGCTTTATCCGTGGTCGCGCGATTACACCGACGTCTATGAGCATTACGGGCTGTTGGGTAGAAAGAGCCTGCTCGGCCATTGCATCCATCTGTCGGAGCGGGAAGCGGACGCGCTTTCGGACAGCGGCTCCGTAGCCGTGTTCTGCCCGACCTCGAACCTTTTCCTCGGCTCCGGCCTGTTCGATTATCAGCGCTACCGCACCCGCGATAAAGCCCTCCGCATCGCCGCCGCCACCGATGTCGGTGGCGGCACCAACTATTCCATGCTGCGCACCATGGACGAGGGCTACAAGGTGATCGCGCTGAACGGCGAGAAGCTGAACCCGTTCCAGTCCTTCTGGCAGGTCACGCGCGGCAACGCCGAGGCGCTGTCGGTGGCGCAAAGGATCGGCACGCTGGAGGAAGGCACCGATGCCGATATCGTCGTGCTGGACGCCAGGGCGACGTCGTCGATGCGGCTCAGGATGGAGACCGTCGAGACGCTGGCGCAGGAACTCTTTCTCTTGCAGACGCTGGGCGATGATCGCGCCGTGCGCGAGGTCTATGTGGCGGGTCGGCCGGCAAAAACCGATTTGGCAATTTAGAACGTGACGGCGCGTTCCTTGCTTGACCCGGGCTTGACCCAGCGGCAACCATCCGTCAAAGCGTGCGGCGACGTTGAAAGGGGAACGACATGGCCGTTGCCGAAGACATCGCTCTGATCAAGAGACAGGAGGAAGTCCTTGTCTTTCCCGCCTTCGACGAGGCAGTCGCGTTCAGTGTCGGGTCCGCGATCCGCGACAGGGCGCTCACCGAGAATCTCCCGGTCATAGTCGACATCAGGACCTTCGACCGGCCGCTGTTCTACGCCGCCATGCCGGGCTCGAACGCTTCCAATCCCGACTGGGCGCGGCGCAAAATCAACGTCGTCAAGCGGTTCCTGAAAAGCACTTACCGCATGGTGCTGGAACAGCAGCGCCCCGACCGCACTTTCAAGATCGGCGAGGGCCTGGATATTGCTGACTACGTGCTGGCCGGCGGCGGCTTTCCCGTCACGGTCAAGGGTGTCGGGGTCATCGGCGTCATCGCCGTCTCCGGGTTGCCGGAGCGCGAGGATCACGGCGTGGTGGTCGATGCGCTGTGTAATCATTTGGGCCTCGACAAGCGCGAACTGGTATTGCCGCCGGAAGAAAAATCGTGACATCGGCGCCGCCCCTCATCCGCCTGCCCGTCCTTCGCAGCAGCTGCGCTGTAGCTGCTGCGGGTGGAAGTGAAACGCTCCACCGCTGGCTATCCCCCTATGCCCGTTCTTCACGGGGAGAGGGTCGGGGTGAGGCGCAACGTCAGCTCTGCAAGAATGCGCGAAACGCTGCTGGCTGCCGGATATGACCATTCTCGATCCCAAATCCTTCCTCACCTCCATCTTCAACGCCGCCGTCGCCGCCGCCGATCCGGAAAAGACCATCCGCTATCATTTGCCGGTCAGGCCCAAGGGCCGCACCATCGTGATCGGCGCCGGCAAAGGCTCGGCGCAGATGGCGGCGGCCTTCGAGAAAGCATGGGACGGCCCGCTCGAAGGACTGGTCGTCACCCGCTACGGCTATGACGCGAAATGTGAGCGCATTGAGATCATCGAGGCGGCGCATCCGGTGCCGGACGCCGCCGGGCTCGAGGCTTCGCGGCGGCTGCTCGGGAAGGTGCAAGGGCTGACCGCCGACGATCTGGTGGTGGCGCTGATTTCCGGCGGCGGTTCGGCGCTGCTGCCGTCACCGGCAACCGGCCTGACATTGGCCGACGAGATCGCCGTCAACGAGGCGCTGCTGGCGTCGGGCGCGCCGATCGCGGCGATGAACACCATCCGCAAGCATCTTTCCACCATCAAGGGAGGCCGGCTGGCCGCCGCCGCCTGGCCGGCCAAAATGGTGTCGCTGGTTGTCTCCGATATTCCCGGTGACAATCCGGCGCTGGTCGCATCCGGCCCGACCGTTCCCGACACCGGCAGCCGGGCGGATGCGCTGGCGTCGATATCAGCCTACGGCATGAACCTGCCGGCCTCGGTCATGGCGCATATCAATTCACCGGCCGCCGATGCACCAGTTCCCGGGGATGAGCGCTTTTCGCGCAACGAGGTGCATCTGATCGCCTCCGCCGGCGTGTCGCTCGAAGCAGCCGCAGCGGAAGCGAGCCGACAGGGCATCGAAGCTGTCATTCTCTCGGATGCCATCGAAGGCGAAGCCCGCGAGGTGGGCGGGGTTCACGCGGCCATCGCGCGCGAAGTAGCGACACGCAATCGGCCTTTCTCAAAGCCGGTGCTGATCCTGTCCGGCGGCGAGACCACGGTGACGCTGCGTGCCAAGGGGAAAGGCGGCCGCAACTCCGAATTCCTGCTCGCCTTCGCCATCGGCATCAATGATGTGAAGGGCATTCACGCCCTGGCCGCCGACACCGACGGCATCGACGGCTCTGAGGACAATGCCGGCGCCTTCGCCGATGGTTCAACGGTCTCGCGCATGCGCGCGGCCGGCATCGACGCCAAGGCGATGCTGGCAGGCAACAATGCCTGGACGGCTTTCAACGCGGTCGGCGATCTGTTCGTGCCCGGTCCGACCGGCACCAATGTCAACGATCTCAGGGCCATTCTGATTCGCTAATCGTTTGGATCAGGCAGCCATCAGCCGCTTCACCTGCTTCATGTCGTCAAGGAACCGTTCTCGCTCGGCCTCCTTGTCCGCACGGTCACGGATGCGCAGGATGAAGGAGGGATGGATGGTGATGAACACACGCATGCCATCTTCCCGCTCGATCGCCTGGCCGCGCATCTTCGTCACCGGAACCGCCTTGCCGAGCAGCGACAATGCCGCCGTTGCGCCAAGCGCCACGGCAAGGTTCGGTTTGATCAGTCCGAATTCCTGGTCGAGCCACCAGCGGCACGCCTGAATCTCGCCGGCGTTCGGCTTGGAATGAATGCGACGCTTGCCGCGCGGCTCGAACTTGAAGTGCTTGACCGCATTGGTGACGTAGACTTTCTGGCGGTCGACCCCGGCGTCTTCCAGTATGGCGTCGAACACCCTGCCGGCCGGGCCAACGAAGGGAGCGCCGGCGAGATCTTCCCGATCGCCGGGCTGCTCGCCGACGAAAATCACCTTGGCGCCGTCAGGCCCTTCGCCGAACACGGTCTGCGTCGCATCGCGCCACAGCGGGCAGCGGTGGCAAGCCTTCGCTACCTCACGCAGCTCCGAGATCGAGGTGACATCTGGCAGTGGCTCGTCGGACGGCCCGGAAATGCGCCTGGCCGGCCTCTTCGCTTCATGCGTTTGGCCTGTGGTCGCCATCATCCTGTCCTGTCGGTTCTGACACTGAAATGGACGGGAAGGGCGATGGTTCCTCCGAGGGCTCAGACCTCGTGCAGATAGAGGTGATAGTCCAGCTCGCTGACCGTGCGCGCCACGCGCAGGTATTCGGACTGCTTGATCGCCACGAAGGTGCGGTGCAGGTCTTCGCCAAGCGCGGCTTTGAGGAAGCTGGACGCTCTGGCCGCCTCGATCGCCGCGCGCCAGTCGACCGGCATGGTCGTGCGCGTCACCGCCGCCTCATAGCCGTTTCCGGTCGTCTCGGGGCCGGGGTCGAGGCCTTCGTCGAGCCCTTTGACGATGCCGGCAAGCACGGTTGCCGCGATCAGATAGGGGTTGGCGTCGACGCCCGACGGCCGATGCTCGATGCGCCGGTTCCTGGCGTCGCCCGCCGGCACGCGCAGCGCCACCGACCGGTTGTTGACGCCCCAGGTCGGCGCCACCGGTGCATAGGATTGGGAGACGAAGCGCCGCCAGGAATTGGCGTGCGGCGCAAACACCAGCATCGATTCCGCCATGGTCTGGATCAGGCCGCCCAGCCCGCGCAGCAGTGGCAGCGACCAACTCTCGCCACCGGCCTCCGAAAAAACGTTTCGGCCGGCCTTGTCCTGCAGCGAGACGTGGAAATGCATGCCGGAGCCGGCATATTTCTCGATCGGTTTGGCCATGAAGCAAGCCGTGACGCCATGGCGGCGCGCCTGCGCCCGAACCAGCCGCTTCAGCATAACGAGGTCGTCGGCCGCCCGCATCACATCCTTGCGGTAGTTCAGCGTCAATTCGTACTGGCCGGGCGCATATTCAGAAATCACGGTCTCGGCCGGAATGCCCTGTGCCTTGGCCGCGGCATAGATGTCGGTAAACAGCGGCTCCATGCCGTGCAGATGGTCGACCGAGTAGACCTCGGTCTTGCCCGAGACGCGGCCATCCAGCACGGCGTGCGCCGGCTGCACCTTGCCGTCGCTGTCGCGCTCATTGGCGAGGAGAAAAAATTCGAGCTCGAAGGCGCCGGCCGGGTACAGCCCCTTGGACGCCAATATGTCGACCTGCCTTGCCAGCGCCAGCCGCGGGTCCGATGACATCGGCGCGCCGTCGAGATGATACATCGCCATCAGCACCTGGCCGCGCGGCGGTTTGGTCCCGTGGAGCGGCACCAGCGTGCCAGGAATCGGCCAGGCGCGCAGATCGCCGTCGCCGGTGGTCCAGATCAGCCCGGTCTCGTGCACGTCCTCGCCGGTGATGTCGAGGCCGAGGATCGAGATCGGCATGTGCCGGCCGCCTTCGAAGATGGCTTTCAGCTCGTGCCGGCGCACGATCTTGCCACGGCCGACGCCGTTGGCATCGGTCAGCACGATATCGAAGGCTTCGATCTCAGGATGGGCGTCGAGAAAGGCCTGCGCCTCGGTGGGCGTCGAGCCCGAAGGTGAAGTCATGATGGAGCCCGGCCTGGCTTGCGCGCCTGTCTGTTGGGTGGCTTGTCTCATGCCGCAAGCTCCGCCGCAACTGCGCCGAAGGCGGTGATCAGCCGGTTGACCTGGGCGCCAGTGGTCGCCGGAGAGATCAGCATCATATTGTGGAAGGGCGCGATAAGCACGCCGCGATTGACCAGCGCGACATGGATGGCGGCTTCGAGTTCCGGCGCGTGCGCGGCCTCCGCCTCCGCCCCATTGCGCAGCGGGCCCGGCGCGCAGATGAATTCGACGCGGGCGCCGACGCGGGCGACATGCCATGGCAGGCGGTAGCGGTCGATGACCGTGGTCAGCCCGGCATCGAGCCGCCGCGCCAGATGATCCATGCGGTCGTAGTTCTCGGCCGTCATCACTTCTTCGAGCGCGGCGCGCATCGCGGCGAATTGCAGAGGATTGGCCGAGAGCGTCGTGCCCATGCCGGAATAACCCGGCTCTTTCGTCCTGTTGTAGTCGGCGTAGCGCGAGGCAACCTCTTCGCTCATGCCCCATACGCTTGCCGGTACACCACCGGCGATCGGCTTGCCTAGCACGAACAGGTCCGGCTCCAGCCCGTATTTCGCGGAATAGCCGCCCGGTCCGGTCGAGATCGTATGCGTCTCGTCGATCAGAAGCAGCGTGCCGGCCGCGCGGGTCAGCTTTCGCAGCGCCTCGTGGAAACCGGGATCGGCCAGCACCATGCAGGAATTGGTCAGCACCGGTTCGGCGATGGCGCAGGCGACATCCTTGTCCCTGAGCGCTGCCTCCAGCGCGGCAACGTCGTTGAACTCGATGACCTTGGCCGTGCGGGTCAGGTCGCGGAATTCTCCGGCCAATCCGGGCCGGTTGGCCGGCTTGCCGTCGATCAGCCGCACCATCGTCTCGTCGACAGAGCCGTGATAACAGCCGTTGAAAACCAATATCTTTTCTCGCCCGGTGACGGCGCGGGCAACGCGCAGCGCGAAGCGGTTGGCATCGGTCGCCGTCGTGGCGATCTGCCAGAACGGCAGGCCGAAGCGCTGTTGCAGCAGCGGTCCAATGGCGAGCGCATCTTCCGAAGGCAGCATGTATGTCAGGCCGCGTCCGGCCTGCCGGCGGATGGCGCGCGCTATCGCCGGCGGCGAATGGCCGAACATCGATCCGGTGTCGCCGAGGCAGAAATCGTCGAGCCTGTTGCCGTCGATGTCGGTGATCGTAGCGCCTTTGGCGCTCTCGACCAGGATCGGAAACGGCGTCGGCCAGTCGTTCATCCAGTGCATCGGCACGCCACCGAAGAAGCCGGGCAGGCCGTTGCCGGCCTTGGCCTGCGATTTCGGCCGCGCCTTGCGGAAGCTGGCGCCTTCGGTATCCCGCAATGCGGCAATGCGGTCGCGGCTGACGCCGCCAATGGACGTGTGGGCGCTGTGCATGAAACCCCTCTCTGGCGCAGTAGTGGAGTAGGCGCTCAACGGCCCGGATGCTCTAACCCGCTCCCATATTGCCCTACTCCCCTACTCCCCTACTCCCCTAACCCGTGATGTCGATAACGCCGCAGTCGCCGGCGGCACTGCCGAAGGCGATGCGCCGTTCCTCCCTGTCCCACATCATCGAGGTGATGGCGCCCTTGCCGGGGCGGCGCAACAGCACTTCCTTGGCGTCGGAAAAACGCACCGCCATCACCATGCCGTCCTCATAGCCGATGGCGACGACATCCTGGCTCGGATGGCAGGCGACTGAGGTCACCATCGCATTGCCGCGCGTACCGAGTTCCAGCGGCGCCTTGCCCATTGGCCCGTCCTTGCCTGAAAACGGCCAGACGATCGCCGCCGGCGCGCCGGAACTCGCCAGCCACTTGCCTTTCACGCTCCATGACAGGCTTTTGACCTTGGCGGGATAGCCGCTCATGCGCATGTGCTTGCCGTCCGCCAGCTTCCAGCCGTGCAACGCGTTTTCCTGCATGGTGGTGACCAGGAAGGCGCCATCCGGCGAGAAGGTGATGCCGGTATGGGCGCCGGCCCATTCGAGCTCCACCGGCTTGCCCTCGGCGGCCGGGAAATGCAGCGTCGCGCCATTGTAGCGCGCTACGCCGAAGCGCATGCCCTTGGGCGAAAATGCCAGCCCCTCGACCGAACGCGGATGGGCGAACTCTTTTGTGCGGCCGTCGGCAAAGCGCACATAGGCGGTCTTGCCTGTAGCGTAGGCGATGGCACCTTGCGGGCCAGCGGCGACGCTGGTGACCCACTTCTTGCCCGCGCTCGCCAATTCCTTGGCCTCGCCGCCCGCTTTCACCGCAAACACCTTGCCGTCTTCGCCGCCGGTGAGCAGCCGGTCATTGGCGGCATCGTGGAAGGCCGCGAGCAGCCCGTCATTGGCCTGCACCGTCTTGTGGCCATTGTCGAGCCGATGGACGGTGCCGTCGGCCAGCGCGAAATGCGGCACGTCGCCGAGGAAGACGGCGGCAAGGCAATGGCCTTCGAGATCAAGCGGGGCGACGGTCGGCATGTAGGACAGGTCCATCCCAGATTGTTGCTGGTCGTCTCGGGAGCCGCCAGCAAGGCCCCACCCTCTCCCGCGAGGGAAGAAGGAAGAGCGGGCAGCGCTACCGCCATAAAGTCCGGAAATCAAGCGGCCTGGCAGGCCTCGAAGCTCTTCTTCAGCCGTTCGGCGTCCAGTTCGCGACCGATGAACACCAGCCGGCTCTCATGCTTCTCGCCGTCTTTCCAGGCGCGCTGGTGGTCGCCCTCGATGATCATGTGCACGCCCTGGATGACGTAACGCTCGTCGTCGCCCTTCAAGGCGATGATGCCTTTCAGGCGCAGGATGTTCGGCCCCTCCATCTGGGTGACCTTCTCGATCCAGGGGAAGAATTTCTTCGGATCCATCTCGCCCCCGCGCAGCGAAACCGACTGCACCGTGACGTCATGGATGTCGGATGGGTGCGCGTGATGGTGGTGCCCATCGTGGTCATGATCGTGCCCGTCATGATCGTGGTGGTGATGATCATGGTGGTCGTCATGCGCCTCGAGGAAATGCGGGTCGTTCTCCAGCGCCCTGGACAGGTCGAAGGCGCCGCGGTCGAGCACTTCCGACAGCGCCACGCCGGCGCGGGTGGTGCGATGGATCCTTGCGGCCGGGTTGATGGCGCGGATCGTCGCTTCCACCTTGGCCAGTTCTTCTGGTGTGACGAGGTCGGTCTTGTTGAGCACGACGACGTCGGCGAAGGCGATCTGGTCCTCGGCTTCCTTGGAATCCTTCAGCCTGAGCGGCAGGTGCTTGGCGTCGACCAGCGCCACCACGGCGTCGAGCTTCGTCTTGGAGCGCACGTCGTCGTCCATGAAGAAGGTCTGCGCCACCGGCACCGGATCGGCGAGACCCGTGGTCTCCACCACGATGGCGTCGAAGCGGCCGGGCCGGCGCATCAAGCCCTCGACGACGCGGATCAGGTCGCCGCGCACCGTGCAGCAGACGCAGCCATTGTTCATCTCGTAGATTTCCTCGTCGGACTCCACGATCAGGTCGTTGTCGATGCCGATCTCGCCGAATTCGTTGACGATGACGGCGTAGCGCCTGCCGTGGTTTTCCGACAGGATGCGGTTGAGCAGCGTCGTCTTGCCGGCGCCGAGATAGCCGGTCAGAACGGTTACGGGGATCTGCGTCTGTGCGTCGCTCATGGCTTGCCTCGAATGGATGGGCCTTGAAAGATTTCGGCCTCGAAAGGGATTGTCGGCTCCATATAGGATGCGCGGCGGGCTTTTGCACGAGGCAAACCGCGAATGGCTGCGGTCCAATCCATAGGTCAGCGTCTCGTCGAACTAGGCGGCTGGCGGCGCCCTGCAGGCCATGCGGTATCGGTGCGCAGAAAGAGCCTGTGGACGGCCACGACGGGCCGATCCACCGCAATCGCTTTCGCGAAAAGTCGTTTGTCATCTAACTGAAATAATCATCTGGCATTAGCCACGGCGGGTACCGCAATGCTTGCCGGCAAAGCTGTTTCAGGCGCCGGAATCTTTTTTGATCGTCGATTGCCAACCGGCCGGCTGCGTCTATGCTGCCCCGCACCGGTATGGCCGAAGAGGGATGACCATGGCCAAGGCGGACAAGACTGCGACAATGAGCCGGCTGCATTCGGCGGCAAGGCTGGCAAGAACAGCGCTTGCGGCACGGCTGCTGGCGCATGGCTTCTATGCCGGCCAGGACCAGATCATGCTGGCGCTCGACCGCGAGGACGGCCAAACCCCGGGCAATCTGGCTGGCCGGCTCGGCGTGCGCCCGCCCACCATCACCAAAACCATCAATCGGCTGCAGGCACAGGGCTTTCTGCAAAAGCGCGCCTCCGACGCCGATGCCCGCCAGGCGCATATCTTTCTCACCGACACCGGTCGCGAGACCATCCGCGCCATCGAAAAGTCGGTGAAGAAGACCGAAAAGCAGGCGCTGAAGGGCCTCGACAAGAAGGACCAGAAGGCGCTGTTCAAATTTCTTGCCCGCATCGAGGCCAATCTTTCGAACGAAGACCTGGCCTTGATCGACGACGACGCCGAGTCGGACGACTGACCGCCGGTTGCGGTGATCAGGCCACCGCGGCGGACCCACGGATCAGCGAAGACCAGCGTCCCGGCGTCATGCCGAATGCCTTCTTGAATTGCCTGTTGAAGTGGCTTTGGTCGCTGAAACCGGCTTCGGCCGCGATCTGTGCCAGCGGCTCGCCGGCGGCGATCATGCGCCGCGCGCGCTGAAGCCGGCGCATCAAAAGGAAACGATGCGGGCTGGTGGAGAAAGCGGCGCGGAAATGCCTGGACAAGGCATAGCGGTCGAACCCGGTAACCGCCTCCAACTCGTCGGATCGCACGGGCCGGGCAGAGTTTTCCGTGAGATAGTCGCGCGCCAGAGCGGCCGCCCGCCAGGCCGTTCCCGGCACCGCTCTCGCCGGCTGGCCGGCATGGCGGGCGAGCCCTTGCATCAGTTGCGCCAGGAAGTCGGCGACGAACAGCTCATCGAGTTCCTCCTCCAGCGGACCCAGCGCCGAAAGCAAGGTCGCGCGCAGGCGTTCGTCCGCCACCACGGCCTGCCTGACGAAAGGCAGCGATGCGCCGCCGAGGCAGTCCAGCATCAGTGACGGTTCCAGATAGAGGATCCTGTAGCGCAGCCCGTCCTCGGTTCCGGCGCCGCCATCATGCAGTTCGTCGGGATGCAGGACGATGATCTGGCCAGGCAGGCTATGCCGCACCGCACCGCGATAGCGAAAGCTCTGCACGCCTTGCAGCGTCACCCCGATCGCATAGGTGTCGTGGCGATGCAGGTCGAAGGCGCTGCCGTGGAATCGCGCCTCGATGCGCTCCATGCCGGCAGGATCGCAGGCGGCAATGATGCAGTTTTCCGCGGCCTCCGCGCACAAACGTCCAAGACCCTGGAACGCCTGGCTGCCTAGATCGAGCGACATCGCTTCCTTTCGCCTTGAAAGGGGCACAACCCCGAATGGTCACTGTCTCATGTTCGATACGAAATTTGCAATCGTGCTCAGGGATGATCTGCCGGTCTGGCAAAAACTCAACGTCACAGCATTCCTGACCAGCGGCGTCGTCGCGCAGTTCCCCGATCTCATCGGCGAGCCCTATCGTGACCGCGCCGGCAATGTCTACAACCCGCTGTCGATCCAGCCCGTCATCGTGCTGTCCGCCGACCAGGCGACACTCGGCGCAATCCACAGCCGCGCCCTGGAGCGCGGAGTAACGAGCTCGCTCTATGTCGAGGAGATGTTCTCGACCGGGTTCGACGCCGCCAACCGCGCCGTCTTCGCCGAATTCGCGCCGGAAGACGCCAAGGTTGTCGGCATCGCATTACGCGCCGACAAGAAGACGGTCGACAAGATCACCAAGGGTGCTCGCATGCATCCCTGACGACCCGGGCCTGAGCCTGTCCGCAGCTCTTGTTGTGCCAGCCGCTTTTGGCTTGCCGCACGCCCGCAATTGCCGCAAAAGGTGGGCCTCAGCCCAGCTTTCCATCCGGCCTGCAAGTGAGTGCTCCCCAAACATCTTCAGAAAGCGCGACGCCGCCGGTGGCGATCCTGTGCATGCTTTCCACCTATGTCTTCTTCACCTTTCTCGACACCAGCAGCAAATACCTCGTCCTAGCCGGCGTCTCCGCGCTTGTCGTCGCCTGGGTGCGCTTTGCCGTGCATGTCGTGCTGGTCGGCGCGCTGTTGCGCGGCTGGCGTGAACCGGCGCGGTTCCGTCCGGCCAACCTGCCGGCTCATGTCCTGCGCGGGCTGTTCCTGTTCGGCTCGACCATCTTCAACGTGCTGGCGCTGCGGTCCCTGCAACTGGCCGAGACGACATCGATCTATTTCTTCGGGCCGATGGTCATCACCGCACTTGCCGGCCCGCTGCTTGGCGAATGGGCGGGCTGGCGGCGGTGGCTGGCGATCCTGGCCGCGTTCGCCGGGGTTCTGATCATCACAAGGCCGGGAGTCGGCGTTTTCGGCATCGGCCACCTGTTCGCGCTCGGCTCGATGCTGTCGAACTGCTTCTATGTGATCATGACCCGGCGCATGTCGGCGACCGAGACATCGGAAAGCCTCATCCTGTTTTCGGCACTGGCCCCGGCGGTGGTGCTCCTGCCCATGCTGCCGTTCTCGTTTTCCCTGCCGCATGATGGCTGGCACTGGTTCATCCTGCTCATGCTCGGCGTCTTTGGCGGCGTCGGTCATTGGCTTCTGGTGCAGGCCTATCGCATGGCCACCACCACCGCGCTCGCCCCCTATCCCTATTCGCAGATGGTGTGGATGATCCTTTCCGGGCTCATCGTCTTCAAGCAGTTCCCCGACCGCTGGACACTCGTCGGCGCCGCCGTCATCGTCGCCAGCGGTCTCTACATCGTTCATCGCGAGCACCGGCTGCGCCTGCGCAATCGTGCGGTGCTGGACGTCGAGGCGGAAGCGCTGGCAAAAAAACTTTGATTTAGCGTCGAAGGGTGGCATAAGGCCGCCTTTAAACAGTTTAAAAAAACGACGGGGGAGGGGAAGGCTGGCACAGAAGATCAAGCTGTCGACGATCGCGGATGCGCTCGGCGTGTCCACGGCCACGGTATCGCTGGCGCTGCGCGACAGCCCGCTGGTGGCAGGCGGCACCCGTGACCGCATCAAGGAACATGCCCGCGCCATCGGCTACATCTACAACCGCCGTGCCGCCAGCCTGCGTACCTCGCGTTCGGGCATTGTCGGCGTCGTCGTGCATGACATCATGAACCCGTTCTTCGCCGAGATACTGCGCTCGATCGAAAGCGAGCTCGACCGCAGCCGCCAGACCTTCATCCTGTCCAATCACTACGACCAGCTCGAGAAGCAGCGCACTTTCATCGACACGCTTTTGCAGCTCGGCGCCGACGGCGTCATCATGTCGCCGGCCATCGGCACTCCGGCCTCGGATATTCTGATGGCCGAGGAAAACGGCCTGCCGGCGGTGCTGATCGCGCGCACCGTCGAGGGCGCCGACGTGCCGGTTTTTCGCGGCGACGATGCCTATGGCACGGGGCTTGCCACCAATCACCTGATCTCGCTCGGCCACAAGCGCATCGCCATGATCGGCGGCACCGACCAGACCTCGACCGGCCGCGATCGCTACCAGGGCTATGTCAACGCCATGGAGGCCGCCGGGCTGGAAGTGCGGCCGGCCTGGCGCATCCCCGGCCCGCGCACCAAGCAGGCTGGCTTCGAGGCCGCCGGACAGTTTCTGGCCCTGAAGGACAAGCCGACAGCCGCCTGCTGCTGGAACGACCTCGTCGCCATCGGCCTGATGAACGGCATCGCGCGCGCCGGCCTGGTGCCCGGCCTGGACATATCGGTCACCGGCTACGACGATCTCGAGGAGGCGGCAATCGCCACGCCGGCGCTGACCACCGTGTGGAACGGTCAGCGCGAGGTTGGCCGCCGCGCCGCCAGCGCCCTGCTCGACAAGCTGAACGGGCAGACGGTGCGGCCCTCTCAGGAACTGATCAAGCCGGAACTGCATGTGCGACAGTCGACCGGCAAGCCGGTGGAGCGTGCATGACAAGGCCCGAGCAACTGCAAACCGTCGCCATCCTGGTGCCGGGGCATTTCAACGACCACGCGGTCGAGCGCATCGACCGGACATTCAGGCGTGTCGGGATCGAGCGCGCCGACCCGTCCCTGGTCACCGATGAAATGCGTGACAACGTGCGCGCCATCGCCTCGTTCGGCGGCATCAGCGCGGCCTTCATGGATGCATTGCCCAAGCTTGAGATCGTCGCCAGTTTCGGTGTTGGCTACGATTCGGTCGATGCCCGCCACGCTGGCGATCACGGCATCATGGTCACCAACACGCCGGATGTGCTGACCGAGGAGGTCGCCGACACCGCCATCGGCCTGCTGATCAACACCGTGCGCGACCTGCCGCGCGCCGAAGCCTGGCTGCGCGACGGCAGCTGGCAGCGCAAGGGCAACTATCCCTTGAGCCGGCTTACCTTGCGCGGCCGCAGCGCCGGCATTTTCGGCATGGGCCGCATCGGGCTCGCCATTGCCCGCCGGCTGGAGGCGTTCGGATTGCCCGTCGCCTATCACAACCGGCGCCGGGTCGAGGGCCTGTCCTACCCCTATCATCCGACGCTGAAGGGCCTCGTCGAAGCAGTCGACACGCTGATTTCGGTGGTCCCGGGCGGCGCCTCGACGGAAAAGGCGGTCGATGCCGAGATCCTGTCGGCGCTTGGCGCCAACGGCGTCTTCGTCAATATCGGGCGCGGCAGCACGGTCGACGAGGCGGCGCTTGCGACAGCCCTCGCCAAGGGCACTATCGCCGCCGCCGGGCTCGATGTCTTCGCCGACGAACCGAACGTGCCGCGGGCGCTGCTTGACGCGACCAATGCCAGTCTGTTGCCGCATGTCGGTTCGGCGTCGGAGCACACACGTCGCGCCATGGCGGATCTGTGCGTCGACAATCTGGTGTCCTGGTTCAGCGAGCGCCGGTCGATCACACCTGTGCCCGAGACCGCGCATGTGAAGGCGCGCTGCTGAGCGGTCGGGCTGCCATATTTATTAACGTCAGCTTAACCCTTTGAAATCATTCTTCATCCTGTCCGTACGCATGGATGAGGATCACCATGAAAACGCTTTCCGTACTGATCGGAGCCGCCGCCCTGTTTGGCGGCGTTCAGCTGTTTCATGGCGGCACTGGCGAAAGCGTCGCTGAAGAGGCCGCGCCGCCCGACACCTACAGGCTGGTCGCCAATGGTGATGAGGGGGTTTGCGCAATCAAACGCGGCGCCATCGTCTCGGACGGCCTGTCGCTTTTGACGGTGGCTCCGAACTGTAGCCGACTCATGCCAGGCATCGAGCGGGCGAAATTCTGGCGCGAGCAGGAGGACGGCACGGTCGCCTTCAGCGTCAACGGCGTCGATCCGATCGTCACCTTCGCGGTCGCCGATGGCGACGGATTCGAATCCTACGCTCCTGCACTGCCGCTGCTGTCGCTGGCGGCCGCCGGGGATCCGAGCACCGACGACTGATTACTCCGCCGCCGCGCGGGCGCCGGCCTTGGCAGCCGCATGCAGGCGAACCGCGTCGCCGAAGGCCCGGAAGATCTTGGCCGAGTTACTATCCGACTTGATCCAGTATTCGGGATGCCACTGGACGCCGACCGCGAAAGCGCGGGCATCCTTTACAGAGACCGCCTCGACGGTGCCGTCGTCGGCCACGGCTTCGATCTGCAGCTTCGAACCAAGCCGGCCGATTGCCTGGCGGTGCAAAGAGTTGACCTTCATGTCGCCGGCCCCAAACACACCGGCCAGGCAACTGCCCGCCTTGATCGAAACGGTCTGGTGAATCGCGAAACGTTCGTCCTGATTGTCGCTCACCGGCGCGCGGTGGTCGAGCGAGCCTTCACGCTCCTGGATTTCAGTGCCCAGCGTGCCGCCCAGCGCCACGTTCATCTCCTGGATGCCGCGGCAGATGGCAAGCAGCGGCACGCCACGCTCGATCGCTTTGCGAATCAGCGGCAAGGTGGTGGCGTCGCGTGCCGGGTCATAGGGGCCGTTCGCCTCGCTGGCATCGCCGCCATAGAGCGAGGGGTCGACATTGGATTTCGAGCCAGTCAGCATGACGCCGTCGACCGACGACAGCAGCTCATCGAAATCGAGCCGATCGCCGAACGAGGGCACCAGCACCGGAAACACGCCGGCGCCGGCGATCGCCGCCTCCAGATATTGCTGTGGGGCGGCATGCCAGGTGTAGTTGTCGAATTGACGGACGTCGGTCGATATGGCGACGAGCGGCTGCTGCATTTTGGCTTTGTTTTCCATCTGGGCCGGGGAATCCTGCCTTCAAAATAGGCGATCCCAGCACATTTTTCCATGACAAGTTTCGGTCTGTCGGATGGGCCACCAAACGGCCCGTTAGACTATAGTTGCAAGGCCCTGCGCACACGCCGTCAAATCAGGCCGCCACGCTGGACTCGACTCCTTGCCCGTGTATTGTTTCGCCCAGCCGTGCGGGACATCGAGCATGCGCCGCACGTCGGTTTGTTGATCCAAAAGGGAGGACTTCATGGATCGTCGTTCATTCATCCGCAAGGCCGGGACGACCGGCGTTGGCGCCGCCGCGGCCGCCGCCACGCTCGCCGCGCCGGCCATAGCCCAGTCCAATCCAAAGGTGACCTGGCGGCTGGCGTCGTCCTTTCCCAAATCGCTCGACACGATCTATGGCGGCGCCGAGGTCTTCTCAAAGATGCTTTCGGAAGCCACCGACGGCAATTTCCAGATCCAGGTCTTCGCCGCTGGCGAACTGGTGCCCGGCCTTCAGGCGGCCGACGCCACGACCGCCGGCACGGTCGAGGCCTGCCACACGGTGGCATATTATTACTGGGGCAAGGATCCGACCTGGGCGCTGGGCGCGGCGGTTCCGTTCTCGCTCAACGCGCGCGGCATGAATGCCTGGCACTATCATGGCGGCGGCATCGACCTGTTCAACGAATTTCTCGCCACGCAAGGCTTGTTCGGCCTGCCTGGCGGCAATACCGGCGTGCAGATGGGCGGCTGGTTCCGCAAGGAGATCAACACGGTGGCCGACCTTTCCGGCCTCAAGATGCGCATCGGCGGCTTCGCCGGCAAGGTTGTGCAGAAGCTCGGCGTCGTGCCGCAGCAGATCGCCGGCGGCGACATCTACCCGGCGCTTGAAAAGGGCACCATCGACGCAGCCGAATGGGTCGGCCCCTATGACGACGAGAAGCTCGGCTTCTACAAGGTCGCGCCCTACTACTATTATCCAGGCTGGTGGGAAGGCGGCCCGACCGTCCACCTGATGTTCAACAAGGCGAAATATGAAGAACTTTCGCCGACTTACAAGTCGCTGCTGCATACCGCCGCGCAAGCCGCCGATGCCAACATGCTGCAGAAATACGACTATCTCAATCCTGCGGCGGTGAAGCGGCTGGTGGCCGGCGGCGCCAAACTGCGTCCGTTCAGCCAGGAGATCATGTCCGCCTGCTTCGAGAAGGCCAATGAGGTCTACGCCGAAATGGAAGCCTCGAACGCGCCGTTCAAGAAGATCTGGGACTCGATCAAGGGCTTCCGTAAGGAGCACTATCTCTGGGCGCAGGTGGCCGAGTACAATTACGACACCTTCATGATGGTCCAGCAGCGCAACGGCAAGCTGTAAGGTTTTTCTGCCTTATTTCGAAGACCCCGGACTCGGTAGTCCGGGGTTTATTCGTTGGGCGTCGGTGCTGGAAACATCGATAGTCGAAGGCGTCGAAACTTGCGCCGCAGCGCCGGGGGTCGAACGGGTTCGAAGCGACAGCGGCACTCAGCCTCGGTCCGGCACCACCACCACCTTGACCTCGCCGGCGGCAGGCGGGTTGGCGATTACCGCGGCGGCCTCTTCCAGCGGCACCTGCCTGGAGATCAGCCGGTCGATCTCGATCGCGCCCGAAGCGATCAGCTCGGCGGCGCGGCGGTGCGTGTAGGGGTTGAGGAAGGAGCCGAGAACCTTCAACTCGCGAAACAGAAGATCGAAGGGCTCGAACGCCGCCTTCATGCCTTGCGGCACCACGCCGACAATGACGACCGTACCGCCGGCCCTCGCCAGCCGCAGCGACTGCTCGACCGTTTCCTGGACACCGGCACATTCGAGCACCACGTCGACACCGCCGGGCACCAGTCCCGCTGGCCCGGAGATGGCATCGATGACGTCGGCGGCGCTTGCGTCGACCGTTGCCGTCGCGCCGAGCTCCTCGGCCAGTGCGCGCCGTGATGCCTGTCGCGTCGACAGGATGATGGTCGTCGCCCCTGCAAGCCTTGCCAGTTGCACTGTGAGCAGGCCGATCACGCCGCCGCCAAGTATGGCGACCGAGGAGCCGGGCTTGATCTCGGCCAGATCCACGCCATGCAGGCAGCAGCCGAGAGGCTCGCAGAAGGCGCCGTGCGTCGGCTTCAAGTCCGCGGGCAGGATGAAGGCCTGTTTCTGCGGCAACACGACGTAGTCGGCGAAGCCGCCGTCGCGATGGATGCCGATGGCATTGAGATTGCTGCACAAATTGATGCGGCCGGCATGGCAATGGCGGCAGCGTCCGCAGGCGATGTTGGGATCGCCGGTGACGTGGTCGCCGATCGAGAAGCCGCTCACGGAATGTCCCATTGCCTCGACGATGCCGGAGAACTCATGTCCGGGTGTTACCGGCGGCCGGCAGGGAAACTCGCCGTGGAAGAGATGCCGGTCCGTGCCGCAGACGCCGCAGGCCTCGATGCGCACCAGCAGATCGTCAGGCCCGGGAACCGGCTCGGCGACCTCGCGCAGCGTGATGCTGCCAACCGCTTCCAGCCGTACCGCTTTCATGGTTTTGCGACCTCCGGCATCAGTTGAAATTCGGCGGCTGCGACAGATCCGGCTGTGGTGCCGCCGGTTTGGCGGGCGCCGTGTCGCCGAAGTTCGGCGGTTGCGACAGGTCGGGCGCGGCAGGCGCGGCGGGCGGCGGGGCGCGAGTGGCGGGTGCGGTTCCGCTCCCGGCCGGCGGCGTGCCGAGCGGCGTCAGTCCCGGCACCTCCGGCACCGTATAGTCGATCGTGCCGGAATCGACCGCTGTGCCCTTGTAGTGCATCACCATTTGCGGGAAGGCGATGGTGAGCCCGATCATGATCACCTGGATGCAGACGAACGGCACGGCGCCCCAATAGATCTGGCCCGTGGTCACCGGCGCGATCTGCTTGCCGGTCAAGCGGTCGAGATAGGGCACCCGGGCGGCGACCGAGCGCAGGTAGAACAGCGCGAAGCCGAAGGGTGGATGCATGAAGCTGGTCTGCATGTTGACGCCCAGAAGCACGCCGAACCAGATCAGGTCGATGCCGAGCTTGTCGGCGGCCGGTGCCAGCAACGGCACGATGATGAAGGCCAGTTCGAAGAAATCGAGGAAGAAGGCAAGCACGAAGACCAGGATGTTGACGCCGATCAGGAAGCCGACCTCGCCGCCCGGCAGCGAGGTCAAGAGATGCTCGACCCAGATGTGGCCGTTGACGCCGTAGAAGGTGAGGGAGAAGACGCGCGCGCCGATCAGGATGAACAGCACGAAGGACGACAGCCTTGTCGTCGAAGCGAGCGCCTGCCTGACCACGTCGAGCGACAGCCGGCCTTTGATCGCCGCCATCGCCAGCGCGCCGACAGCGCCCATGGCGCCGCCCTCGGTTGGAGTGGCGATGCCAAGGAAAATGGTGCCCAGCACCAGGAAGATCAACGCCAATGGCGGGATCAGCACGATCACGACCTGCTGCGCCAGCCGCGACATCATGTTGATTTTCAGGCGCTGATCGGCGATCGCAACGATATAGATCACGGCCACGCCGATGCTGGCGCCGAGGATGTCGGCATTGTCGCCATGGGTCGGTGCGAGATAGCGGTAGGCCGCGTAGGAGATCGCCACCGTCGCCAGCAACGCCACCAGCAGCGACACGACGCCATGGCCGAGCGTGCGTGCTTCCAGCGGCAGCGCCGGCATCGAATTCGGCCGGACGATCGTCATGATCAGGATGTAGAGCATGTAGAGGCTGGTCAGCACGATGCCGGGGATCAGCGCGCCCGCATACATGTCGCCGACCGAGCGGCCGAGCTGGTCGGCGAGCACGATCAGCACCAACGACGGCGGGATGATCTGGGCGAGCGTTCCGGACGCGGCGATGACGCCGGACGCCAGCCGGCGGTCATAGCCGTAGCGCAGCATGATCGGCAGCGAGATCAGCCCCATGGCGATGACCGATGCCGCCACCACGCCGGTCGTCGCGGCCAGCAGCGCGCCGACGAAGATCACGGCATAGGCAAGCCCGCCGCGGATCGGCCCGAACAGCTGGCCGATCGTATCGAGCAGGTCTTCCGCCATCCCCGATCGCTCGAGCACGATGCCCATGAAGGTGAAGAAAGGGATCGCCAGCAGCGTGTCGTTCGACATCACCCGGCTGCCGTAGAAATTATCCGGCAACGCATGCAGCAGCGGCCAGGCGAGATTGATCGAGCCGCCCGAATAGGGTGAGACCAGCACGCCGATGAAAAAGAACAAAAGTCCGTTGGCGGCGAGCGAGAAGGCGACGGGATAGCCGATCAGCAGGAAGAGGACCAGCGAGGCGAACATGATCGGCGCCATGTTCTGGGCGATGAACTCGATCACGAGCGCACCTCGTCGGCCAGTGCCTTGGCTTCGAGTTCCGCCTGCTCATGCGCCGATATGAACGGGGTCGGGTCGTCCATGTCGCCGCGCATGATGGCGATCTTCTTGATGATCTCGGAGATGCCCTGCAGCGCTAGCAGGAAGAAGCCGACCAGCAGGATCGCCTTTGCCGGCCAGATGATCAGCCCGCCGGAATTGTTCGACATTTCGCCGCTGCGGAACGACAGCGACACATACGGGACGAAATAGATCACCATCAGCGTCACGAACGGCATCAGGAAAAAGACATGGCCGAAAAGGTCGATCCAGTGCTGCACGCGCCGCGGGAACAGGCCATAGACGATGTCGATGCGGATATGGTCGTTCTGCTTCAGCGTATAGGCCGCCGCCAGCATGAAGGCGGCGCCGAACAGGTACCATTGCAGCTCCAGCCACGCATTCGACGAGGTGTCGAACACCTTGCGGATGGTCGCGTTAGCGGCGCTCACCAGGATTGCCAGCAGGATCAACCACGATATCCATTTGCCGATGAACTCGTTCACACGGTCGATCGTCCTGGATAGAGCGAGAAGCCCTGCCATGCATTCCTCCCTGTTGGCCGAGGCGCGACGGCTCCCCCTTGTTTTCCGCCGCGCCGCTGTGGCCTAACCGTATGCCGTGCGTGGCAGGACGGGTCAACACAGGAGCGGCGCTGTCAACGCGGTTGTGAGACGAGGAAGCCGACGAAGCGCAGGCAGACGGCGCACGGCTTGGGAACCCGGAACCGGCAGCCGGCAGGGTTCGTGGGGAAAATCAAAGCCTTAAGGCGGTCGTTTCGTTTCCGAAACAAGCTTATCGACGGCATGCGTCATGCAACCAAAGTCTGATGCGGATCACACGATCTTGGTCTGGTCGCGGCCAGCGCCGATCAGCACCAGCATGGCGACGAGGAACAGGTACATCCACGCGTCGCGCCATTCCACCGGGAAATAGCCGGCCCACAGCGACTCGGCCATGCCGAAGGCGGCAGCGCCCAGGGCCGCCCGCGGCGGCGAGAGATAGCCGCCGACCGCTGTCACGAACAGGATCTTGAGCCCGTAGACGAGGCCGGAACCGAAACTGACATTGCCGTAATAGAGGCCGGCCATGACGCCGGCCAGCGCGGCGCAGAAACCGCCGAACAGCACTGCGTGGCGGAACACGGCGCGCACGTCGACGCCGCACATGGCGGCCGCCTTGGGATCGTCGGAGACGGCGCGCCAGCGCCGGCCGAAATTCGAATGGGCAAAGCCCCAAGCCGCAAGCGCCACCGCCCCCAGCACCACGGCGCAATCGAGCAGCTGGATCAGCGTCAATGTCGCCTTGAAGCCGGCATTCTGCGCGAAAACGACAGGTTGCGCCAGCATAGGCGGCAGCCACAAATCATGCGTGTCGGCGGCGATGCGGCTTGCTTCCGACAAAACCAGCAGGATGCCAAGCGTGGTCACCACGATCGCATTGGGCGAGCGGTCGGCCAGCGGTTCGAAGACGCTGCGCGACAGGACGCTGCTGATAAGCGCGGCGTAGAGGAAAGCCGCTGCGATGCCGAGCACCACCGCCGCCGTCAGCGTCAGCCACAGCACCTGGTAGCCGAAGGCGGCGGTCAGGATCATCGTCTGTCCGCAAAAGGCGAACAGCGCGCCATAGGCCAGGTTGGTGCGGTGCAGGATGCCGTTGGTCAGCACATAGCCGAACGCCAGCAGCGCATAGAGTGCGCCTGAATGCAGCCCGTTCAGGACCTGCTGGAACAGATACAGCATGCGAAAATCCTCGGGGCATGTCGCCCAAAGCGCATAGCGGCTTTGGGACGACGATACGCTCCAGACAGAGAGCGGCAATACCCGCTTCAGGGCAGACTTGCATCGTCGAATCTAACTTGTCAAATGCCATTTATCGGTTAGATTTCGGACATGACGGTATCCTGGACCCCGCACCGCTTCACCGGCGGCCTGCTCGCGCTCGACACGGCTAACACCGTCGTGCTGCGTGCCGATCCCGAGAGGACCTTCGACCGTTTTGACGATCCGCGCGAGATCGCCCGCTTCGCGGACGCGGCGAGCGGCTTTCGCGCCGCCGAGCTTGGCGGCAGGCGGCTGGCGGTCTCCGCGCCGGCTGCAATCGCGCCTGTCGTGCTGGCGATCCGCGAGGCGACGGACCGGTTGTTTCGCCACGCCGTGTTGAGGGGCGCCGTCGCCACCGATCATCTCTCAGGCTTGCTGGGGGCCTGCGCCGGCGGTCTTGCCGGCAGCCGGACCGAGATTGCAGCGCCCGGAAAGCCGTTCGGCGATCCGGCAACGCCGATCGCTTTCGAGGCGGCGCTGGCGGTTTCCGCCTTGTCGCTGCTGCGCGAGGACACGGTCGCCAGGCTCAGGATCTGTCCCAACTGCACCTGGCTGTTCGTCGACCGCAGCCGTAATTCCAGCCGCCTTTGGTGCGACATGGCGGTCTGCGGCAACCGCCAGAAGGCAAGCCGCCACTATCGCCGCCGCAGGGCGGCCAATGAGGTCAACAATGTCCAGGATTAGCTCTCGTTCAGCCCTGCTCGGCATGGCGCTGATCGCGGCGATGGCGCTCGGCGCCTGCCGCGACACCGCTAAGGACGGTGAAGGCAAGTTGTTCGAGATTTCGGGCAAGATATTCGTCTTCAACTATCGTCTTGCCAGGGCGACCTATGTCGTGACGCTGCGGCCCCTGCGGCCGATGGGAGAGGGCCAGGTCGCGGTCGCCAGCTTCCAGGATCCGGCCGGCGGCGCGCCGTTGGTGGTCGAGCAGAAGGTCTGGCCCAAGCTCGACAAGGTGACGCTGGAGAGCCCGGCTTTGACCTGCGTCGTCAAGAACAAGCCTTATACGATCGCCATCGCTATCAAGGGTTCCGACGGCGCGGTCCTGCAGAAGATCGACACCACGCTGATGTCCACCGAAGACCAGTCCATCCTGCCCGACCGGCCGCTCGTCATTGACCAGCTCTACACCGCCAATCCCGATCTCGTAGGCCACCCCGACGGCAAGCTGCCGGGCGAGCCGAAGCCCGACTGCTCCAAGGGCACCTGACGCTCGCCGCCAAGCCGAAAGGCAAGCGAGATTTTCGTACGCCGGACATTGCTCGCGGGGCGATTTCATACCGGGCAAGGGATGACGGCGGATCGTTCGTTGCGCGTTGCCTGTCACGTCCGATTTCGTTTGACCTGTCTTGCAAGGGGAGAAAGGATGCGTCATCCGATCCCGACGCTGGCTGCCTGCCCCCGCGCGGCCTCCGCAGAGGAAATGCCTGATGACGCTGCACGACGTCGCGCTCGACGACAAGTTCGACCTGGGGAAGGAACGCATCTTCCTGTCCGGCGCCCAGGCGGTCATCCGCATGCTGCTGATGCAGCGCGAGCGCGACCGCCGCGCGGGCCTGGACACGGCCGGCTTCGTCTCCGGCTATCGCGGTTCGCCGCTGGGCGGCCTCGACATGCAGCTGTGGAAGGCAAAAAAACAGCTCGCCCAGGCCGACATCGTCTTCCAGCCCGGCCTTAACGAGGAACTCGCCGCTACCGCCTGCTGGGGATCGCAGCAGACGGAACTGCTGGGCGAAGGCACCCATGACGGCGTTTTTTCGGTTTGGTACGGCAAGGGTCCGGGGGTCGACCGCTCCGGCGACGTCTTCCGCCACGCCAATCTGGCCGGCTCGTCGAAACATGGCGGTGCGCTCGCTTTGATGGGCGACGACCACATGGCCGAATCCTCGACCAACGCGCATGCCACCGAATTCCTGTTCGTCGACGCCATGGTGCCGATCCTCAACCCGGCCGGTGTCCAGGAGATAATCGATTACGGGCTCTACGGTTTTGCCATGTCGCGCTTCGCCGGCACATGGGCGGCCATCAAATGCGTCAAGGACAACATCGAATCGACGGCCTCGGTCGATGCCTCGATCGAGCGTCTGAACATCGTTAATCCCGAGTTCGACATGCCGCCCGGCGGCCTCAACATCCGCCACGAGATCGACATGCTCGGTCAGGAGGAGCGGCTGCATGAGTACAAGCGCGCCGCCGCGTCGGCCTTCATCCATGCCAACGGGCTGAACCGCGTCGTCTATTCGGGCGGCCGCAATCCCAGGATCGGCATCATCACCATCGGCAAAAGCTATCTCGACGTCCGCCAGGCGCTCGAGGATATCGGCATCGACGAGGCGGCCGCCGGCCGCATCGGCGTGCGGCTGTTCAAAGTCGGTTGCCCCTGGCCGCTCGATTTCCAGCACATTGCCGAGTTCGCGCGCGGCCTCGACACCATCGTCGTCGTCGAGGAGAAGCGTTCGCTGATCGAGGTGCAGCTTCGCGAGAGCCTCTACGGCACCGCCACGCAGCCCGTCATCGTCGGCAAGAAGAACGAGCGCGGCGACTGGCTGTTTCCGGCCAAGGGCGCGCTCGACCCCAACGAAATCGCCATTGCCCTTGGCGAAAGGATCGTGAAAACCATCGGTCCGTCGGAAGAGATTTCAGCGCGGGTGGCGAAGCTGCGCCAGTTCCAGGCCATGCTCGCAGACGCGTCGGACATCGGCTCCCGCACGCCCTTCTTCTGCTCCGGCTGCCCACACAATTCCTCGACCAAGGTGCCGGATGGCTCGATCGCCGCGGCCGGCATCGGCTGCCATTTCATGGCACTGTGGATGGACAGGAATACTGTCGGCTTCACCGCCATGGGTGGCGAGGGCGCGCAGTGGGTCGGCCAGGCGCCCTTTTCCAAGCGCGACCACATTTTCCAGAATCTCGGCGACGGCACCTACAACCACTCCGGCACGCTGGCGATCCGCTTCGCGCTGTCGTCGGGCGCCAACATCACCTACAAGATACTCTATAACGACGCGGTGGCCATGACCGGCGGCCAGCCGCATGAAGGCGGCCTGACGGTGGACATGATCGCCAGGCAGGTGCGAGCCGAAGGGATCGAGCGCATCGCCGTCGTCACAGACGAACCCGACAAATATGCCGGCAAGGTCGAGTTCCCGGCCGGCGCCACCATCCATCACCGCGACGATCTCGATCTCGTCCAGCGCGAGCTGCGCGGCGTTAGCGGGGTTTCGATCCTGCTCTACGACCAGACCTGTGCCGCCGAAAAGCGCCGCCGTCGCAAGCGCGGAACCTTTCCCGATCCCGACAAGCGGGTCTTCATCAACGAACTGATCTGCGAGGGCTGCGGCGACTGCGGCGTCCAATCGAACTGCGTCTCCATCCAGCCGGTGGAGACCGAGTTCGGCCGCAAGCGCCGGATCGACCAGTCGAGCTGCAACAAGGATTTTTCCTGCGTCAATGGCTTCTGCCCGTCCTTCGTCACGGTGCATGGCGCCAAGATCCGCAAGGCCGAAGGCATCGCCGGCAAGACCGATCCGCTCGACGGCGTTCCAGCAGCCGCCGAATTCCCGCTCGGCGAACAGGGCTGGGCGGCGATCATCGACGGCGTCGGCGGCACCGGCGTCGTCACCGTCGGCGCCGTGCTCGGCATGGCGGCTCATCTCGAAGGCAAGGGCTGCGGCATGATCGACATGGCCGGGCTTGCCCAGAAGGGCGGTTCGGTGTTCACCCATGTCCGCATCGCCCGCACGCCCGATGACATCCATGCCATCCGTGTCTCGGCCGGCAAAGCCGATCTCGTGCTCGGCTGCGATCTCGTCGTGTCGGGCGCCAAGAAGGTGCTGGCCGCGGTGCGCGAGGGCCACACCATCTTCCTCGCCAACACTGCCGAGATCATGCCGGGCGAGTTTGCCCGCTCGGCCGATTTCTCGCTGCCCATCGAGCGCTTGAAGAAGGCGATCCGCACTGCTGCCGGCGACGACAAGGCGCATTTCTTCGACGCCACCCGCACAGCCACCGCCCTGTTCGGCAATTCGCTGGGCGCCAACATGTTCATGCTCGGCTTCGCCTTCCAGCATGGCGGTCTGCCGCTGTCGGCGCAAGCCGTCGAAAAGGCGATCGAATTGAACGGCGAGGCGGTGGGGATGAATATCGCCGCCTTCCGCTGGGGCCGCCGCGCCGCGCATCAGCCGGATTTCGTGCGTGGCCTCGTCCAGCCGGGCAAGGACGGCCAACCCGCCACGATTGCCCAGACGCTGGACGAAATCATTGCCCGCCGGATCGCTTTCCTTTCCGCCTATCAGAACGCCGCCTATGGCAAGCGCTACGCCGGCAGGATCGCTGCCCTGCGCGCGGCCGAAGCCAAGGCCGCGCCCGGTTCGAGCGCCGTGACGGAAGCGGCGGCCAGGAACCTGTTCAAGCTGATGGCGATCAAGGACGAATACGAGGTGGCGCGGCTCTATACCGACGGCTCCTTCGCCGCCGAACTCGGCAAGCAGTTCCAGAGTTACGAAAAACTCGAATTCCATCTGGCGCCGCCGATTCTGGGCCGTCGCGGCAATGACGGCAAACCGAGGAAATCGAGCTTCGGTCCCTGGATGATGAAAGGGTTCCGCATGCTGGCGGCGCTGAAGGGCCTGCGCGGGACAGCATTCGACCTGTTCGGCTACACCGCCGAGCGGCGCATGGAGCGGCAATTATTGGCGCAATATGAGGCCGACCTGCAACGCGTCGCCAACTCGCTGGCGCCGGACAACATCGAGGCCGCCACGGCCCTCGTCTCGGTCCCGGCACTCATCCGCGGTTACGGCCATGTTCGGCAAGCCAGCGCTCAAAAGGCGGCCGGCGAGCGCCAAAGGCTGCTCGAGCGCCTGTCCGGCACGTCAGCGAGGGCGGAACTCCAGGCCGCCGAGTGATGGCCTTGTTTACCTAAAGCCCAATTCTCCCAGTCTGTCCTGCTTTGCGCGCCTTCGGCAAGCCGCCCAAAACCGCTGTTCTAAGCCTTTCTTAAGGCGGATGTGAGATGACGAGGCCTAGCGTTGGGCCGACGACATGGGCAGAACAAAGACCGAAAACATCCCAGCGGATGTTTATATCCAGTTTGTGCGGTCGTTGTTCGACAACGCCCACATGCTGGTGATCGGTGGCGTGTGCTACTGGATCCTCGGACTAATGATCTACTTGCGCACGAACAATCCGTTGTTCCTGGCTTTCTCTTTTGTTCTGCTGTCCATCTGCCTTTACCGCTATTTCGGCATTCGCGCCTTCCGGAAGGCAGGCGGTGTAATAGCCGACGTCCAGGAGGCGCATCGGTGGGAGCGCAACTACATCCTCAAGGGCAGCGTGCAGGGCCTAACGTTGGGCGCACTGTGCTTCATATCGATCTATGTCTATCCCGATCCCTTTGCCGAACTGGCCGCGACGTCGCTGGCCATCGCGACCTTGGTGACGGTTGTTGGCCGGAACTACGGCTCTCCCATTATGGTGCGGGTTTTTTCCGTGACCTTCATTGGTCCGGCAGCACTTGCACTTTTGCTGCGCATGGATGTGCCTTCGGTCATTCTCGGTCTGATGATCATCCCGTTGACTTTCGTCACGATCAACAGCGCCGACCACGTCCGCGATGTGCTTTTCTCGGCTGTCATCGGCCACAAGGAAGCGAGGAAGCTCGCGCTCAGATTCGATCGCGCGCTCAATACCATGTCGCATGGCCTCGTCATGCTTGGCCCGGACGGTCGGGTGGCGGTCGCCAATGCCGAGGCCGCGCATCTGATGTCGCTCAAATCGGCCGATGCGCTGCTTGGGCGGTCAATCCATGGTCTCTTGATGCGCGGCGTCGTGGGCGGCATGCTGGCCCCAAAGGACTGCCGCTACATCGAAGCCCAGCTGACGCGTGCATTGCGCGAGGGCCGCGACCGTAAGGTCTTGGTTTCGCTCGCCAATGGCCAGCACTACGAATTCTCCGCCCGCGAAGGCAGCCAGGAACTCGGGGTCATCACCTTCGAGGACGTGACGGCGCGCGTCGAGGCGGAAGACAAGATCCGCTTCATGGCGCGCTATGACAATCTCACCGGCCTGCCCAATCGCGCCTATTTCCACGAACTGATCGGCGAGGCGATGGCGTCAGGCGACCGTGACCGCCTCTGCGGCCTTGCCGTGCTCGACCTCGACGATTTCAAGAGTGTCAACGACACGCTCGGGCATCCGATCGGCGATGGATTGATCTACGCGGTGGCCGAGCGTCTTGCCGCCATTGCGGGACAAGGCATCACCGTCAGCCGCTTCGGCGGCGACGAATTCATGGTTTTCTTCGACCGTATAGAGGATGAAAGCCATCTGACCCTTCAGATCGACGAGATCTTTGCAGCATTGCAAGGGGAGGTGGACGTCGCCGGCCACGGGCTGCGCATCCAGGCCAGCGCCGGCGCCGTGCTGTCGCGGGTCAGGGATACCGACGTCGACGCCATGATCGTCAAGGCGGACCTGGCGCTCTATAAGGCCAAGGAGCTCGGCAAGAACGGCTGGCGGCTGTTCGAGGCCGCCATGGACGCTGCGTTCCGCAACCGCCAGCTGATGAAGGCGGATCTGCGCAGCGCGGTGGAAGGCAAGGCCCTGCGCGTCGTCTACCAGCCGATCGTGGCGATGAGCACGATGCGCATCGCCAGCTGCGAGGCGCTGTGCCGCTGGGACCATCCCGACCTCGGGCCGATTTCGCCCGGCATCTTCATTCCGCTGGCGGAGGAAATGGGCATCATTTCCGAGATCAGCACCTTCGTGCTGCAGGCAGCCTGCACCGAATGCGCCAAATGGCCGGACCACACCAGCGTCTCGGTCAATCTCTCCGCCAAGGATTTCCGCAACCGGGACGTCATCCAGAAGGTTCGCGACGCTCTGGCCAGCTCCGGCCTTGCCGCCGGCCGGCTGGAGATCGAGGTCACCGAAACGGCGCTGCTCGATGACAAGTCGCTGACACGTCAATACATCGAGGAACTGAAGCAGATCGGTGTGCGCATCGCACTTGACGATTTCGGTACCGGCTATTCGAGCCTGAGCTATCTGCACAAGCTGCCGCTCGACAAGATCAAGATCGATCGCTCCTTCTTGATGGACGTCACCCAGAGCAAGCGTTCGCTGGAGCTGCTGAAGGGCATTGTCAATCTGTCGCGGCCGCTTGGACTTTCGGTGACTGTCGAAGGCGTCGAGACCTTTGAGCAGCTCAAGATCCTGGCCTTGCAAGTGAAACCGGATCTCGTGCAGGGCTTCCTGTTCGGTGCCGCGCTCAGTGCGTCGGGTATCGAGACGATGTCGAATGTCACCTGGCCATTCGCCGCTGACCTGCGTCGCACCGGTAAACGGACGGTCCGTTAGCGCCGTAATTTTCGACTTCGCTCGATTGGATTCCCCGCGCGTGCGAGTCGCACGATGCTCTTTGATGTCGAACTCAATCGTTCGATGACAGGATACGGTTCCGCCGTGATTTTGGCTTTGCGCAATGCTGCTGAAAGGTCTTCCTCACTACGCAGATGTATCGGAGGCATGATCCACATCCTCTCAGTGGCAATCGCTCGGACGATTGCTCAGTAAGATATTCTCAAGCGGCTCCCGGCCATTAAGGTTAACGGAATGTAAATCAACAAGATCTAAATTTCGGCTTGTGTCTCATTTCAACTCGAATAGCCTATCCTAGGTCGAATTCGAGGACAGACGATGGATGCTGCAACAGCTACAAGGAATGCGTCTGGCGGGGTAAGCACAGCCGGGGATTCGGTGCTGAATCGATCGATGATGCAACTGCTTGAGCATGTCGATTATCGCCTCATTACCGGGGGCGAGGATTTGGAAGCGATTTACCGGCTTCGCTATAAGTCCTATCTGCGCTCCGGCATGTGCGGCCCGCTCGCCAGCGGCATGTTCGAGGATCGCTGGGACAATCTACCCAATTCCTACCGATTCGGTGTCTATTGCTACGGCGAATTGGTGAGCACAATCCGCTTCCATTACATTTCCATCGAGCACCCGAATTCGCCCTCCGTTGATGCCTATCCGGAAATACTGATCGAGCGGCTTGCCCGCGGAGAAACCTTCATCGACGGAACCCGCTTCGCAACCGATCCTGATGCCGCGCCGGCACCCGGAGTGCTGCCGTTTCTGACACTCAGGCTTGCCATGGTGGCCTCGCTCTATTTTGGCCAGAACTCTGTGCTGACGCCGGTCAAGGTCGAGCATTCCAATTTTTATTCTCGTTACTTCAATGCCGTGCAGAGGACCGAGGCTAAGGAGTTTCCGGGCGTTCTTACCCGGATCGCCCTGTTCGAAATCCCCGCCGGCGAAAATATGCGCCTGACGCTCGAACGTTTCCCATTCTTCAGGTCGACGCCCATGGAACAGCGGTTGATGTTCGCCAATCCGGCCATCAATCGGCTGACGCCCTTGTCTATCGTGCCGACGGCGAAATATTATCGTGAGGCCGCCTGAGGCCCCTGATTTTGCAAAGCTCCGGAGCTTTCCGGCCAGATCCGCGTTTTGATGACGGCGGCGCGTTGACGCTCCGCGTCTTCATTTCGACGTATCTGCCAAAAGGACCCCGACATGCATATTTCCCAGCTCGCGCTCACGCCGCTTATCTCGCTGATCGCCGGGGTGCTGATCCTGGTCATGCCACGGCTGCTGAACTACATCGTCGCGCTCTACCTGATCATAGCCGGCCTGCTTGGATTGTTTCCGCACCTCGCCGGCTAAAGACGGACAGCGCGGTTGACGCGCCAGCCGGCTTCGTCCGGGATTGCGCGAAAACAAGCAGCCGGAGCGGTTCGGCGATTCTGCCGAACGCAGGGGCGCTTTGCTTCAAATTTCCCTGGAGGCAGTTGTCGGCTGCGATGCGGCAATAGCGCCATTGCTCTCGGCGCGGCTTTTCGCTATGTGCCTGAAAGATGTCTTCGAAGGGGTATTCCTATGGCTGAGCACACGCCGACCGGTCCTGTCGAACTGGGCGCGAAGATGGACTATGCCGAGCACGACCGCACCTATGCGGGCTTCCTCATGCTGGCCAAATACGGATCACTCTTCTGCGGCGCCATACTTCTGGCGATGGCTTTCGGTTTCTTCGCGGGCGGCTTCTTCTCGGCGACTATCCTGTTCGTCCTGATCATGGCCGTCGGCGCCTTCATTCTGCGATAGTCTTTCCAAAACCCCATTGCCTTTGACGTCGCCGGACGCCCCGGCCGACACTTTGCGCAAACAGGTTCCAGCCGAAAGGATCATGCGGTGGGACAGACGGTTTTCATCCCTCGTGAGCTCGATGCGAACGAGCCGCGCGTCGCGGCTTCGCCCGATACGGTGAAACGGCTGGCCGGCCTGGGTCTTGAAGTGGTTGTGGAGGCCGGTGCCGGCACGCGATCGCGCATTCCCGATGAGGAGTTCGCCAAGGCGGGCGCTTCGATCGGCGAGGCCGGCGATGTGGCCAAGGCCGACGTGGTGCTGAAGGTGCGCCGGCCGACTGATGCGGAGCTGAAAAGCTACAAGTCAGGCGCTGCGGTCATCGCCATCATGGATCCGTATGGCAACGATGCCGCCGTCGCGGCGCTGGCCAAGGCCGGGCTGACGGCCTTTGCGATGGAATTCATGCCGCGCATCACGCGCGCCCAGTCGATGGACGTCTTGTCCTCGCAGGCTAACCTTGCCGGCTACCAGGCGGTGATCGACGGCGCTGCCGAATATGACCGGGCGCTGCCGATGATGATGACGGCGGCCGGCACTGTTCCTGCCGCCAAGGTGTTCATCATGGGCGTCGGCGTTGCCGGCCTGCAGGCGATCGCCACAGCGCGCCGGCTCGGCGCGGTCGTCACCGCGACCGATGTGCGCCCCGCCGCCAAGGAACAGGTCGCCTCGCTTGGCGCAAAGTTCCTCGCCGTCGAGGACGAAGAGTTCAAGGCGGCCGAGACCGCCGGCGGCTACGCCAAGGAGATGTCCAGGGAATACCAAGCCAAGCAGGCGGCGCTGACCGCCGAGCACATCGCCAAGCAGGACATCGTCATCACCACGGCGCTGATCCCCGGCCGCCCGGCGCCGAGGCTGGTGTCGGCTGACATGGTCGCCTCGATGAAGCCTGGTTCGGTGATCGTCGATCTTGCGGTGGAGCGCGGCGGCAATGTCGAGGGCGCTGTGCCTGGCAAGGTCGTGACGACGGCCAAGGGCGTCAAGATCGTCGGCCATCTCAACGTGCCGGGCCGCGTCGCGGCCTCCGCTTCGCTGCTCTACGCCAGGAACCTTTTTGCTTTCCTCGAGACCCTGGTCGACAAGGCGACGAAGACGCTTGCCATCAACCGCGATGACGACCTGGTCAAGGCGACCATGCTGACCGACGGCGGCAAGATCGTCCATCCGGCCTTCGCCAAGGCCGACCAGCAGCCGCCAAAGGGCCAATATATCGAACCGCCGGCGATCCCGGCCAGCACAATGGTCGCCGATGCTTCGGCGCCCAAGAAAGCCGCGCCCAGGAAAGCCGCCGCATCCAAGCCCTCGCCGCCCAAGTCGCCCTCGCCCAAGCCGAAAGGGACCGCGTGATGGATCAGACCTTGCAGAAAGCCCTCGACCAGCTCGACCAGGCAAGTGCCGCCGTCCGGCTGGCGGTGCAGAACCTGGCAAATGCTCCCGGCGGCGCCGAGGCGGCGGGCGACGCCGCGCACGCGCTGTCGGGCGGCGCCATCGATCCCTTCGTCTTCCGCCTGGCCATCTTCGTGCTGGCGATCTTCGTCGGCTATTACGTCGTCTGGTCGGTGACCCCTGCGCTGCACACGCCGCTGATGGCCGTCACCAACGCCATCTCCTCGGTCATCGTCGTCGGCGCGCTGCTTGCCGTCGGCATCGCCGCCTCGGGCGTCGCCGCGGGCTTCGGCTTCGTCGCGCTGATGCTGGTGTCGGTCAACATCTTCGGCGGCTTCCTCGTCACCCAGCGCATGCTGGCAATGTACAAGAAGAAGGACAAGTGACGTGACCGTCAATCTCGCCTCCTTCCTCTATCTGGTTTCCGGCATTCTGTTCATCCTGGCGCTGCGCGGCCTGTCGCACCCGACCACCAGCCGGCAAGGCAATCTCTACGGCATGATCGGCATGGGCATCGCCATCGCCACCACGTTGGCGCTGGCCACGCCATCGGCCGGCCGTTTCGGCCTGATCGTGCTCGGCCTTGCCATTGGCGGCGGCGTCGGCGCCGTCACGGCCAGGCGCATCGCCATGACCTCGATGCCGCAACTGGTCGCCGCCTTCCATTCGCTCGTCGGCCTTGCCGCCGTGATGGTCGCTGCCGCCGCCATCTATGCGCCGGAAAGCTTCGGCATCGGCATGGCGGGCGACATCCACGCCCAGGCGCTGGTCGAAATGAGCCTGGGTGTGGCCATCGGCGCCATCACCTTCACCGGCTCGGTCATCGCCTTCCTGAAGCTTGACGGGCGCATGTCGGGCAAGCCGATCATGATCGGCGGCCGCCATTTCATCAACATCGCGCTTGGCATCGCCTTGGTCGTGCTGATCGTGCTTTTGGTCACCACCGAATCGAAGCTCGTCTTCTGGCTCATCGTTGCCGCCTCGCTTGGGCTGGGCGTGCTGCTCATCATCCCCATCGGCGGCGCCGACATGCCGGTCGTGGTGTCGATGCTCAACTCCTATTCGGGTTGGGCGGCCGCGGCTCTGGGCTTCACGCTCGGCAATCTGGCGCTGATCATCACCGGCGCCCTGGTCGGCTCGTCGGGCGCCATCCTGTCCTACATCATGTGCAAGGGCATGAACCGCTCCTTCATCTCCGTCATCCTCGGCGGCTTCGGTGGTGAGACTGCGGCCGCGGGCGCTGATGATGGGATCGAGCGCACGGTCAAGCAGGGCTCGGCCGATGACGCCGCCTACCTGATGATGAACGCGCAGAAGGTCATCATCGTGCCGGGCTACGGCATGGCGGTCGCCCAGGCGCAGCATGCGCTGCGCGAGATGGCCGACAAGCTCAAGGCCAATGGCGTCGACGTCAAATACGCCATCCACCCCGTGGCCGGCCGCATGCCGGGCCACATGAACGTGCTCTTGGCCGAAGCCAACGTGCCTTACGACGAAGTGTTCGAGCTCGAGGACATCAATTCCGAATTCGCGCAGGCCGACGTCGCCTATGTCATCGGCGCCAACGACGTCACCAACCCGTCCGCGCGGGATGACAAGAGCTCACCTATTTACGGTATGCCGATCCTCGACGTCGACAAGGCGCGCACCTGCCTGTTCGTCAAGCGCTCGCTCGGCTCCGGCTATGCCGGCATCGACAACACGCTGTTCTACAAGGACGGCACCATGATGCTGCTCGGCGACGCCAAGAAGATGACCGAGGAAATCGTCAAGGCCATGGATCACTGACCCGGTCAGATCGTCCGCATGAAGAAGCCCGGCTCGCCGGGCTTCTTCAGTTTTGGACTTGGGACGATGTTCAACGGCTGGTCAGGAACACGGCCTCCTCGTCGTCGCGCTGCCTGCCGCCGAGGGCGGCCGCGGCGCTGGCGATGAAGGCGCCGATGACCAGCGACAGGGCGCCGAGAAGCGCAAATGTGGCGCTCGCCTTCCTGGCGGTATCGGCCGCCTGCTGGGCCTTGGCCTTGGCGTCCTGCGCCTTTGCCAGCAGCGTATCGACACGCGTCTTGGCGTCTGCTTCCGACAGGCCGGTGCGTGCCGCGACCAGCTGCGACAGGTATGTCTTGTCCTCGGGCGAAACCTCGCCAGCCGCAGCGCTGGCGACCAGGATGCGCGATGCCTGCGCCGCCGCCGCCGCGTCGTTTTGCGGATTGGCTGCCGCCAGTCTCGCCGCGTCCGCCGGCCTGAACAACGAGTCCACCAGATAGGATGTGGCATTGTCCGTCGATGCCCCGCCTGCATTGGCCGATGCACCGGCCGAAGCGCCCTGGGCGGCGCCGGCGGCCACGCTGGATACAGCCTGGACGCCGGAACCCACAGCCGCCGACAGCGCCGAGCCGAGTACGCCGACGACCAGCAGCGTCGCCAGCGCCCATGCCAGGAAGCCATGAGCCGTATCCCGGAAATAAACCTCGTCGGTATGCACGCCCACCCATTTGGTGCGCAGCCGGCCGGCAAGATAGCCACCGAGGCCGGATGACAGCCATTGCACGACGATCAGCCAGACCGCGGTCGAAACCGCGAAGCTGGTGATAGAGGCGCTTGAGCCCGACCATGGCGAGACCATGCTCAACCCCAGGCCGGAGCCGAGCAGCATCAGGATGAAGGTCAATGTCGAGGCGGCGAAGGCACCGGCGATGATCGGACCCCAGCTGATAGCGGTGGCGGACGATTCCACCGCGCCGGGATCATCCGTGATCGACAGGGTGGACTGCATGACAGCCCCCTATCGCGCGAAAAGCATGATGAGAAGGATGATCGGGATTGGAACCCCGAGTAACCAGAGCAAGATGCCGCGTCCCATGGGAGCCTCCTTCGCCAGGAATTGTGATCGATACTGTCACAATGCTGGAAAGAAGCTTCCGTTCCGGCGGTTCGAATGAATCTCGCAAGGGAAACACTGGCGCGACCGACGCGCGCCAATGGTCCCGGGATGACTCCGGATTAAATGTCCAGATTGGCCACCGACAGCGCGTTGTCCTGGATGAACTCGCGCCGCGGCTCGACCTCGTCGCCCATCAGCCGCGAGAACAGGCTGTCGGCGTCGGTGGCGTCGTTCACCTTGACCTGCAGCAGCGAACGCACGTTCGGATCGAGCGTGGTTTCCCAAAGCTGCTCGGCGTTCATCTCGCCCAGGCCCTTGTAGCGCTGCATGGTCAGGCCCTTGCGGCCGGTCGCGAACACCGCGTTGAGCAGTGCCAACGGTCCCGAGATGGGTTCCGAGACATCCTTGCGGCGCAGCACGGGCGGCGCTCCATAGACGTCGCTGAGCCGCTGCGCGTAGCGGTCGAGCTGTCGCGCATCGGCTGAATTGATCAACGCCATATCGAGATGGGCGTATTCCTTGACGCTGCGCACCGTGCGTTCGAACACATAACCGCCGATACCCTCATTCGAAGTCGACATCCGGCCGGTCCAGCCGCGCTCGGTGTCCTCGGCAATGATGTCGAGACGTTGCGCGATCCGCTCCGCCATCGCATTGGCGCGGCCAAGATCGGCGACGACGTCGGCATTGAGCCCGCCGGCGATCGCCGCCTGCTCCACGACGCCTCTGTTGTAGCGCGTGTGCAGGCCGTTGATGAGCTGGCGCACGGCGAGCGCATCGTCGATCGCCGCCCGCAGGTCCTGTCCGGCGCGAACCTCGCCGGAGCCGAGCGTGAGCGAGGCTTCTTCCAGTCCCGAGCCGATCAGGAATTCCTCGAACGCGCTTTCGTTCTTGATGTATTGCGAGCTCTTGCCTCGCGTCACCTTATAAAGCGGCGGCTGGGCGATATAGAGATGGCCGCGTTCGATCAATTCCGGCATCTGCCGGAAGAAGAAGGTGAGCAGCAACGTCCTGATATGCGCGCCGTCGACATCGGCGTCGGTCATCAGGATGATCTTGTGGTAGCGCAGCTTGTCGGCGTTGAATTCGTCCTTGCCGATCGACGTGCCGAGCGCGGTGATCAGCGTGCCGATCATGTCGGAACTGAGCATGCGGTCGAAGCGGGCGCGCTCGACATTGAGAATCTTGCCGCGCAGCGGCAGGATGGCCTGGTTCTGGCGCGAGCGGCCGCCCTTGGCGGAGCCGCCGGCCGAATCGCCCTCGACAATGAAGATCTCAGACTTCGCCGGATCGCGTTCCTGGCAGTCGGCAAGCTTGCCGGGCAGCGAGGTGACGCCCAGCGAGGTCTTGCGGGTGATGTCGCGCGCCTTGCGCGCGGCCTCGCGCGCCGCCGCGGCTTGGATCACCTTCTCGACCACGACCTTGCCTTCGCTCGGATGTTCTTCGAGCCAGGTGCCGAGCGCCTCGTTGACCAGCCCTTCGACCACGGGCCGGACTTCCGAGGAGACCAGCTTGTCCTTGGTCTGCGAGGAGAATTTTGGGTCGGGAACCTTGACCGACAGTACTGCCGTCAGCCCCTCGCGGCAATCGTCGCCGATCAGCGAGACCTTTTCCTTCTTGGTCAGGCCCGAGGAATCGCCATAGCCGGTGATCTGACGCGTCAGGGCGCCGCGAAAACCGGCGAGATGGGTGCCGCCGTCGCGCTGCGGGATGTTGTTGGTGAAGGCCAGCACATTCTCGTGGTAGCTGTCGTTCCACCACATGGCCACTTCGACGGTGATGCCGTCGCGCTCGGCCCTGATGGCGATTGGTTTGTCGATCAGCGGTTTCTTGACCCGGTCGAGATATTTGACGAATTCCTCCAGGCCGCCATCATAGTGCAGCTCATGCCGCACGACGTCGGCGTGGCGGGCGTCGGTCAGCACGATGCGCACGCCCGAATTCAGGAACGCAAGCTCGCGCAGCCGATGCTCCAGCGTGCCGAAATCGAATTCGACCATCGTGAAGGTCTCGGACGACGGAAAGAAGGTGATCTCGCTGCCGCTGCGGCCTTCATAGGTGCCGGGCTGCTTGTCCTGTTCATAGCTGCCGGTAACGCTCAGCGGCGCGTCGGCATTGCCGTGTGTGAAGCTCATCTCGAAGATCTTGCCATTGCGGCGGATCTTGAGCTTCAGCCAGGCCGACAGGGCGTTGACCACAGAGACGCCGACGCCGTGCAGGCCGCCGGACACTTTGTAGGAGTTCTGGTCGAACTTGCCGCCGGCATGCAGCTGCGTCATGATCACTTCGGCTGCCGAAATGCCTTCGCTGGGATGGATATCGGTGGGAATGCCGCGCCCATTGTCGATGACGGTGACCGAACCGTCGGGATTGAGCGTCACCGTGACGAGATCGGCATGACCGGCCAGTGCCTCGTCGATGGCGTTGTCGACGACCTCATAGACCATGTGATGCAGGCCCGAACCGTCATCGGTGTCGCCGATATACATGCCGGGCCGTTTGCGGACGGCATCCAAGCCCTTCAAAACCTTGATGGAATCTGCGCCGTATTCGGCTTCGGCGCCGTTGGCGTTCTCAGTCTGGTCGCTCATGAAAACCTGTTGTCTAGAGGCGGCTGGTGGAGCGCGAAAAATCGCCCCCGAATCGCGCTTTCAATATGGCCTAGATATAGGCGTTAAAGGTGGTTTTTCCAAGGTTTGCAGGCATTTCCGGGCGGAAAAGCGCACCGTCGGCCAGCTATTGGCGAGAGGCTTTGACCTTAGCCAGCCGGTCGCGCAGGAATTTTGATCGTGAACTTCTATCTTGGCGCCGGCTGCCGCGATGGCGGCCATCAAAAGCATCAGCAGCAAAGCGCATGGCAAACGCAGGCCGAACCGCCCACCGTTCGGTCGTTTGCCGACATTCCGCCTGTCTACGGCGCGGGCGAGCCGGCTTGCATCAGCCGGCGCGCATCGGCTTCAGCGCCTCGCTCCAGCGCAGCAACTCCTCCAGCATGGTTCTTGCCCCGCCCTGCACCTGCTCGCTCGCTTCGAAGGAGCCATCGGTTCCCAGCAGCTTCTGATACAGCGGCAGCGCGATGCCTTCCGGAACCGGCATGACGCCGACGGAGGTCAGCAGCGGCTTGAGCGCCTGTGCCGCGCGCAGGCCACCGGAAACGCCGCCATAGCTGAAGATGGCGGCGGGCTTGTATTTCCATTCGCGCGAGAGATAGTCGATCGCGTTCACGATGGCCGGTGCGACGAAGTAATTATATTCCGGTGCCACGAAGACGAAAGCGTCGGCGGCATCGACGGCCTTCGACCAGGCCTTGGTATGATCGTTCAGGTAGTTGCCGAGCCTGGGATGGTGCGGCTCGTCCAGCACCGGCAGATCGAAGGCGGCGATGTCGGTCAGCACCGGTTCGAATTTGCCGTGCTCGCGCGCGAACCGCTCCAGCCAGTGAGCGAAAACCGGCCCGGCCCGGCCCGGGCGGGTGCTGCCGATGATGATGTTCAACTGGTGCTTCAAGGCGGGCTCCTTCGATTGACGGTATCTGTTGGTGACTGTGACCTACGGCAGAGCGCCGTCATGGACAAGACCGCGCCGTTTGGCGAGCGGTCACAATCAGATGATGGGAGCATCGCTCCGTCCCTTCGGGGGCACGGGCTTTTATCGTCAGGCCACATGGACGCGCCGTGCGTCAGTCACTACATCGAACGGAGGCAAGGACTAGCGCGACGCGCTTGCCAGCGGAGCAGCCATGGACACTCAGCCCGCCCCCTTCGTTCCGCCGGCGCCGAGGCCGCGCACATCGCCGCCCTCGACGCTGGAGATGATGCGCATCGTCTACCGCAACCCGCTCGAGCTGTGGGGAGAGCCGACCTACAACGAGCCCTGGATCTCGGTGAACGGCGTCGGTGGACCGCTGGTCATCGCCAATGACCCGGGGCTCATTCGCCATGTCCTGGTCGACAATGCCAGGAACTACAAGATGGCGACGGTGCGCCAGCTCATCCTGCGGCCGATCCTGCGCGACGGCTTGCTGACGGCCGAAGGCGAGGTCTGGAAGCGTTCGCGCAAGGCGATGGCGCCGGTGTTCACGCCGCGTCACATCTTTGGTTTCGCGGGACCGATGCTCAAGCGCACGCTTGAATTCGCCTCCCGCTACGAGGATGGCGGCATCTCCGACATTGCCCACGACATGACGCTGCTGACCTACGACATCCTGGCCGAGACGCTGTTCTCCGGGGAAATCGCGGGGGAGCCGGGCAGTTTCGCCAAGGAGATCGACCGGCTGTTCGAGACCATGGGCCGCGTCGATCCGCTAGACCTGCTGCGCGCGCCCGAATGGCTGCCGCGGCTTACCCGCATCCGCGGCCGCAAGACCATGGCCTATTTCCGCAAGATCGTCAGCAATACGGTCAAGATACGCGAACAGAGACTCAGGCGCGATGCCGATGCCGTGCCGCAGGATTTCCTGACCCTCCTGCTCAAGGCCGAGGGGCCGGACGGGCTGACACGCTCGGAAGTCGAGGACAACATCATCACCTTCATCGGTGCCGGCCATGAGACCACGGCGCGAGCCTTGGGCTGGACGCTCTATTGCCTGGCCGAGGCGCCATGGGAGCGGGAAAAGATCGAGCGCGAGATCGATGCCGTGCTGGCGCGCGAGCCCGATCCGACCAGATGGCTGGACGCCATGCCGCTCACCCGCGCCGCCTTCGACGAGGCGCTCAGGCTCTATCCGCCGGCGCCGTCGATCAACCGCGAGCCGATCGAGCCGGAGAACTGGAGGGATCTCCACATCCCGAGGCGCGCGGCCGTGCTGGTCATGCCTTGGGTCGTCCACCGTCACAGGAAGCTGTGGGACAGGCCGGACGCGTTCATGCCGCAGCGGTTCCATCCGGGAAACCGCGAAAAGATCGACCGCTTTCAGTATCTGCCGTTCGGCGCCGGGCCGCGCGTCTGCATCGGCGCCAGCTTCGCCATGCAGGAAGCGATCATCGCGCTCGCCGTCCTGCTGTCGCGTTTCCGCTTCGATTCCATCGCGCAAACCAGGCCGTGGCCGGTCCAGAAGCTGACCACCCAGCCGCAAGGCGGGCTGCCCATGCGGATCACTTCGCGCCTGTAATCGCCCGCCGTCGGCCTATGTTCAGACCGCCGGTTTGCGCTGGAACTGACCGGCCGCGCGAAAACGCCAGAGATAGCTTGGCAGGATCGTGCCGAGCGCCTGCGGCTGGATGCCGAGGCCGGCGAGCGTGCGGTTGGCTTTGGCAGCCTCCTCCGACACGACATTATGCTCGCGCAATTGCAGCACCTGGTCCTTGGTCAGCAGCGGGTTGGGCAAGAGGCCCAGGATCGACGCCTGCAGGTTCGCCACCCACCACGGCACCGGAACCAGCAGGCGCTTGCGCTCGATCACCGCGAGCATTTCCTGCATGCTTTCCTTGAAAGTAAGCACCTGCGGGCCGCCAAGCTCGTAGATATGACCGCCCTTGACCTTGCCATCGACCGAGCGCGCCACCGCTTCGGCGACGTCGCCGACATAGACCAGCTGGAACTTGGTATGGCCGCCGCCGATCAGCGGCAGTGCCGGCGAATAACGCGCCATGTTGGCGAAGCGGTTGAAGAAACTATCTTCCGGTCCGAAATTGATCGACGGCCGCAGGATCACGGCGTCCTTGATCGTCTCCAGAACGGCCTTTTCACCAAGCGCCTTGGTGCGTGCATAGTTGGATGCGGCTTCCAGGTCGGCGCCCAGGGCCGAAATATGGGTCAGGCCGGCGCCCGCTGCGCGTGCCGCTTCGGCCACCGCGCGAGCGCCGAATTCGTGCACGGCCGTGAATTTCTGCCGGCCGCTCTCATGCAGCACGGCAACCAGGTTGACGACATGATCGGCGCCCTGCACGGCGCGGTCGACCGACCAGCGCACGCGCACATTGGCCTGCACGGGCTGGATCTGGCCGACATTGCCGAGCGGCTGCAAATGGCCGGCGAGATCGGGCCGGCGGCAGGCGACCCTGATGCGATAGCCGCGCTTGGCCAAGGCCCGCACCACGTGGCGGCCGACAAAGCCCGACCCGCCGAAAATGACGACGAGCTTGGGGGTCTGCAGGATTTCGGTCATGGCTGGCTCCGGCGCTCGAAAGCTTGGCTGAAGCCGTTTCATAATCCGTTTCGCGTCAAACGCAAAGGGTGACGCGTCGTCGCTGCCGCCCTGGTTCTCAGAGCAATTCCAGGAAAAGTGTGAAGCGGCTTTCCCAGGAAAAGAGCTTGGGAATTGCGTCGGGACAAAAGCGCTTCAGAACGCCTTGGATGACGCAGAAAACCCCGCCGAGGCGGGGTTTTCCGGATGACATCCATGCGAAGCCAGGGGCCAACGGAGCGGCCTGACCTGAGACGGTATCAGGAGGGCGTGAAGCAAGTACGCCCACCCCAGCCCTGGACATCCGACATGGTGCCACCGACCTTCTTGCAGGCCGCGATGAAATCGGCGCTGCAACTGGCGAATTTCGCGTGACCGTTCTTGCAATAGTGGTCCTCGGTAGCGCCGCCGCCCGGCGCGGCAATGACGCCTGGACTGGACGGCTTGACCGGCGCGGCCTTCAGGTTGGCCGCCTGGGTCGCGCCCATGAACGAGCCGAGGAGAAGGACGGCGGTCAGAATGGTGGTCTTGGTGCTGGTCATGATGGTTCCTTTTCACTGAGGTTGGTTTCTCCGGGACGCGAAGGCCATGCCTTGGCGTGGAGCAGATTTCGATGTGACGTGCTGTTCCCCGGTCTGGATCGGCAAGCTCATCCTGCCCTGGACAAGCATTGGTCGCCCCGACGCTCGAAAAGGTTCAGACCGCGCGCGAAAAAAACACGCATGGCCATGCCGCGGGCAAGCGCCGGCGGCTGATGAGCTGAAAAGAAGAATTTATTTCAGGCCGAATAGCGCTCGGCGAATTCGGAAATGCGCTGCACCACGGCCTTGGAGACCTTGATGCCCCGTGCCGCGGCCTTCTCCGCCGCCTCGGCCCGGGAGCGGCCCGGTATGTGCACGCCGTAGCGCCGGCGCAGCCGATCGAGTTGATCCTTCATCCGCTGCTCGAAATCCGGATCGAGCAGCTTGGGCTCGACGGCCAGCACGAACAGGCCGGTGCCGGGATTGTCCGGGCCGCCGGTGAACCAGGGCGCATCGAGCGACCAGTTTGCCCCCGATAGACCCGCCGCCAGCACCTCGACCATCAGCGCGATGTTGGCGCCGCGCTGGCCACCGAAGGCGAGCATGGCGCCCTTCATGGCTGCGGCCGGATCTGTAGTGGGATTGCCGCTGGCATCGAGCGCCCAGCCTTCGGGGATTTTCTTGCCGTCCTCGGCCGCCTTGCGGATATTGACGAAGGCGGTGGCGCTCGATGACTGGTCGATGACCAGCGGCGGGCCGTCGGCGGCGGGTGCGGCGAAGGACATCGGGTTGGTGCAATAGACCGGCTTGACCGAGCCCGAACCGGCAAGCACGGCGGGACCGTTGGTGGCGGCGAAGGAGACTAGCCCCTGCGCTGCCAGCCTTCCGGTAAAGTAGCCGAGGGCGCCGCATGTATAGGCATTCTTCTGCGAAAAGATGGCGACGCCGAACAGTCTTGCCGCCTTGGCGAGCTCGTCGAGCGTGCGGTCGAAGCCGGTATGCGCCAGCCCGCCTTGCGCATCGGAAAGATAGACTGCTAGCGCCGGCCGGGTGATCACCGGCTCGGCATTGCCGTCGATGCGGCCGGCCTCCAGCGCTTCGAGATAGTCGATGAAATGCGACAGCCCGACGGTCGAGAGTCCTTCCGCCTCGGCCGATATGATCGAGGCGGTGAGCGATTGCGCCGCTTCCTCGTTGGCGCCCGCACCCAGCGCCGCCATGCGGCACAGCCCGGTTGCCTGTTCGAGACTGAGTTGCATGGCGACTGCCTTTAGTGAGTGGTGAGTAGTGAGTAGTCAGCAATGGGTGGTGGCGGCTAGCCACTTCCTACTCACTAACCCCTACTCACTAGGTCCCTAGCCGATCTTGTTCGGAATCCGCGCCTCGATCCTGCCGAAGGCGAAGACCAGAATGCCGGTGATCGCCATATAGATCAAGGCAAGCAGCAGCAAGGGCTCATAGGTGAGGTAAGTGTCCTGTCTGACCTTCGACGAAACGGCGAAGATGTCGATGACGCTGATGGTAGCCACCAGCGGCGTCGATTTCAACTGCAGCACGGTTTCCCCCGTCAGCGTCGGCAGCGCCCGGTAGAAGGCCTGCGGCAGCCAGATACGCCGGAAGATCTTCCAGCGGCTCATGCCGAACGCACGTGCGGCTTCGAGCTGCCCCTTCGGCACGCCGGCAAAGGCGCCGCGCATCACTTCGCCCTCGTAACCCGCGAACGAGAGCGTCAGCGCCAGGACGGCGTAAGGCCATGCCTGCCTGAGATAGGGCCACATCCAGGATTCCCGGATCCACGGATATTGCGGAAACAACGAACCCAGCCCGTAGTAAAGCAGCCACAGCTGTAACAGCAGCGGCGTTCCCCTGATGACGGTGCAGAAGATCTTCGCCGGCGCCGCGAACCAGATCGGGCCGCCAGCCTGTGCCAATCCGACCGGCACGGCGATCAGGAAGCCCAACAGACAGGTGACGGCCAGGATCCACAGCGCGCGCCAGATGCCGAGCAGGGCCAGGCCGTAATATTGCGGCAGCCAGTCCCAGCGCATGAAGAACGCAGCGGACAGCACCAGCCCCAGCGCAATCAGGATCAGCACGATGCGATGCGGTTGCAGCCAGAGCGAGGCGCGAGCCGCGCTGTTGATGATGGCCGCTTCGCTCGCCATCAGCGCGCCTCCTTGATCGACGGCATGCCGCGCCGCGCCCATTTCTCGACGCGACCAAGGACGAGGTTCGAAAACAGCGTCACGGCCAGATAGAGCATGCCGGCCGCGAGATAGAATATCAGGTAGGCCTTGGTGACGCCCGCCGCCTGCCGCGTCGCCAACGTCAGTTCGAAGAAACCGACCACGGCCAGCAGCGCCGTATCCTTGGTGGCGATCAGCCAGAGATTGGCGAGACCCGGAATGGCGAAGGGCAGCATTGCCGGCAACGTGATGCGCCGCAAGAGAAGGCCGGGAGACATGCCGTAAGCGCGGGCGGCTTCGATCTGGCCTTGCGGGACGGCAAGGATGGCGCCGCGTATGACCTCGGTCGAGTAGGCGCCCTGGACGAAACCGAGCACCGCGATGCCGGCCACCAGCCCGCTGATGTCGACCCGCTGATAGCCCATGGCGGTCAGCATCTGGTTTATCAGGTCGGTACCGGCGTAGTAGAGGAGCAGGATCAGCACCAGTTCCGGTACCGCGCGCACGATGGTCGTGTAGACCGCCAGCAGGTCGCGCACCACGGGGCCGCCATAAAGCTTGCCATAGGCACCGCCGGTTCCGATCAACAGTCCGACGATCGTGGCGCCGACGGCGATCTCAAGCGAATGCAGCAGCCCAAGCATGAGCGTCCCGCCCCAGCCGACGGGCGCGGGCGACAGGAGTTCGATGATGCCGGCCGCAGAGGCCGGAAGAAATGAATCGATCAGCTTCGCCCCCGGATTGCTGGCTCAATCCGCCGGCGCAAGCCGCCGGCGGCAAGGGTGCGTGGGAAAGGTCGGGTTGGAGGACTTGGCGTCAGTGCCTTGTCTTCCAGCCCATGCGATGGTCGTCAGTCCGACTGCGTGGCACCGCCGCGTCAGTCCGGCTGCATGGCATCGCCACGTCAGTTCGAATGCGCGCCGCTGCCACCATATATGTCGAAATCGAAGTATTTCTTCGAGATCTCGTCATACTTGCCATTGGCGCGGATCGCCTTGATGCCGGCGTTGATCTTTTCCTTCAGCTCGGTGTCTTCCTTGCGCACGCCGGCGCCAACGCCCGGTCCGAGCACTTCGTCGTCCGGAGCCACCATGCCCTTCAGGTCGCAGCAGGCTTTGCCCTGGTCGGTCTTGAGGAACTCGCCAAGCGCGATGGAATCGGCCTGCACCGCATCGAGGCGCCCGGCGGCAAGGTCGTTGTTGGCCTCGTCCTGCGTCTGGTACTCCTTGATCTCGGATGCCGTGGCGCCGAAATGCTTCTTGGCGTAGACGGCATGCACGGTCGATACCTGGACGCCCAGGATCTTGCCCTTGAGATCGTCCGGCGCGGAGCCGAATTTCTGGTCCTTCGGTCCGATGATCGCCGTCGGCGTGTTGTAGTACTTATCCGAGAAGTCGATCGTCTTCTTGCGTTCGTCGGTGATCGACATCGAAGAGACGATAAGGTCGATCTTCTTGGTGGTCAGCGCCGGGATGATGCCGTCCCAGGCGACGGGCGTGATGACGCAGTCGAGCTTCTCCTCGGCGCAGACGGCGTCGATGAACTCGATCTCCCAGCCGACCCATTTGCCCGAAGCATCCGGCGAGGTGAACGGCGGATACGGCTCGGCGGCGATGCCGATCTTGACCGGATCGGCCTTGGCCATGCCGATGGCGGCGACGCCGAGCAGCAGCGCTGCGGCGAACGTCTTCAGAACAGTCTTCATTTTACGACTCCCAGTTTGTTGTTGGTTCCCGGTTTTCTTCCGCCCTCGGTTTGCTAGCCGATGTTGCGAATGAATTGCTTGAGCCTTTCGGATCTGGGCGCGCCGAAGATCTGTTCCGGCGGGCCTTCCTCCTCGACCAGTCCATTGTAGAGATAGACGACATGCGTCGCGACCTCGCGCGCGAACTTCATCTCGTGGGTGACCAGCACCATGGTGCGGCCTTCGCGCGCCAGGTCGCCGATCACTCTCAGCACCTCGCCGACCAGTTCGGGGTCGAGCGCCGACGTCGGTTCGTCGAACAGCATGACGCGCGGATTGATTGCCAATGCGCGAGCGATCGCGGCGCGCTGCTGCTGGCCGCCCGACAGGTAGGCCGGATAGACATCCCGCTTTTCGGCGAGGCCGACGCGGACGAGAAGCTTTTCGGCCTGGGCGATCGCCGCGTCGCGCTTGACGCCCAGCACATGCACGGGAACCTCGATGACGTTCTCGATCAGCGTCATGTGGCTCCACAGATTGAAGTTCTGGAACACCATGCCGAGCTTGGAACGGATGCGTTCGATCTGCTTGCGGTCGGCCGGCACGGTATGGCCGTGGCTGTCGGCCTTCAGCTTGATCTCCTCGCCATTCACGCGAATGATGCCGCTGGTCGGATTCTCCAGGCAGTTGATGCAGCGCAACAGCGTCGATTTGCCTGAGCCCGAACCGCCGATGATGGCGATGACCTCGCCGTCGCCCGCCGACAGCGAGACGCCCTTCAGCACGTGCAGCTCACCGAATTTCTTGTGCAGGTTCTCGACGTGGATGGCTTCGGCGGCGCCATTTTGCGCCTCACCGGATGGGGCTGCGGCAACTCTCGCCGTGCTCAACGGGTGACCTCCGTGTAGTCGATGGCAGCTCGTCGAACGTCTACCCGGCTAATCAACATACGCTGTACTGCCCCGCTCCAGACTTCAGCATGGACCCAACAGCGCGAGCCCGTCAATCCCGCTCATTACGGCACTTGCGGCCTTGTTGTGCAAGTGTATAAATAGCCTTTCATGAAATTTTCTCGATTTTTTTCAGCTAAAAAGGGCACCGATGAGCGCTTTCGGATCACAGTCCATGGCGGCGACGCTGCGGCGCGTGCTGATGCGGTCGGCGGCCAACGCCATGCGCGATGCCGACAGATCTGCCTGGCACTATGGCCCGGGGTTCAATCCGGCGAAAGCTGCCTCGCAGCACGCGGCCCTTGCTGAGTTGGTAGCGGCTTCCGGCGCTGAAATCGAATGGATCGAAGACAAGGCCGACGGACTTTCGGATTCGGTGTTCACGCACGACCCATCGCTGATGACCGGTCGCGGCGCGCTGATCCTGTCCATGGGTAAGCCACTACGCGCCAGGGAGCCCTCGCTGCATGAGGAAACCTACACAAGGCTGGGCATTCCGATCCTCGGCCGCGTCGAGGCTCCTGGTCAGGTCGAAGGCGGTGATTGTGTCTGGGTGGACGCCCGCACGCTGGCGATCGGGCGCGGTGTCCGCTCCAACCAGGAAGGCATCCAGCAGGTTTCCAACCTGCTGACGCCGCTGGGCGTTTCCGTCTACGGCTTTGATCTGCCGCTGTGGCAGGGCGAAGAGGCGTGCCTGCACCTGATGTCGGTGATCAGCCCGTTGGCCGACGACCTCGCGCTGGTTTATTCGCCGCTTTTGCCGGCCCCGTTCTATCAAATGCTGAAGGCACGCGGCATCCGGCTGGTCGAAGGCGATGCCGAGGAGTTCGCTGCTTCCAACGGCCTCAGCCTTAACGTACTGCCGACTAGCCCGCTCAACGTCATTGCCGTTGCAGGCTTTCCCAAGACCAAGGCCGCGATGGAGGCCGCGGGCTGCATGGTTGAAGTCTTCGAGGCGGATGCGCTCTGCATCGCCTGCGAAGGTGGGCCGACATGCCTGACGCGGCCGATCCTGCGCCAATGAATGCGCCATCCCGCCGCAAGTTTCGTCGCGAGGGCGAGGAGCGGCGGCGGCAGGATCTGATCGAGGCGACTCTGGACAGCGTGGCCGAATATGGGCTGCAGGGCGCCACCTTGCGCACCATCGCATTGCGTGCCGGCGTCACCGCGGGGCTGATCCGGCACTATTTCCCCGGCAAGGAAGAACTGCTGCAGGAGGCCTATACGGCACTGGTCGGGCGCATGACCGAGCAGGCGAAAGCAGCATTGGTCATGGAAGATGCCTCGCCGCGGCAACGCCTTGCGGCTTTCGTCACCGCCAACCTCAACGCGCCGATCATCGACGCGCGGGTTTTTTCGCTCTGGGCAACCTTCATCGGCCGCGCCGGTGCGGATCCGACCCTGGCCCGTGCCCACCGCGAAGGCTATCTCGGCTTTCGCAACGAGGTGGAGGCGGTTGTGGCCGAAGTGCTCGCCGCCGAACAGTGCAAGCCGGACGCAAGCCAGTTGCGCCACCATGCCATCGCGATCAACGCGATCATCGACGGACTCTGGATCGAAGGCTGCCTGGCCGGCGAGATGTTCTCGCCCGGCGAATTGGCGGCGATTGGGATCAAGGCTGTCGAAGCCGAGCTCGGCCTCGAGCCGGAAAGGGGAGAACACTAATGACCACCATTGGCGAAGCGTTGATTTCACTGCTCGAGGCGCATGGCGTCGACACCGTGTTCGGTATTCCCGGCGTCCACACGGTCGAGCTTTATCGCGGGTTGGCGCGTTCGAGGATCCGCCATGTCACGCCGCGCCACGAGCAGGGCGCGGGCTTCATGGCCGACGGCTATGCGCGCGCCGGCGGCCGGCCGGGCGTCGCCTTCGTCATCACCGGCCCGGGTCTGACCAACACCATCACCGCCATGGCACAGGCGCGCGCCGATTCGGTGCCGATGCTGGTAATCTCGGGCGTCAACGCCACGCCGACGCTTGGCAAGGGCCTGGGCTTCCTGCACGAGCTGCCGGACCAGCGCGGCATGATGGAAAAGGTGGCGCTGTTTTCGCAACGCATCACCGAGGCCGGCGAACTGCCCGGCGCGCTCGCCCGTGCCTTCGCGCTGTTCTCCTCGTCGCGACCGGGCCCGGTGCATATCGAGATTCCGACCGACGTCATGGTCAAGCCTGCCGATGGGATCGCGGCGGTGCTGAGCAATGCCGCGCCACCGGCTGCCGGGGCGACGGCCATCGCCGCGGCGGCCAGCCTTTGTGCGGCGGCTCGGCACCCGCTCATCCTGGCCGGCGGCGGCGCCAAGCGCGCCGAGGATGCGCTGCGGCGCCTGGCCGAAAGGCTGGGCGCGCCGGTCGTCGAGACGACCAATGCGCGCGGCCTGCTCCACCGCCATCCGCTCTGCGTACCGGCCAGTCCCAGCCTGAAAGCCATCCGCGCGCTGATGGGCGAGGCCGATCTGGTCATTGCCGCCGGCACCGAGTTCGGCCCGACCGATTATGACGGCTATGGCGATGGCGGATTTGTCCTGCCGGCCAATCTGATCCGCATCGACATCGGCGCCGATCAGCTGGCGCGCCGTCCGGCGACGGTGGCCATCCAGGCCGACTGCGCCGAGGCGATCGAAGCCTTGCTTGCCGCGCTCGGCTCGGTCGACGCGGGCAGGCAGGACGGGAAGAACCGCGCCGCGGCGGCGCGAAAGGCGGCTCGCGCCGAACTGACCCCCGTCCATGCGGCGCAGGTCCATGCGGTGGAAGCCATCCGCGACGCCCTGCCGGGCGCGATCATCGTCGGCGACTCCACCCAGCCCGTCTACGCCGCCAACCTCTATTACGATCACGACCGGCCGGGCGGCTGGTTCAACGCCGCCACCGGCTTCGGCGCGCTGGGCTACGGCCCGCCGGCGGCGGTGGGCGCGGCGCTCGCCATGCCCGACGCGCCGATCGTCTGCCTCACCGGCGACGGTGGCTTCCAGTTCACCTTACCCGAGCTCGGCGCGGCGCTCGATGCCGCGGCACCCGTTATCTTCGTCGTCTGGAATAACAGGGGCTATCGCGAGATCGAGACTTCGATGCTCGACGTCGGCGTGGAACCCGTCGGCGTGTCCCCGGCACCGCCGGATTTCTGCAAACTGGCCGAGGCCTATGGCATCGGCGCCGAACGGATCGCCGATACCGGCGCCTTACCACTCGCGCTGAAGCGCGCCCGGGCAACGGGGTTGCCGCGCGTCATCGAAATCACGGTCGAGTGAAGCTTCACGCCGGCGTCGATTTTCCTACCTGCATCGTGGTCATTCGCCGGCTTGGCTTTTGCGCGGCAACAATCGCCGCTGCCCGACACATGCAAAGACGCGACGGCTGCCATGTCGAGATATCAATTGAGTGATCGCACGAAAGGCGCGACGCTTCGCGTCGGCGCGGCGAAACAAGCGACATAATCAAAAAAAGACAGGAGCGGTCCAGGATGACGGAAACACTTCAGGGCAGGCACATCGTTGTGACCGGTGGGACCGGTGCGCTCGGCGGCGCGGTCGTCGGCAAGCTGCTGGGCGAGGGCGCGGTCTGCCATGTGCCGAACGCCCATGCCGCGGCACCTTCGCATTTCCCTTTCACCACCCACGAGAACGTCAGGCTGGCACACAATGTCGACCTGTCGGACTCCGCCAAGGTCGAAGCCTTCTATGCCCAGGTTCCCGCCCTGTGGGGATCGATCCATCTGGCCGGCGGCTTTGCCAAGGCGCCTGTGGAGAAGATCGAATCCGCCTCCTTTGCCGAGATGATGGATACCAATGCCCGCACCGCGTTCCTGTGCAGCCGTGCGGCGGTGCGCTCGATGCTGGCGGCGGGCACCGCCGGCCGCGTCGTCAATGTCACGGCACGCGCCGGGCTCGATCCGCGCCGCGGCTCGGGCATGGTCGCCTATGCCGCCTCCAAAGCAGCGGTCGCGGCGATGACGGTGGCGATGGCGGAAGAGCTGAAGCACCAGGGCATCCTGGTCAATGCGGTGGCCCCCTCGACGCTCGACACGCCGGCCAACCGTGCCGACATGCCGGATGCCGATTTCAGCAAATGGGTCAGCCTTGAAGCGGCGGCCGAGGCCATCGCCTACCTTGCCTCGCCCGCCAACCAGGCGATGAGCGGCACGCTGGTGCCGCTCTACGGTCGCGCATAACGCGCATAGTTGACTTCGACGATCCTCGGGCTGCGTCCGAGTTTCCGACAAAGAAAAACCCCGCCGGATCGCTCCGGCGGGGTTTTGTTTCGGGCCTGTGCGAAAGGGCGATTAGCTGCCCTGCTTCTTCAGCGCGGCGCCCAGGATGTCGCCCAGCGAGGCGCCGGAGTCGGTCGAGCCGTACTGGGCGACCGCTTCCTTCTCCTCGGCGATTTCCAGCGCCTTGATCGAGACCTGCAGCTTGCGGGTCTTCTTGTCGAAGGCGATGACGCGGGCGTCGACCTTCTGGCCGACGGTGAAGCGCTCGGGGCGCTGCTCGTCGCGGTCACGGGAAAGGTCGGAGCGCTTGATGAAGGTCTCGATGCCGCTTTCCACCAGCCGCACTTCCAGACCGCCATCCTTGACGCCGATGACCTCACAGGTGACGACGGCGTTCTTGCGCAGCTCGCCTGAAGTCGCCGCTTCGCCAACCGTGTCGCGGGCCAGCTGCTTGATGCCGAGCGAGATGCGCTCCTTCTCGATGTCGACGTCGAGCACCTGCGCCTTGACCATGTCGCCGCGATTGTACTCCTCGATCACCTGCTCGCCCGGACGGGTCCAGTCGAGGTCGGAAAGGTGCACCATGCCGTCCACGTCGCCTTCCAGGCCGATGAACAGGCCGAACTCGGTCTTGTTCTTGACCTCGCCCTCGACCTGGCTGCCGACCGGATGGCTGCGAGCGAAAGCCTCCCACGGGTTCTCCAGCGTCTGCTTGAGACCGAGCGAGATGCGGCGCTTGGCCGGATCGACTTCGAGCACCACGACATCGACTTCCTGCGTCGTCGACAGGATCTTGCCGGGATGCACGTTCTTCTTGGTCCACGACATTTCCGAAACGTGGATAAGGCCTTCGATGCCCGGCTCCAGCTCGACGAACGCGCCGTAGTCGGTGATGTTGGTGACGGTGCCTTTGATCTTCTTGCCGATCGGGAACTTGGTGCCGATCTCCGACCACGGATCGCTCTCGAGCTGCTTCATGCCGAGCGAGATACGGTGCGTTTCCTGGTTGATGCGGATGATCTGCACCTTGACCGTCTGGCCGATGTTGAGGATCTCGGTCGGATGGTTGACGCGGCGCCATGCCATGTCGGTGACATGCAGCAGGCCGTCGATGCCGCCGAGGTCGACGAACGCACCGTAATCGGTGATGTTCTTGACCACGCCTTCGACCACCTGGCCTTCTTCGAGGTTCTGCACGATTTCCGAACGCTGTTCGGCGCGGCTCTCCTCGAGCACGGTGCGGCGCGACACCACGATGTTGCCGCGGCGGCGATCCATCTTGAGGATCTCGAAAGGCTGCGGGTTGTGCATCAGCGGCGACACGTCGCGGATCGGGCGGATGTCGACCTGGCTGCGCGGCAGGAACGCCACGGCGCCGTCGAGGTCGACGGTGAAGCCGCCCTTGACCTGGTTGAAGATGACGCCTTCGACGCGCTCACCCTTGGTGAACTTCTCTTCGAGACGCACCCAGCTCTCTTCGCGGCGAGCCTTCTCGCGCGACAGCATGGCTTCGCCAAGCGCGTTCTCGATGCGCTCGACATAGACTTCGACCGTGTCGCCGACCTTGAGGGTGGATTCCTTGCCCTTGGCGCCGAATTCCTTCAGCGGCACGCGGCCTTCGACCTTGAGGCCGACGTCGATGATGGCCATGTCCTTTTCGATCGCGGTGATCGTGCCCCGGACAACCTGGCCCTCGCCGGAATGGCCGGCGGTGAATGATTCTTCGAGCATGCTCGCGAAATCGTCGCGAGAGGGATTTGCTACAGACATTGTTTCTCCTGGAATACCCCGCATCTTTAGCGGGGCGTGCGCCGTGGGTTAGCGTTGCGTTGGCCTGCCGGCGTTCCGGGCAAAGAGCCCTTGGCCGCTTAAGGCGGCAAGTCCGGCGCATGAAGAATGCTGGCAGGCTGGTTCGTGCCCGATATGGGTATTTTCTACGCTTCCGGCAACGGAAACTCGAGGGAAAACCCGGATCAGGCCTTGTTTCCCTTGGACAGCACGTCGTCGATGACAGTTCTGGCCGCGAGAAACGCGGCTTCTATAGCCATTTCGCTGGTATCAAGCAAGTGCGCGTCGGGGGCAGGCTTCAAGGGCGAGTCGGCGCGGCCCATGTCACGCTCGTCGCGGCGCCGGATATCGGCGAGGATTTCGGTGAAATCAGCCGTGCCGCCGATGCTCTCGATCTCCGCCAGCCGGCGCCTTGCCCGCACCTCGGCGCTCGCGGTCACATAGAGTTTGATGTCGGCATCGGGGCACACCACGGTGCCGATGTCGCGACCGTCGAGCACGGCACCCGGAGGGGATTTGGCAAACTCGCGCTGTTTCTCCACCAGGATGCGCCGCACCGTTGGAAACACCGCGACCTTCGAGGCCGCTTCGCCAACCGCATGCGCCGACAAGACGGCCCGGTCGAGCTTCGCCAGGTCGACTTGGCGCGCGGCCGTCTCGGCCGCCGAGACATTGTCGAGCGGCAAGCCAAGCCGCAGCAAGGCATGGGCGACGGCACGGTAGGTGAGGCCGGTGTCGAGCAGGTTCAGTCGGTAGTGATCGGCCAGACGCCGGGCGAGGGTGCCCTTGCCGGCTCCGGCCGGACCGTCGATGGCGATGGTGAAGACGTGTGTCATTGGCAGGCCAGCATACCTGAAACCGAACAGCGTAGCGGTCCGGAGAGAGCTTGCGATCCGTCGCGCCCCCCTCTGTCCTGCCGG
>NZ_VFUS01000019.1:0-66753 GCF_006441005.1 Mesorhizobium sp. B2-5-3
TGAACCGCTTCGACGCCAAAACAGAAGCGGACAGATCATGTGCTACCAAACCGGACAACTTGATTAGCTACCGACAGGCCGGCGGCAGGCGCTGTCTCCATGCATGCGAGAAGGCACGCGGGCGTTCGCCGAAACAAAAACGCACCGAAAATGAAACAATCCCGCCATCGGCGCGGCATCGTGCCGACATAATCGAGGCCGATACAGCGCACCGCAATGGAGGGGTTCGGGACATGATGAGCGCGGTGGAATTTCACGACAACAGGGATGCGGGCGACATGCCGGCACGCCTGCGCGCCGCAGATGTCCAAGCTCCCAGCATGATCGGCCAGCCGGCCGGACCGTTCGAGGTACACGCCGATACCGGACCTTCCCTGCGCGACGCATTGGTGACCGGCCTGCTGGTGATCTATCCAACCGTCGCCACCGTGGTCGCGATCGTCGCCGGCCTGTTCCTGGGAAGTGCAAACGGCGCCTGAGGCTATTTCGGCCGTTTGAAAGCCTTCCGTTCTTTCTCGACCTCTTTGCGGCACACACACCCCTCGAGATGATCGTTGACCAGGCCCATCGCCTGCATGAAGGCGTAGACCGTGGTCGGGCCGACGAAGGTCCAGCCGCGCTTCTTCAGGTCCTTGGAAATGCGGATCGAGACCGCCGTGGTGGGATTGGCGCGCAGATGGGCGAGGTCGACGACCTGCGGCCGTTCCTCCCTGCCGGGTTCGAACTTCCAGAACCAGGCAGCGAGCGAGCCGAATTCATCGGCCATCTCGCGGGCACGCCTGGCGTTGTTGATGGTTGAGACGATCTTGCCGCGATGGCGGATGATGCCGGCATCGCCGAGCAGGCGCTCGACGTCCTTGTCGGTGAAGGCGGCGACCTTGTCGAAATCGAAGCCGGCGAAAGCGGCGCGAAAATTCTCCCGCTTGCGCAGGATGGTCAGCCAGGACAGGCCCGACTGGAAACCTTCGAGACAGATCTTCTCGAACAGCCGGCGGTCGTCCGCCACCGGGCGGCCCCATTCATGGTCATGGTAATGCAGGTAGTCGGGCAGATTGCCGTGCCAGAAGCAGCGCGCGACACCGTCGGGTCCGGCGAGAAGGCCGGTTTGTTCCTTGTCCATGGCGAGAATTCCATTCGTTAACGCGCTGGTTGCGCTGCTTTACCTTGGCTTTACCAGATTCCTGAACGCGGCGGTAACCACACCGAAAGGTTTACCGACAGTTCCGCATTTTACACATTCCGATTCATGTTTCGGTTGCTGTTCCCGCGCCAATGATCGCTGAACCGGGAGGTCGTTTCCACCCGGTTTGTCAGACGATCAAGGTGCTTTCCCGATGAAGAGAGTTTTGTTTCCCGTGCTCGGCGCCGTGGCTGCGGTTGCTGCCGGCGTCACACCTTCCACGGCCGGAGACCGCTATGCCGACAGACCGCCGGTGATGGTGAGCCCCGACCTTTCCGCGCCCTGGGTGCTGCAGCTTGGCCATGCGCCGGGCATCGTGCGGCAGAACCGGCAGGTCGCGCAGCAGCCGCGCCCGCGTTATGCGCAGCCCGACCGCGTGCAAACGGCGGCCGTGCAGGCCCCGGCCAAGCGCATGGTCGCGCGCCCGCAGATCAATCCGATCTACCTGCCGCAGGAAGTCGCCTATGACGGCTCCCAGAAGCCGGGCACCATCGTCATCGATACGACCCAGAACTTCCTCTATCTGGTCGAGAAGGACGGCAAGGCGCGGCGCTATGGCGTCGGCACCGGCAAGCCGGGCTTCGAATGGTCGGGCACGCACAAGATCACCAACAAGCGGGTCTGGCCGGACTGGCGCCCGCCGGCCGCGATGATCAAGCGCGAGGCCGCCAAGGGGCGCTACCTGCCAACCTACCTGGCCGGCGGCATGGAGAACCCGCTCGGCGCGCGCGCGCTCTATCTCGGTAGTACGGAATATCGGATCCACGGCACCAACCAGCCCTGGACGATCGGCGGCGCCGTGTCGTCGGGCTGCATCCGCATGCGCAACGAGGATGTCGTCGACCTTTATGAACGGGTCGATGTCGGAACCACTGTCGAGGTGATATAATAGTTGCTGCGAATCACCCGATCCGGAAGCGCAGCGCTTCCCGGGATCGGAAGGAATAACGGGGGACGGGCCGTATGGGGATGCGGCCGGTCAGAAAGGGCGGCACGGGAAACCGTGCTGCCCTTTCCGTTCGGACCAAGCACTGCCGCGCCCGCACGTCGCGCAAAAGGCATGACGGTTCGCATTCGTGCTGCCATTGCCGCTGTTCTTTTGCTATGGCAAGGCAACGCTCAGGTCAGAAGAGTCCGATCATGTCACTGTCCGACGACAGCCGCTATCTCAAGGGCGGCCCGGTTGCCCGGCGCATCATCGCCGCCGTGCGCGAGGATGCGGCGATCGCAAGGGCCGAAGGGTTCCCGCCCAAACTGGTGTCGATCACCGTCGGCGATACGGCGGCGGTGGATGTCTATGTACGAAACCAGCGCGCCAAGGCAGAGCTGGCGGACATCGATTTCGACGAACGGCGCTTTCCCGCCACCATCACCGCGGGCGAACTGGAAGCGGCGATCCACGGCCTGAACGCCGATCCGCGCGTTACCGGCATCATCATCCAGCGGCCGGTGCCGGCACATATCCCGATCAGGACGTTGCAGGCGGCGGTGCATCCGCTGAAGGACGTCGAAGGCATGCATCCGGCCTCGATCGGCAACATCGTCTACAACCAGCTCGATCTGGCGCCCTGCACGGCGGCCGCCTCGGTCGAGTTGCTCAAGGAAACCGGCCTCGACCTCAAGGGCCTGGAAGTGGTGATGGTCGGCCACTCCGAGATCGTCGGCAAGCCGATCGCCTTCCTCTTGATGAGCGAAGGCGCGACGGTCACGGTCTGCCACCACATGACGCGCTCGGTCGCCGCGCACGCGCGCCGCGCCGATGCGCTGTTCGTCGCCGTCGGCAAGCCGCGCCTGATCAAGGCCGACATGGTAAAGCCGGGTGCGGCCGTCATCGATATCGGCATCAATTCCGAGACGCTGCCGGACGGTTCCACCCGTATCGTCGGCGACGTCGACACCGACAGCGTGAAGGACGTGGCCTCCTGGATCACGCCGGTGCCGGGCGGCGTCGGCCCGATCACCGTTGCGATCCTGCTGCGCAACACGATGGTGGCGCTCAGCCGCCAGCGCGCGCTCTACGAGGCGACCTACGGCACGATCGACAGGCTGGCGGCCGAATAACGCCGGGGCGGCCCCTACTCAGCGGCGATCAGGCCGGGTTCGGCGACACCTTCCGGCCTCGGCCCGCCATAGGCCCAGTCGAGCAGCTTGATCGTATGCACCACCGGCAGCTTCGCGGCAGACGCGATCTGCGTTATGCAGCCGATATTGCCGGTGGCGACGACCGAAGCGCCGGTAGCCTCGATGTTTTTCACCTTGCGGTCGCGCAGCCTGGCCGAAATATCCGGCTGCAGAATGTTGTATGTGCCGGCCGAACCGCAGCACAAATGCCCTTCGCGCGGCTCGCGAACGATGAAACCGGCTTTGGCCAGCAATTCCCTAGGCTGGCGGGTGATCTTCTGGCCGTGCTGCATCGAACAGGCCGAATGATAGGCGACGACCGTGCCCGGCTTGCGCACCGGTTCGGGCAGGTCGATGGCGGTCAGGTATTCGGTAATGTCCTTGGCCAGCGCGGAGACACGTGCAGCCTTTTCGGCGTAGGCCGCATCAAGCCGCAGCATGAAACCGTAATCCTTGATGGTCGTGCCGCAGCCCGACGCGGTGATGATGATGGCATCGATCCCGCCTTGTTCAATCGCGCGGGTCCAGGCATCGACATTTTGCCTTGCAGAAGCAAGGGCGGCTTGCTCGCGGCCCATGTGATGGACGAGCGCGCCGCAACAGCCCTCGCCCGGCGGCACCACGACCTCGACGCCAAGCCGCGTCAGCAGTGAAATGGTCGTGTCGTTGATGGCGGGATCGAGCACCGATTGCGCGCAACCGGTGAGGATGGCGACGCGGCCCCTCTTCGCCCCCTGCCCGGTATGGGTGCCCGGCGAAGCCATCGGCGATGCTCCCGGGATCGATTCCGGCGCGAGCTTGAGCATTGCGCCAAGCGGCTTCAATGCCGGGATCTTCTCGAACAGGCCGATGAACGGCTTGCCCAGTTTCGCCAATTTGAGCGCGGCGCGAAAACGCGGGGGATAGGGCAGGACGAAGGCCAGCATGGCGCGGGTCAGGCGATCGAGCAGCGGCCGCCTATAGGTCTGCTGGATATGGGCGCGGGCATGGTCGACCAGATGCATGTAGTTGACGCCAGACGGGCAGGTGGTCATGCAGGCGAGGCAGGAAAGGCAGCGATCGATATGGGTGACGATCTCTTTGTCGGCCGGGCGGCCGTTTTCCAGCATGTCCTTGATCAGGTAGATGCGCCCGCGCGGTGAATCGAGCTCGTTGCCCAGCGTCACATAGGTTGGACAGGTGGCGGTGCAGAAGCCGCAATGCACGCATTTACGCAGGATTTTTTCCGACTCGGCGACATGCGGGTCGGCAAGCTGGGCAAGCGAAAAATTGGTCTGCATCTCTGATGTCCTAGGCCATGCGGCCGGGATTGAGGATGTTCTTGGGGTCGAATTCGTGCTTCAGCCGCTGGCTGAGCGCTGCCAGTGAGGGAGCCTGCGGCTCGAACACCGGCAGGGCGGCGCGGTGCGAAGGAGCCGCGCGCACCAATGTCGCATGGCCGCCGCCATGTTGTCTCAGAAGTCCGCGCAGCAGCGTCGCTTCCGGGTCACCCTCCTCCATGCGCAGCCACACCAGTCCGCCCTGCCAGTCATAGAAGGCGCTGACGGCGGCCTGCATGCGCAGCGTCAAAACCATCTGGTGCGCCTGGGCAGGCGCCATCGATACGCGCCAGAGCGGTTTGTCGTTGTTGTCCGCGAAAGGCCTGCAATCGCGCACGTCACGCCACAGGGCAGCTGACGCTTCGCTGCAAATCTCCTCCAGTGGTCCGGCATTTCCGAGCAACGTCTTCAGCGCGGCGATGCGATAGGCGACGGAGGGGCCAAAACCTTCCACCCGCAGCAGCGTGGCCGCATCGTTGCCGAGCACGCCTGCGGCAACCCGTGCGGCAATCCGCTCCGGCAGGTGGGCGGCGCTCGATACTTCGGCACTGGAGCCGAGCGCCAGGGCCATCGCCGCGGCGGCCGCATCGTCGAGCAGGCCGCGGACGGCGAGCGTAACCTCGGTCTCGGCCGATGGCAGCACCTTGAAGGTGACGTCGGTGAACACGGCCAGCGTGCCCCAACTGTTGGCCATCAGCTTGGACAAGTCATAACCGGTGACGTTCTTCACCACGCGGCCCCCGGATTTGAAGGCCTCGCCGCGCCCGGAAACCACATGGATGCCCAGGATGTGATCGCGCGCCGCCCCCGCTTTCAGCCGGCGCGGGCCGGAGAGATTCGCTGCAAGCGCACCACCAAGCGTGCCCTTGCCCGGCTCGCCGCCGAGCAGCGGGCCGTAGTCCATCGGCTCGAAAGCGAGTTGCTGGCCGTTTTGCGCCAGCAGCGTCTCGATTTCGGCCAGCGGCGTGCCGGCCTTTGCCGACAGCACCAGTTCGGCTGGTTCATAGAGCGTGACCCCGGCGAGCCTCGACAGGTCGAGCGTGTGCTCGGTCTGCAGCGGACGGCCGATGCCGCGCTTGGAGCCGTGACCGAGGATTTCGAGCGGCGAGCCTTCCGCCGCCGCCCAGGCGACGGTGGAGAGAACTTCGGAAGGGGTGATGGGAGTGAAGGTGGTCATGGCGCCGATGCGCAATATGCGGGAATGCCGCGTTCCTTCGCGCCCCCCTCTGTCCTGCCGGACATCTCCCGCTCAAGGGGGGAGATTGGATGCCGCGCCGGGTTTCGCCAATCTCCAGCGTTGGCGGAAGGGCGAAGCGACGAAGCTGCCAATCTCCCCCCGTGAGGGGGAGATGTCCGGCAGGACAGAGGGGGGCGTTCAGGCGCTGACATAACCCTCAAAACCTCGGAATGTCCGGAAACGCTAACTCTCCGCGATGCACATGCATGCGCCCCAGCTCCGCGCAGCGGCGCAGCTGCGGGAACACCTTGCCCGGGTTAAGCAGATGATTGGGATCGAAGGCGCATTTGACGCGCATCTGCTGGTCGAGGTCGATCCCGTTGAACATTTCCGGCATCAGGTCGCGTTTCTCGACGCCCACCCCATGCTCGCCGGTCAAGACGCCGCCGACCTTGACGCACAGCCGCAATATGTCGGCGCCGAAACTCTCGGCCTTGTCGAGTTCGCCCGGCACGTTGGCGTCATAGAGGATCAGCGGATGCAAATTGCCGTCGCCGGCATGGAAGACATTGGCGACGCCGAGCCCGTATTTTTCGGAGAGCTCGCGCATGCCGGCCAGCACGCGCGGCAGTTCCTTGCGCGGGATGGTGCCGTCCATGCAGTAATAGTCGGGCGAGATGCGGCCGACCGCGGGGAAGGCTGCCTTGCGCCCTGCCCAGAAGCTCAGCCGCTCCTGCTCCGACTGCGAAATGCGGCAGGTGGTCGAACCGTTGCGGATGGCGATCGCCTCGACCGCGGTGATGAGATGATCGACCTCGACGCCCGGCCCGTCGAGCTCGACGATCAGCAGCGCCTCGACATCCAGGGGATATCCGGCATGGACGAAATCCTCCGCCGCGTGGATCGCCGGGCGGTCCATCATCTCCATGCCGCCGGGAATGATGCCGGCGCCGATGATGTCGGCGACGCATTGGCCACCCTGCTCGCTGGTCGGGAAGCCGATCAGCAGCGCACGTGCCGTCTCCGGCTTCTTCAAAATGCGCACGGTGACTTCGGTGACGACGCCCAGCAGGCCTTCGGAGCCGGTCATGACGCCGAGCACGTCGTAGCCCTCCGCGTCCAGATGCCTGCCGCCGAGCCGCACCACCTCGCCGCTCATCAGCACCATCTCGATGCCGAGCACATTGTTGGCGGTCAGGCCGTATTTGAGGCAGTGCACGCCGCCGGAATTTTCGGCGACATTGCCGCCGATCGAACAGGCGATCTGGGAAGATGGGTCGGGGGCGTAGTAAAAACCCTCCTGCTCGACGGCGGTGGTGATGCCGAGATTGGTGACGCCCGGCTGGGCGACGACGATGCGATTGGGGAAATCGATCTCGATAATGCGGTTGAAGCGGCTCATGACCAGGAGCACCGCGTCCTCCAGCGGCAGCGCACCGCCCGACAGCGAGGTGCCGGAGCCGCGCGGCACGACGCGGATGTTGCGGTCATTGCAGTATTTCAGCACGCGCGAAACCTGTGCCACCGTTTCGGGAAGCACCACGACCAATGGCAATTGCCGGTAGGCGGTCAGGCCATCGCTCTCGAAGGCGCGCATTTCGTTGGCCGCGTCGACCACACCCTCGCCCGGCACGATGATGCGCATGTCGGCGACGATCTCGCCGCGCCGGCGCATCGTGGCGTCGTCTGGCTTGGGCATGGCAAGGCCGGACATCGGCAGCCTCATCTCGCTTGACTGGTCAAAATCCTTTACCAGTTAAGCGCGTCGGTTGCAAACCCCGCTTGACCGAGAGTGGGCACGGACGCAACGGACGCCTTCCGTAGCGGCAATCTGCCGCTGGCGCGCTTTACCCTGTGGGAAGTAAAGGCGCGCCTACTCGCCCGGATGTTTCGTCGGCTCGGAATGCATGCGCCGCACCCGCCGCACGCCCCACCAGACCAGCAGGATGGCGAGCGGCACGCACGCCGCCGTGACCACTTCGGGCGCGAAGGCATGGCCGAAGATCGAGGCGCCCTTGGCGACATAGCCGACGAGGCCGACGACATAGTAGGAAACGGCCGCGACCGACAGGCCTTCGACGGTCTGCTGCAGGCGCAGTTGCAACCGGGCGCGATTGTTCATCGAGGCGAGCAGGTCGCGGTTCTGCTTCTCGACCTCGACATCGACCCAGGTGCGCAGCAGCGTGGTGGCGCGCGTCAGCTTGCGCGACAGGTTGGCCTGACGCTCCTCGACCGAACGGCAGGTGCGCATGGCAGGCGCCATGCGCCGCCGCAAGAACCCCGCCCAGGTGTCATATCCCTGTACGGCTTCTTCCTCGAGCGCTTCCAGCCTTTCGCCGACGATGCCGTCATAGGCACGGCTGGCGCCGAAGCGGTAGAGGCTCGACGCCGCGTCGGCCTCCAACTCAGCCGCGAGTTCGGTCAGGTCGGCAAGCAATTTCTGGCTGTCGCGGGTCTCGGCGAGTTTCATCTCCAGCGTGATCTGGGCCAGCCTGTCCTCAATACGGCGGGCGCGACCGGACAAGGCCAGCGCCAACGGCAGGCCGAGCATGGCCAGCGTGCGGTAGGTCTCGATGTCGATCAGCCGCTGCGACAAGGCGCCGGTACTGGCCGGCGTCAGGGCGCGTTCAAGGATCAGCATACGGGTCAGGCCGTCGCCATCCTGGCGGAAATCGGTGACGATTGCTGCATTGCCACGTTCGACCAGCGAATAGCAGAGGCTGGTCGGATCGAAGCCGGCGATCGACCGCTCGCCCGCCTGCGTCCATTTGCGGATCTCGAGCCGGATGCCTGAAATAACGGTTCCGGGTGGAGAAAATCCGTTGCCGAACGGCGAATCCTCCTGGCCCTTGCCGCCTTCGGCAAGCGGCCCTTCCCACAGATAGGTGGAGAATTCGGTATGCCGCTCCCAGCGCAACGAGCCCTGGCCCCATCTCATGGCGTGATGGCGGGCCTGACGGTCGGGCGCGGCTATGCCGAGCCGGCGCGACAGCTCGGAAAGCACCGAATGATCGACGCCGGCGCCACCCTCGGTCATGAAGGCGAGCTGGATCAGCACACGCGGCTTCTCGACCAGCGGGTGCGGACGGGCATGGACTTCGCCCAGCGCGCCGGGCCGTCCCTCATGCGCCGGAAAGCCGAGCACGCTGCCCTTGGCGCGCGGCTGAAATTCGAGATTGGACGGGTCGTGCGACACGGCTTGTTCCCCGGGTTTCTTTGAACCCTCTTGCAGTTGCGTCCTCTAGAGCCAATAGGCTCCTGACGCAAACAGCAAAGTTTAGCCGAAGACGATATGGGCGCGAGCGGGGAAGCCGACACGCTTCGACCAATTGGATAAATAATTTGACCAGTTGGCGACGCTGGCTTTATCTTGCGTGACACCGGTTCAACACTCCCAGGCATGCCGTTGAGCGACATTTTTTCCAGGATCGAGCACTCGCGAACCGCCGACGAGGTGGTGCAGCAGATCGAAAGCCTCGTCCTCGAAGGCGTGCTGCGCACCGGCGACCGGCTGCCTGGCGAGCGCGAGCTGGCACGCCAGTTCGATGTGTCCCGGCCGATCCTGCGCGACGCGCTGAAGGCGCTCGAGGGACGCGGCCTTTTGACGACGCGGCCGGGCGGCGGCACATATGTAGCCGACATCATCGGCCAGCTGTTCACCAAGCCGGTGGCGGACCTGATCTCGACGCATCGCAAGGCGGTGGCCGATTACCTGGAATATCGCCGCGAGGTGGAGGGGATCGCCGCCGAATATGCGGCGCGGCGCGCCACGCCGGAGGACCTGGCCCTGCTCGACCGCATCATGGCACGCATGGACGAAGCGCACCGCACCGGGGATTTCGACGACGAAGCCGAGATCGACGTCGAATTCCATCATGCGATCTGCGAATGCGCGCACAACATCCTGCTCCTGCATACGCTGCGCTCCTGCTACAGGCTGCTGTCGGAAGGCGTGTTTCAGAACCGGTTGCTGGTGTTCACCGTGCCCGGCGCGCGCGATGCGCTGCTGGCCCAGCACCGGGCGATCCACATCGCGGTCAAGGCCGGCGACCCGGCCGGCGCGCGGCAGGCGGCGATGGACCACATGATCTATGTCGAGCGGTCGATGGCGCAAGCCGAGCGCAGCGGCGACTGGCAGCGCGTATCGCGGCTCAGGCTCAGGCAACGCTCTGAAGCCGGCGATGCCGAACCGGCGCGCAAACGCTCCTGAACGATATCGATCAAGCGGGGACACGATGAGCGACATTCTCACCATTGCCGACCTCAAGGACCTGGCGCGACGGCGCGTGCCCAGGATGTTCTTCGAGTATGCCGATTCCGGCGCATGGACCGAGAGCACCTACCGGGCCAACGAGGACGACTTCCAGAAAATCAAGTTCCGCCAGCGCGTGCTGGTCGACATGAGCAACCGCTCACTGGAATCGACCATGATCGGCGAGAAGGTGGCCATGCCGGTGGCGCTGGCCCCAACCGGCCTGACCGGCATGCAGCATGCCGATGGCGAGATGCTGGCGGCGCAGGCGGCCGAGGAATTCGGCGTGCCGTTCACGCTGTCGACGATGAGCATCTGCTCGATCGAGGATGTCGCGTCGGTGACGAAGAAGCCGTTCTGGTTCCAGCTTTACGTGCTGCGCGATAAGGACTTCGTGCTCGACCTGATCGACCGGGCAAAAGCGGCGAAATGCTCGGCGTTGGTGCTGACGCTCGACCTGCAGATCCTCGGCCAACGGCACAAGGATGTCCGCAACGGACTTTCGGCGCCGCCCAAGATGACGCTGGCCAACATCGCCAACATCGCGGTCCGTCCGCGCTGGTGGATGCGCATGGCCGGCACGAAGCGCCGCACGTTCCGCAACATCGTCGGCCACGCCAAGGGCGTCGGCGACGTGGCTTCGCTGGCGTCATGGACGACGGAGCAGTTCGACCCGCATCTGTCGTGGAAGGATGTCGCCTGGATCAAGGAACGCTGGGGCGGCAAGCTGATCCTGAAAGGCATTCTCGACAAGGAAGACGCGTTGATGGCCGCTGAAACGGGCGCCGATGCGATCGTGGTTTCCAACCATGGCGGGCGTCAGTTGGACGGCGCATCCTCGTCGATCATGTCGCTGGAGGAAATCGCGGACGCGGTCGGCGACAGGATCGAGGTGCACATGGATGGCGGCATCCGCTCCGGCCAGGACGTGCTGAAGGCACTGTGCCTCGGCGCCAGGGGCACCTATATCGGCCGGCCGTTTCTCTACGGCCTGGGCGCGCTCGGCAAGGAAGGCGTTACCAAGGCGCTGGAAATCATACGTAAGGAGATGGACATCACACTGGCGCTGTGCGGAAAACGTCTGGTGACCGACATGGGCAAGGACCAGATCCGGCGCTAGCCAGGTCGGCGACGGCCTGATCACGGAGACAGCGATACGTTGGCAGAACCCGACATTCATTTCCTGGACGCGCGCGGACCGGACGGCATGCGGCTCTACGCAATCGGCGATGTCCATGGCCGGCTCGATTTGCTGGCCGCCATGCATCAGCGAATCGAGAGCGAGCTCGAATGGAAGCCGGCTCGCGACTGGCGCGTCATCCACCTCGGCGACTATGTCGACCGTGGGCCGGACTCCAAGGACGTCGTCGATTTCCTGATCGAGGCGCGCAAACGCGATCCGCGAAACCTGATGCTTGCCGGCAATCACGATCTCGGCTTTCTCGATTTTCTCGATACCCCTGACCCGGACGGGCTTTTCATGCGCTATGGCGGGGTCCAGACGGCGCTATCCTACGGTGTGCCCCTCGCGGCCGACGCCGGCTGGTTCGGCAGGATGGAGACGATGAGACGGGGGCATCAGGCTCTGCTCGAAGCAGTACCGCAACACCATATCGATTTCCTGCGTTCGCTACCCTTCTCAATCAGCTTCGGCGACTTCTTCTTCTGCCATGCCGGCATCCGGCCAGGCGTTGCCCTGGAGAACCAGAATCCGCAGGATCTGATCTGGATCCGCGACGTTTTCCACGATCACGCCGGCCTTTTCCCGAAGATCGTGGTGCACGGCCACACGCCCGTTCCCGAGGCGGAAGTCATGGCCAACCGCGTCAATGTCGATACGCTCGCCTGGCAATCAGGCATGCTGAGCGCGCTCGTTGTCGAGGACGCCGACAAACGCATTCTGACAATGACAATAAGGGAAGCTTGAGTGGCGCGCGTCGCGGAAACGACGCGAACGGTCCGGCTATTCAGCGCAGCGAAGCGGTGACGCCGTAGCCGTCGACGGCGTTGTGGTTGTTGGCGGCATCGGCCGCATAGATACCGAGACCGCAAATCACGATGGCGGACATCATGGCAAAGGACAGAAGCGCTGCTTTCACGGACGTCATCTCTTGTTGAGCTTCCTGCATCTGTGCACGAGGCGGTTACCAATGCGTTGAAACCGAAAATACGTCTCAAAGTTTCGACTATTTCGCGCTTCTAGGCATGTTCTGTATCGGCGGTGTGTCGCACGGGCCACACAAAGGTCCATCGCGGTTGCACCGGTGATGCAGAGCGCGCGCCTTCTAGGATGGCGGGCGTACACAAGCCAAGGACGAAACCGGTTTTCCCCAGGCGGATTCACCGCCGCGTGCCAATTATGCCACGCCCTGGTCCGCAGAGATGATGCTCAGATCGTCGCCACCCATGCGCGGGCGATGGCAAGGCCGGCAGCATCGGCATCCGGTCCGTTACGGGCCATTTCGCCCTCGAGCTTGCCGGCCCAGTCGGGGTGGCGCGCTGCAATGAGCGGCGCGAAAGAGGTGCTCCAGTCTTTCACCAGCGGCCGATCGGCCTCGAAATGGAACTGGAAGCCGTAGATGGCGCGGCCGACGCGGAACGCCTGGTTCTCGGCGACATCATTGCCGGCGAGCCGCACGGCGTCTTCAGGCAGCACGAAGGTGTCGTCGTGCCATTGGAAGATCGGGAACTTTTCCGGAAGCTCGGCCAGCACCGGATCGGCCTTGGCGTCCGGCGTCAGCGAAACGCCGCGCCAGCCGAATTCGTTGGCGCCGCCGATGCGGTTCTCGCCGCCGAAGGCGCGGGCAACCAGCTGGCTGCCGAGGCAGATGCCGAGCACCGCGCGGTCCTGGCCGGCGAAATCGCTGATAAGTTCGAGCAGCGCCGGAAAATAGGGATATTCATCGTCGGCCAGCGCGTTCTGGCCGCCGCCGAGCACCACCATGGCGTCGTGGCCGTTCGCATCATCCGGCAGCGGATCGCCCTTGTAAGGAAGGCGGATGTCGAGATCGGCACCGGCTTCCGCAAGTGCCGCGCCGACCTGGCCGAGGCCGGTGTTGTCGTAGTTCTGGACCACCAGCACCCGCATCGCAAAACCCTGCTGACGTGAAAACGATGCGACGAGCGATATCATGGCGCCGGCATTTCAGCCAAGATGCGGGCGCGCGGAGAAAACTATGCCACTGCAAAACCGGGTCGATCCGTTCGGCGCCATCCACGCCGTGCCCGAGCGCGGCCTGTTCATGGGCAATCGCGGCATCATCCACGATCCCGAGACCAGGACGCTGTTGAAAAAACGCTGGGCGCTTCACGCCTGGATCATCTGCGTCTGCGACTTCGGCGACGTGCGGCGCGAGCCGATGGGCCGCAACCGGCGACGTGATGATCTATCGGGACCCAAGGCGGGCTGGACGGAACTGTTCTTCCTCGACGAGGTGACGGCGCTGGCGGCGGGCCATCGGCCCTGCTTCTTCTGCCGGCGCGAACGGGCCAGGGATTTTGTGGGTCGCTTCGGCGAAGCCTTCGGCATAACGGAGCCGCGCGCGCCGCAGGTCGACAAGCGGCTGCACAAGGAGCGGCTGGCCGCGGGCGGCAAGCCGCCGGTGGCGGCTGACGAGCTTGCAGGCCTGCCCGACGGCACGATGGTCGAGGGTGGAGGCAATGCCTACGCCTTGCGTCGCGGCAAGGCGCTGCGCTGGTCGTTCGCAGGATATTGCGGAGCGCAGGATTTCAACGACCTCGCTCATCGGCCGCTACGGCTGCTGACGCCGCCGACCACGATCGGGGTGTTGAGGCGAGGCTACGAACCCGTCTGGCATCCTTCCGCCAAGGCTTGACGCCAACCGCCGGCTCGCCCATTCCTCGGCCATGCGCGCCAATTACAAGATGCAACGCCTGTTCGTGCCCGACGATCTCGGGCCGGAGATCGAGTTCGACGCCGGCCACCAGCAGAGCCATTATCTCCTGCACGTGCTGCGGCTTGGCGAGGGCGCCGAGATCCTGTTGTTCAACGGCCGCGACGGCGAATGGTCGGCGGCCATCGCGGCCAAATCCAAGAAGGCGGTGAAGCTGAGGGTGCTGGCGCGGCAACGGCCGCAGCCGCCGCTGCCAGATCTCGTCTACTGCTTCGCACCGCTGAAGCAGGGCCGGCTCGACTATCTCGTGCAGAAGGCTGTCGAGATGGGCGCCGGCGTGCTGCAGCCGGTCATCACCCAGCACACGCAAGTGGCCAAACCCTCCATCGACCGCTTGCGCGCCAACGTCGTCGAGGCGGCCGAGCAGTGCGGCATACTTGCGGTGCCGCAGGTGCGGGAAGCGGAAAAGTTCGAACGCCTGCTGACCGGCTGGGACACGGATCGGCGGCTGGTCTTCTGCGACGAGGACGCTTCGACCAACAATCCCCTGCCCGCGCTGCAAGCGGTAAGCGAAAGGAAGCTCGGCCTGCTGGTCGGGCCGGAAGGCGGATTTTCCGATGAGGAGCGCAAGCTGTTGCGCGCTCTGCCTTTCGTCACTGCCATTCCGCTCGGCCCGCGCATCCTGCGCGCCGATACGGCCGCCGTGGCCGCACTGGCGGTGATGCAGGCCACAATCGGCGATTGGTGACGGTTTCTTTCTCCCCTCTTGTGGAGATGGGAAGAGCCGCATCGTTCAATTCCTGTTGACCTCTGGCTCAGGATTTTTCGCTTGATCGGCTACTGACATTTCGTCCATCTAGCGCCGGCGGTCGTCCGGCCGCCCTGCAGTGCCGCGCGTCGACGCGCAAAGGCCGCTGTAGTACTTTGATTTTGGCGCATATCCCGAAAATCGAGGTCGATTTCGGGATCATAGCGCCGCAGGGGCTTGATGATGGCGCGCGACACAACCGATTTCCGGCCGATCGAAGGCATGGACGAACTCGTCGCGCATCTGGCCGAGGGCAACAAGCCGCGGGACAAGTGGCGCATCGGCACCGAGCACGAGAAATTCCCGTTCTACGTCGACGGCAACGGGCCCGTGCCCTATGGCGGCGAGCGCGGCATACGCGCCATCCTCGAAGGCATGCAGTCAAAGCTCGGCTGGGACCCCATCATCGATGACGGCCGCATCATCGGCCTGGTCGAGCCGACCGGCCAGGGCGCGATTTCGCTGGAGCCCGGCGGCCAGTTCGAACTCTCCGGCGCGCCGCTGGAGACGATCCACCAGACCTGCCGCGAGGGCAATGCCCACCTGGCGCAGGTGCGCGAGATCGCCGAGCCGATGGGCATCCGCTTCCTTGGCCTTGGCGGCAGCCCGAAATGGTCGCTGGCCGAGACGCCGAAAATGCCGAAGTCGCGCTACGAGATCATGACGCGCTACATGCCCAAGGTCGGCACCAAGGGCCTCGACATGATGTACCGCACCTGCACGATCCAGGTTAATCTCGACTTCGAGAGCGAGGTGGACATGCGGCGCAAGATGCAGGTGTCGCTGAAGCTGCAGCCGCTGTCGACGGCGCTGTTCGCCAATTCGCCCTTCACGGAAAGCCGGCCGAACGGCTTGCAGAGCTGGCGCGGCGACATCTGGCGCGACACCGACAACCAACGCTCGGGCCTGCTCGAATTCTGCTTCTCGCCCGATTTCGGTTTTGCCGACTATGTCGAATGGGCACTCGACGTGCCGATGTATTTCGTCATCCGCGACGGCCAGTACCACGACATGACGCACGTCACCTTCCGTCAGTTCATGGCCGGGGCCGTCCGCAATGAAATCCCGGACGGATTGCCGACGATGGGCGACTGGGCTAACCATCTGTCGACGCTCTTCCCCGACGTGCGGCTGAAGCGCTTTCTCGAGATGCGCGGCGCCGATGGCGGGCCGTGGCGGCGCATCTGCGCCCTTCCGGCCTTCTGGGTCGGGCTGCTCTACGACGAGGCAGCGCTCGATACGGCGGAGGCGCTGACCTCGAGCTGGACCTACGGGGAAGTGCTGGCGATGCGCAACGCCGTGCCCGAACAAGGCATTTCGGCGCCGTTCCGCAACGCCACGTTGCGCGACATCGCTCGCGACGTGCTCACCATCTCGCGCATGGGGCTGAAGAACCGCGGCAAGAAGAACCGCGACGGCTATGACGAGACCTCGTTCCTCAACACGCTCGACGAAGTCGTGGCGCGCGGCACCACCAGCGCCGAGGAGATGCTGTCGGCCTACCACACACGCTGGGGCGGCTCGATCGAGCCGGTGTTCATGGAATACGCCTATTAACCCTCGGCTTCGAGGCGGCCGAGCTCCTGCAAAAGCCGCTTCAATCGGCGGTGGAAACGAATTAGGCTTCTCCGGCGGGGATTTCCGGAGGAGAGACCAATGCCTTCCTTGTTCGACATGCTGGCACAAGCCCAGAACGGCAGCGGCATGCAGGCGCTTGCCCAACAATACGGGCTCTCGATGCAGCAGACGCAATCTGCGGTGGAGGCGTTGCTGCCTGCCTTTTCGCAAGGACTGAGGCGCAACACCGCCGATCCCTATGGGCTCGGCGCCTTCATGACGGCGATGGCGAGCGGTCAGCACGCCAAGTATTTCGAGGACGCGACCCGGGCCTTCTCGCCGCAAGGCATCAATGAGGGCAACGGCATTCTGGGGCATCTGTTCGGCTCGAAGGATCTGTCGCGCGCGGTTGCCGGCCAGGCGGCGCAAGCGACCGGTATCAGCCAGCAGGTGCTGCAACAGATGCTGCCGGCCCTGGCCTCGATGATGATGGGCGGGCTGTTCAAGCAGACCACCAATCAGTTGGCCGGGGGGCAGATGCAGGCGGCCAGCGGCTTCGGCGCCGCCGGCAGCAATCCGCTGGGCGAGATCATCGAGCAGATGATGCGCCAGGGAGGCGGCCTGGGCGGCGCCCAGGCGCCGGCGCCGCAGCCGAGCCCGCCATCGCAAGACCCGATGGACAACCCGCTTGGCAAGGTGCTGCAGGACATGTTCGGCGGCGGCGCGCCACAGCCGCAAAGCCGATCCCAGCCACAACCGCAGCAGACACAGAACCCCTTTGGCGACAATCCGCTCGGCAAGGTGCTGCAGGACATGTTCGGCGGTGGCGCGCAGCCGCCGCAAGGCCAGCCTCAGCCGCAGCAGACCCAGAGCCCCTATGGCGACAGTCCGCTGGGCAAGATCTTCGAGGAGATGCTGCGGCAAGATGGCGGTGTATCAGGCGGCGGGAAGCCGGCGCCGCAGCCCCAAGCTCGGCGGCAGCCCCAGGCGCCGCAGCCGCAGGCCAATCCGAGCGGCAGGCCGACGAACCCGTTCGACGATCTGTTCGGTAAGATGTTCGAGACCGGAGCGCAGCAGCGCGACGACTACCAGAAAGGCATGGAGTCGATTTTTGACCAGTTCAAGCGCGGCATGGATCGGCGGTAGCCGTCGCCCAGGTTTTGGCTTTTGCCTAGCGCAAAAAGAAAGCCCGGTCCTTGGGAGGACCGGGCAGCGTGCAGGCAGGCCGGCGGGGGACCGGCAGGGAGTGGGAAGCCTGCATAACCTTTGTCGCGCTGACTGAGGAAAAGGTTCAGCGGGACCGAAACTCAACCGATCAGGCCACCCTGCGGGCGATGTCCTCGATGGTTTCGACGCGATCGCTGGCGATTTCGCGCAGCATCGCCGTCGGATCGCGGCCAAACGGCACGTCGATGGCGACGTGCAGGTCGGCGCGCGTCAGGCCGATATCGGCAAGCTCGGCGTCCGACATCTCGCCGAGGCGATAGAAGGCACGGCGGTTTTTCCAGGCCTGATAGATATTGGAGACCGCATTGATCGCGCGCGTCGCAACGGCCGGACGCGTGGTGATGCGCGAGGTCTCGGTGGCGAAATCAAACGTAACCATGTCGGTCTCCTTCAGACTCGAACGGGCAAAACCAGGCGATCGGCGCTGGCGACAGCGGCCGTTCCGGCTTCGATTCACATGCCTTCATGTGGACATCAGTAATTTGCCATTGCTCGATTGATTAATCCAACGAATGTTTCTAATCTTAAGCATCAACACCAGTGATGGATCATGCCGATGAAAGCGCCGCTCGATCTCGATCAGTTGCAGACCTTCATCTCGATCGCCGACACTGGCAGTTTCACCCGGGCGGCCGAAGAGGTGCACCGCACCCAGTCGGCGGTGTCGATGCAGATGCGCCGGCTGGAGGAGCGGATCGGCAAGCCGCTGTTCGAAAAGGAGGGGCGCAGCAACCGACTGACGGAGGAAGGCGACAAACTGCTTTCCTACGCAAGACGGCTGCTCTATCTCAACCGCGAAACGCTGGCTGCCTTCGACGACCGGCGACTCGAAGGCACCATCCGGATCGGTACGCCGGACGACTACGCCGACCGTTTCCTGCCCGAGATCATGGCGCGCTTCACGCGTTCCAATCCACGCGTCGAACTGACCGTCGTCTGCGAACCGACGCCGGGGCTGGTCGAACACATCAAGCGCGGCAATCTCGACTTGGCGCTGGTGACGCATAACGACGTGCGCGGCCAGTCCGAGGTGGTGCGGCGCGAACCGCTGCTGTGGGTCACCTCGGCCAACCATGCCACGCACGAGCAGGAAACGCTGCCGATGGCCTTTGGCCGGCCAAACTGTATCTGGCGGCGCGCCGCCGTCGACGTGCTTGACCAGCAGAACCGCGACTACCGCATCCTGTTCACCAGTTTTTCCGCAACGGTCATCACCGCTGCGGTGTTGTCGGGCCTGGCGATCTCGGTGCTGCCGGAATGCGCGCTCAGGCCCGGCATGCGGGTGCTGGGCGAGGCCGACGGCTTCGGCGCCCTGCCCGACTGCCGCATCGGCATCATGCGCGGCCAAACCTCGCGGCCGGAGATCGTCGATGCACTGGCCCGGCACATCTCGGAAAGCCTGGACAACATCTCGGTGCCGCTTGGCGAAGAGGCGGGAACGTTCGATTTCGCGGCACTCGCCTTCAGCAAGATGCGGCGAACCAAGCCGAACCAGATCCTGCCGGGCTGGTAGGCGATCAGACGCATCTGAACGCTGACCTGAAAACAGCCAGCTTGACGCCGGCGCGCAACCACCCCCCAATCGGCCGATGAGCGAAGCAGCATCCGAATCACGCAGCAACGCCACCGAATATACGGTGAGCGAAATATCAGGCGCCCTGAAGCGCACGGTCGAGGATGCCTTCGGCAATGTGCGGGTGCGCGGTGAAATCTCGGGTTATCGCGGGCCGCACTCCTCCGGCCATGCCTATTTCACGCTGAAGGACGACCGCGCTCGGCTCGACGCCGTGGTGTGGAAAGGCACGATGGGCCGGCTGAAATTCCGCCCCGAAGAAGGAATGGAGGTGATCGCCACCGGCAGGCTCACCACCTATCCCGGCAAATCCAACTACCAGATCGTCATCGACAATCTGGAACCGGCGGGCGCCGGAGCCTTGATGGCGCTGCTGGAGGAACGCAAGCGCCGGCTGCAGGCCGAAGGACTGTTCGAGGGAGGCCGCAAGCGGTTGCTGCCCTTCATGCCGCGCGTCATCGGCGTCGTCACCTCGCCGACGGGTGCCGTCATCCGCGACATCATCCACCGGATCAAGGATCGTTTTCCGCTGCATGTGCTCGTCTGGCCGGTGCGGGTGCAAGGCGAAACCGCGGGCGCCGAGGTGACCGCCGCCGTCGCCGGTTTCAACGCGCTGGCAAGGGATGGCACCATCGAGCGCCCGGACCTGCTGATCGTGGCGCGCGGCGGCGGCAGCCTCGAGGACTTGTGGGGCTTCAACGACGAGGCGCTGGCCCGCGCCGTCGCCGCCTCCGCCATTCCGGTGATTTCGGCCGTCGGCCACGAAACCGACTGGACGCTGATCGACCTCGTCGCGGATGTGAGAGCGCCGACGCCGACGGGGGCGGCCGAAATCGCCGTCCCGGTGAAGGCCGACCTCGAAGCGACGCTCGCCAGTCTCGGCGCACGGCTCAAGGCTGCGGTTTCGCGCAATTTCGAGCGCAAGCGCCAGTCCGTGCGCGCGGCGGCGCGTGCGCTGCCCTCGCCCGATCAGTTGCTGGCGCTGCCACGTCGTCGCCTCGACGAGGCGGCGAGCCGGCTCGGGCGCGGCCTCATGGTTTCGACCGAACGAAAGCGCGGACGCTTCCTCGCCCTGAAACTGACGCCGGCAATGCTGTCGCAGCGAATTGCCGAGGCGTGGCGGACCAACGAGCGCAATCTCCTGCGGGCACAGGGCGCGTTGCGCACGCTGACGAGGGCCCGGCGCGCGGAGCTCAATCGCGCCGCGGATCAGTTGCCGAAATGCGCCCGGGCGTCGCTGCAGCGGCACCGGCAGCAATTGGCGGCGCTGCAGGGCCGCATCACCATAGAGCCCACGGCGCGGCGGCAGCGGATCCAAAGGGATTTCCTGACCGCGCTGACGCGGCGCAGCACGCATGCGGCATCGCTGAGGCTGGAGCGGCTGCGCAGTCGCGTCGCCCAGGCCGACCGCTTGCTGGCGACGCTGTCGCACAAGGCCGTGCTGGCACGCGGCTTCGCCCTGGTGAAGGATGCCGACGGCGCCGTCGTCAAGCGTGCGGCGGAATTGACGGCGGGGATGGCGCTGTCCCTGGAGTTCGCCGACGGCACGGCGGATGCTGTCGCGACCAGCGGCTCGGCGCGGCCACGACCGGTCGCCAAAACCGCGACCAAGGCCAAGGAGCCCGGCAGCCAGGGCTCCCTATTCTGAACCGTGACATGACAGACAATCCGCATCATCACAAAACGCCCTCCGGCAAGCCGCGCGCGCGAAGCTTCGGTATCGGCTTCGACGGCACGCCCGGCCCGTTCAACGCGATCACCGACGTGGCTGGAGTGTCGGTCGGCTATTCCACGCTGATTTCAGGCGACGGCCCGCTCGTCGTGGGCCAGGGACCGGTGCGCACCGGCGTGACCGCGATCCTGCCCAGGCCGCGGGCCGACCTTGCCACACCGGTCTTCGCCGGCATCTTCAGCCAGAACGGCAATGGCGAACTGACCGGCTCGCATATCGTCGAGGAGACCGGCGCCTTCAACTTCCCCATCACCGTCACCAACACGCATTCCTGCGGCGTTTCGCGCGACGGCACGCTGCGCTGGATGAGCAAGGTGCTGCCAGCCGCACTCGACAGCGGCTGGGGACTGCCGGTGGCAGCGGAAACCTATGACGGCTTCCTCAACGACATCAACGGTCACCATGTGACATCAGGGCATGTTGCCGAGGCGCTCGACTGTGCCGCCAGCGGACCGATCGAGGAAGGCAGCGTCGGCGGCGGCACCGGCATGATCGCCTTCGGCTTCAAGGCCGGTTCGGGCACCGCGTCGCGCATCACCGAATGGCAAGGGCGTGCCTATACTGTCGGCGCCTTCGTGCAGGCGAATTTCGGCAAGCGGCGCAATTTCACGCTTCGAGGCCTGCGCGCCGGGCCGGAGCTCGTCGAACCCGCGATCCGCGAAGGCACGCCACGTGCCGAAAAAGGCTCGATCATCGCCGTTATTGCCACCGACGCACCGTTCCTGCCGCATCAGATGAAGCGGCTGGCCCGCCGTGTGCCGCTCGGCGTCGCCATGACCGGCGGCTTCGGCTATCACAGTTCCGGCGACATCTTCCTCGCCTTCTCTACCGCCAATCCCGACGCGGCCCTGGCGCCGCCGGGCCGGATCGCTCGCGCCGAGTTTATCCCCGACAGCGACATCGATCCGTTCTTCGATGCCGTGGTCCAGGGCGTCGAGGAAGCCGTCCTCAATGCGATGGTCGCCAACGAGGACATGACCGGCCGCGACGGCAATTTCGTGCCGGCGCTGCCGAAGGCGTGGCTGAAGGAGAAATTCGGCTGAGACAAATACGCGGACCGAATGGTCCGCGTATTCATACAGGATTGCTCCTGAATTATTCCGCGGCCTTGCTCGCGGCCTGCTGGTGCTCGTCGGCCTCGGCCGCTTCCTCGAGCCGGGAGGCGATGAGTTCCTGGATGTCGCCGACTTCTTCCTGGATATCCTCCAGCGGTATGCCGACCTCGGCCGCCTTGGCAGCGCATTCCCTGGCCAGCGTCTCGGCCTGCTTCTCGATCCTGGCGTGGGACTGGCAATGGACTTTTTCGCCAATCCATCCCTGCAAGAATTCGATGGCGTGCTCACTCATATTGCTTTTCCCTGGCGGCGAAGCCGGTTGGTAATCATAAACGTCGGCATCCGGTGAAGGATGCATGTCCCCATTCCAGCCGAGTCGCCACCGGACGGCAAGCCGATGTCGTCCAAGGTCCACAGAGCCAAAGGAAATAGAGGATTGAAGAACATTTTCTGTTTCTGGGGGGCGGGTATCGTTTGGCGGGAATCCTGTCCCGCCTCGAGAGGCTGCTTCTACTTGCTTCTTACGGTTTTCAGGTCCGCTTGCATCTCAATGGCTGTCACAACAGCTGCCCGATGACGTTGCCGTTTCCAGGCACAAGCCATCGAAGCCGCCGCTATATAGTGACATCCCCATGCAATGTCGACTCTCTCCGCCGCCTTGCATGGAAGCCCCGCGAAAGCTGCATAGGTCACCGTGCCGATCAGAAGGTCTCGACCCAGGGCCTGAGCTCGAGTTCCCAGGTCCAGGCGCTGCGGTTCTGGCGATGGATGCCGAGATAGGCCTCGGCGATCGCGTCCGGCGATAACCGTCGATCCTGCGGGTCGGGAGCCCCTCCCGGCACGGTCGAGGCAATGGCGCCATCGATGACGAAATGCGCGACATGGATGTTCTTGGGGGCCAGTTCGCGAGCCATGGATTGCGCCAGTCCACGCAAGCCGAATTTGGGCATCGCGAAACCGGCCGAGCCGGCGAATCCCTTGACGCTTGCCGTCGCGCCGGTGAAGAAGATCGAGCCCGAGCCTTGCGAAAGCAGCCGGTTGGCTGCTTGCTGGCCAACCAGGAAGCCGCCATAGGCCCCCACCAGCAAGGCCTGCCTGACAGCCTCTGGATCGAGTTCGGCTATCGGGCCACGGGCGCGTCCGCTGGCATTGAAGACCACGAGCGACAGCGGGCCGGCCTTGTCAGCGACCTCGAACAGGCGCTGCACCGACGCGGCATCGGAGACATCGGTTGCCACGGCTTGGGCGCCGGTCTGCGCCAGCAACGGGTCGAGCTTCTCGACGTTGCGGGCGGCCAGCACGACACGAAAACCTTCCCTTGCGAGAAGGCGCGCAAGCGAGGCGCTCAATCCGGATCCCGCTCCGGCAATGACGGCGACATTGGATGTCATGAGCATCTCTCTTTCGCGGTGGTGACTGGATTGGAGAGGGTTGCGCCTTCCCAAGTGGAACGCAAGAGAAAGCATTTCCAAGAAAATGGCGTGTCGTCGTGGCGCGCTCCCAGGCCGCAAAAACTGTTCCCGGCAAAGAAAAATGGCCGGGCGCGAAGACGCCCGGCCAGAAAGAAGGTCATAACCTTCAGAGGGGAACACCGTTCGGGGGAATGGGAGGAAACCTCGAACGATAATTTTATCTTGAGCCCATTTTCGCGCGCTGACGACGAATAGAATTCTAAAATTTTGCTGCCCTACAAAAATTTCTACCTGCCGAATGGCTCAGCCTGCCCGGGTCTCGGGCTCAAACAGATCGGCATAATGACGCCGCGCAACGTCGGGATGGGAGCGCAGCCTGCTCTTCAGCACATTGGTTCCGACATCGCGAAACAGCGGATTGTCGGGATCGCTGGCCGGCCCGCGCGCCTGCGCCGCCAGTTCCTCGGGAAGCTCGAGCAGCGGTATCGTGGCATCGAGCTTGGCGCTGAAGAAGAACGGCACCGAGATGCGTTCGACGCCGGCGGGCGGCGTCACGACGCGATGCACGGTGGCTCTCAAATAGCCGTTCGAGGCGAGCTCCAGCAGCTCGCCGATGTTGACGACGAGCGTTCCGGGAATCGGATCCACGTCCACCCAGCTTCCGTCATAGTCTACCTGCAGGCCCTTGTTGTCGTCCTGGAGCAGCAGCGTCAGGAAGCCGCCATCCTTATGCGCGCCGACGCCCTGGTCGCCGCCGGTCGCTTCGCGGCCGGGGTAGCGCACGATCTTCATGCGATGATTGGGTTCGCCGCCATAGATCGGATCGAAAGCGTCCTCGGCCTGGTCGAGCGACAGCGCGAAGGCCTTGAGCAGACGAATGGCCACGGCCGTCGCCTTCGCCTGCCAGGCCAGCAGCGCCGGCTTCAGCTCCGGCAACGCCGACGGCCACAGGTTCGGCCCCTGCAGCCGCGTCCAAGCAGGAATTCCCGGGCCTTGCGCGATGGGCGGGCGCTCGACGCCGATGTCGAGCTGCTCGCGCCAGTCGGCCTTGCCCTTGGTCAGTTCGCCGCCAGCGCGGGTATAACCGCGGAACTGCGAGGAATTGACCATCTCTATCGACAGCTTGTCGGCTTCCGGCAAGGCAAAGAAACGCCGCGAAGCGGCGAGCGTCTCGCTGATGTCGGCCCATGGGATGCCGTGGCCCGCCAAATAGAAAAAACCGATATCGCGCGAGGCGGAGCGCAGATCCGCCAGAAACGTCCGGCGCTCCGATGCGCCTTGTTCGAGACGGCTCAGATCGAGCACGGGCACTATTCTGGGCATGTCAGCTCCTTTTCGGGTTCTTTCCGGGTGCTGCTTGAAAACTTCGCCCGGAAACCCGGGCCCGTGGATGTGCTGCTCCTTTTCCAGCGGCCGAAGCCGCCATCGATGCCCCAAATCTCACGGAGTTCAGTGCGCCGGGAAAGGAACGATCGGCTTTTCGATGCCGCCGGGACGAACAATTTTTCTATTTGGGCGGGCAGCCTGACGATGAGCGCGATCATTGCGCGAAACAGCGGCGTGTCATTTCAGGCACAGCGCGAAGCTGTCATTGGCCCTTGAACGGCCGCGCGGGAGGCGCGTAACATCGTGGCACTTGAATTTGAATCTGTTTCATTCGTCCGGGCTAAAGTCCGGATCGGTTTGGATAGGTCCTTGAACACGCAAGCAATCGGCAGCGCGGCGGGGCGCGGCAAATCGTTTGCCCATGTGGCGCAAGCCTCCTGGGGCAAGGGCCCTGGCACCTTGCTACGTATCATGCGCATGACGCTGCGCCACCCTTGGCAGGTCGCCATCACCATCGTCTCGACCTTCATCGCCGCGACGCTGCAGCTTTTCATTCCGCGCCTGCTGGGACACGCCATCGACCAGGCGCAGGGCGTGGTGGCTGCCGGTGCAAATACCGGGCCGAGCCGGCGCTGTGGAATACGGCGCTGACGCTGCTCGTCGTCAGCATCCTGCGCGGCCAAGGCTGAGCGCTCCTACGGTCAGTTCCGTTCGATGGGGCGAGAAGGGTTCCGGCTGTTCCGGATCACCCTGGCATGAAACAGTCGGTTCCTGACGCATCAGCATCCCGATCCGCAAGGCAGTGAAACTGGGCGAGGACAAACCCACGCTTGTTGCGGCGGAGCAATCCTCTTTGTCTCGGTCCTCAAACGATCAGATCGTCAATTCTGATCGGCAAGTCGCGGATCCGCTTGCCGGTCGCGTGGTAGACAGCGCTGGCGACGGCAGCGGCGGTGCCGACATTGCCGAGTTCGCCCAGGCCCTTCACACCAGCCGGATTGACCTCATGGTCGATCTCCGGAACCAGTATGACGTCAAGGTCCCTGACATCGGCATTCACCGGGACCAGATAATCCTGCAGGTCGCGGTTCACATAGCGGGCATAGCGGGTATCGATCTCGGTCGCCTCATGCAGGGCCTGGCCGATGCCCCAGATCATGCCTCCCATCAGCTGGCTGCGCGCGGTGCGCGTGTTCATGATGCGGCCGGCCGCGAACGCCCCGACGATGCGCGGCACACGGATTTCGCGCGTGTAGCTGTTGATGTGCACCTCCACGAATTCGGCCCCGAACGCATATTTCACCGAATCCGCGTCGGACTCGCCGCCGTGGAATTCCGACTGGCCGGCATAGAGCTTCTTGAGCGCTTCGGGGGTCGAGCCCTTCGGCGCGAATTCGGCATATTCCTCGATGGCGCCTACCTGCATGGCCTTGAATATATCGGCGGTGCTTGCCGACGCCCCGCCCTTGGTGAGGATCCGTCCCCCGTGGAGGTCCAGTTCCTCATTGTGCGAGCCTGCAAGAGGGCCACCCTCCGCGACCGCTGCGGCGAACAATTTCGTGCGCACAGCATCACACGCCTTGAGCACGGCCGAACAGACGCTGGCAGTGGAAATCGAACCTCCCGATACCGGCGCCGGCGGCAAGGCACTGTCGCCCATCTCGACGGCGACCTTGCCGATGTCGACACCGAGACGTTCCGCCGCCATCTGGCCGGCAACGGTTCGCACACCTGTGCCGATTTCATGCGAGCCGCACTGCACGCGCACGTCTCCTTCGGCGGTCAGGCGCACGCGGGCCGCGCATGGCGCGGCAGCGGTCGGGTAGACTGCCGTCGCACAGCCCATGCCGACGAGCCAGTCGCCGTCGCGCATCGAGCCGACTTTCGCATCCCGTCTCGTCCAGCCGAAGGCATCAGCGGCCTGATCGTAGCATTTCATTAGCGACCGGCTGGAGAACGGCTTGCCGCCGATCGGCTCCTTCTGGGGCTCGTTGATCCGGCGAAATTCGATCGGGTCCATGCCGAGTGCGACGGCCATTTCGTCCATGGCGCTCTCGAGGGCATAGACGTAGGGCGTCTCGGGCGGCGAGCGCATATAACCGGGCGTGTTGCGATCCGCCTGCACCAGCGAGACATGCGTCAGCACCGAGCCATAAGCATACATGCGACCGGTGGCCGAAGTCCCGCCGACGACATAGGAATCGGGTCTCGAGGTCACCTCCCAGCCCTCATGGCCGAAAGCAGTGATGCGGCCGTCCTTGCCGGCGCCGATGCGGATGCGGTGCCGGGTTTCGGCCCGATAGGTCTGGGTGCCGAACGCCTGCATGCGGCTGACCACACAGCGCACCGGCCGGCCAAGCCGCCTGGCGGCCACAGCCACGATGGCCGTTCGCGCCGTCATCGGCCCCTTCGAGCCGAATGCGCCGCCTACGTTGGGGCAGACGATGCGCACATTCGCTGGGTCGAGCCTCAATTGCCGCGCCAACTCGACTTTCCAGCCGGTCACGTTCTGGGAGGGCTCGTAAACGGTGAGTTGGTCGCCTTGCCAAACAGCGGTGGTCGAGAACAGCTCTATCGGGTTGTGATGCTGGGTCGGCGTCGAATACCGCGCATCGATCTTCATCGGGGCCGATTCATAGGCGGCATCGAAATCGCCGGCCTTGACGTCCTCCTTGAACAACGGGCTTTTGCCGGCGGCGTCGATGGTCTTTGTCCCCGGCATGTCGAAACTGGCGGTCGGCTTTTCCTCGGCATAGTCCGCGCGGATCCTTTGCGCCGCCTCCTCGGCTGCTTCGAAGGTCTCGGCGACCACCAGCGCAATGATCTGACCGTCATGGAAGATCGCCTTGTCATGCAGCGGCCCGATAGAACTCGCGCCGGTATTTCCGAATTTCGGCGTCTCGACCTTGTCGAGGTCGCCATAGGTGACGATGTCGAGGACGCCGGGCACCGAGCGCGCGTCATCCAGGTAAAGCCTGGCGACCTTGCCCTTGGCGATGCTGCTCGTCGCGAGCACGGCGTGCGCAATGTTGGCAGCCGGGAGATCCGCCGCGTATTCGGCCTGGCCGGTCACTTTCAGCCGCGCATCGATACGCGGCAGCGGCTGTCCCATGTTTTCCTTCGGCTGTGGAGCGGCGACGTTCATGATCACACCTTCATGTCACGGGTTTCGAGCAGCCCCCTGATCAAGGTTCGCTTGCCGAGTTTTATCTTGAATGCATTGTGCCGACGCGGCTGGGCCTCGGCGAACGCGGCTTCGGCGGCCTCGGCCGCCGCTGCCTCGTCGAGCACCTTGCCGCGCAGGATCTCCTCCGCCGCTCTTGCCCGCCAGGGTACGGTCGCCACGCCGCCAAGCGCGATGCGCGCCTCGTTCACGGTCTCGCCGTCGAGGTCGAGGGCGACCGCGGCCGATGCAAGGGCAAACGCATAGGATTGCCGATCGCGGATCTTGAGATAGCGCGAACGCCTGGTCCATGCGCCGGCGGGCACCTCTATGGCGGTGACGATCTCGTCGGGTGCCAGGTCGGTCTCGATGTGAGGGCTGTCCTCGGGCAGGCGATGCAGGCTGGCAAACGGAATCTTTCGCCGCCCGTTGTGGCCTTGGACATGAACCGTGGCGTCAAGCGCGATCAGGGCCTGGGCAAAGTCACCGTGATAGGTCGCGATGCAGTTCTCACTGGTCCCCAGCACGGCATGCTGGCGGTTGAACCCGTCCATCGCGGCGCAGCCCGAGCCTGGCTCGCGCTTGTTGCATGGCCATGAGGTTTCGCGGAAATATTCGCAGCGGGTGCGCTGCAGGATGTTGCCGGCAAGACTTGCCATGTTGCGCAGCTGGCCGCTTGCCGCCAGTTGCAGGCTCTCCGCGATCACCGGATACCGACGCTTGATCTCGGCATTCTCGGCCGCGTCGCCCATCCGCACAAGAGCGCCAAGGCGCAGACCCTCACCATCGGTCTCGATCCGCCGCAATGCCGGTTCGGAGAGACCGTTCAAATCGAGCAAGCGTTCCGGCCGGGCGACGCCGAGTTTCATATAGTCGGCGAGATTGGTGCCACCGGCAATGAACTGCGCGGGGGCTTGCGTCGGCGGATGCCTGGTGGCCGAGCGCGAGGCGACGGCGACCGCCGCGGAGAGGCTGGCGGGCCTCTCATAGACGAAAGGATGCATCTCAGGCCCTCCTGATCTGGTCGCGGGCCTGGACGATTGCCGCGACGATGTTCGGGTATGCCGCGCATCGGCAAAGGTTGCCGCTCATATATTCGCGAATGTCGTCCTCTGAACCGGCATGTCCTTCGTGGACGCAGCCGATCGCGGACATGATCTGGCCGGGCGTGCAATAGCCGCACTGGAACGCATCGTGATCGATGAAGGCCTGCTGCATCGGATGCAGGCCGCCATCCGTCGACGCCAACCCTTCGACGGTGGTTACCGCCTTGCCCTCGTTCATCACCGCGAAGCTGAGGCAGGAGAGCACGCGATGGCCATCGACCAGCACCGTACAGGCACCGCATTGGCCATGATCGCAACCTTTCTTCGTGCCCGTCAGGCCGACATGGTCGCGCAAGGCGTCGAGCAGGCTGGTTCGGCTGTCGAGCGCCAGATTGTATGGCTGCTTGTTGATGGTCAGTGTTGTCATGACAGGCTCGTTTGGCTTGGCGGCAGCAGCCGGAGGCTCCTCGGACCTGGCTGTCGAGGCCAGAAGCGGAGTCACCGCAGCCGCGGAGACGGTCGCGGTCATAAAGCTTCGTCTGCTGAGACTGGAGGAGTTTGGGGGAACATGCTCGGACATCGCTGGCTCCGTCGCTCGCTATGTCGCGACCAAACCCCTCATCGGGGCCATTGTTCCGGGCCATCCGCGATAAAACGCACAAGGAAGACGGCTCGCAAGGCAAGCCGCCCGATTTGGATGCAAGGATATGACGGGTCCGTTCGAGACCGTGCCCGTCCTACCCTGGCGAATTTGCAGGCGCGCGGCCGATCCCCTAACAAGGCGCGCGGGCCCTCACTGCTGGCGGGCAATTCCGAGAATATCAAGCGCCTGCGCGGCAGAAGCAATCGGGCGCCCCGTGCGGCCAGCGGCTTCGACGATTGCCGCGACCCGTTCGGCATTGTCGCGGGCGAGGCTGCCATCGGCGTGCCAGAGAGAGTTCTCGAAGCCGACCCGCACGTGCCCTCCCGCCGCGATCGCCGCCGTCAGCGCCAAGGTCTCGCCCCGTCCGAAGGCGCAGACCGACCATACGGCGCCTTCAAGACCATGCGCATCGAGCCCTTCAAGGAAGACATCGAGGTCTTCGGGCCGGCTTTCCTGATCGGCGGCATAGCGTCCAAGGACGAACAGCAGCCGGGGGCTTGTGGGCTCCGCCAGAATGCCTCGCCGCCGCAGATCGATGAAACGGTCGAGATCGGCCCGATCATAGAGAATGTGCTGGACCGCGATGCCTTCCCGACCGGCCCACGCGAAGAAGCGGGCCGGCTCCGCCTCGCCATCGCTGATTATCTCACGCAAGCCGATCGAGACGGAAACCGGATGAAGCGCCCGAACAAGGTCCATCTGTTCGCGTGGCGAATAGAGCCCGATCGCTTCAGTCGTGATCTGGATCGCCATGACGCCCTGCGTCCGCTCCCGGATCGCCGCGATGGCATCCCGGTAAAGCGCGGCGTCAAGCGTGTGCCGGCCTGAAGCATCGCGGACATGCACATGGATGGCGGCGGCGCCGGCAGCGAGACACTGCCTCGCCGTTTCGGCAAGTTCGTCGGCGGTCATCGGCAGAGCCGGATGATCGGCCTTCGTTCTGCGCGCTCCGTTCGGCGCAACCATGATCAGCAACGGCTTCAATTTCATCTCCGGGCCCAATTGGCTCTCCCGCAACGTGGTTTTCCATGCTTCATTTCACCGACTCGCACAGGTAGGACAGCATGAACGCCACCGCCCAAGGGATTTCCGCCTTCGCCACCGCCGCCGAACTCGGCCGCGCGCTCGCCGATGGCAACACATCCTCGACCGAGATCGTCCGGCGCGCGCTGGATCGTGTCGACGTTCATGACAATTCGCTGCATGCGTTCGTCCGGCTGTTTCCTGAGGCTGCGCTCCAGGCCGCCGGCGAAGCCGACGAGCGTCGCCGTCGCGGCGTCTCGAAAGGGCCGCTGGACGGTATCCCTTTCGCGGCCAAGGACCTGCTTGACGTCGAAGGCTATCCGACCCTGGCAGGCTCGAAAGCGCTTGCGGGCGAACCCGCAACCGCCACGGCAACGGCAATCGAACGCCTTGTCGCGGCCGGGATGATCCTGCTGGGCAAGGTGCACACCGTGGAATTTGCTTTTGGCAGTTGGGGGACCAACCCGGTCGCCGGCACGCCCCTGAACCCGCGTGACAGCGCCATCCCGCGCGCGCCGGGCGGATCGTCGAGCGGTTCGGGCGTGGCCGTCGCCGCCGGACTGGTGCCGGTCGCGCTCGGCACCGACACTACGGGCTCCATCCGCAATCCGTCCGCCATGTGCGGAATCGTGGGCCTGAAGACGTCCTTCGGCCTTATCGGGCGCGGCGGCTTGCTGCCGCTTGCCATGTCCTTCGACAGCATCGGTCCCATGACCCGGTCGGTGGAGGATGCAGCCCTTCTGCTGGCCGCGCTCGAGGGTCCCGATCCCGGCGATCCGGCCACCTTTGGCGTGGCGCCGACCTCGCCGCTCGACGGGCTCGAGCGGAGCATATCGGGCCTTCGCCTGCGCATCCCCTCGGCCGTGGACCTTGCCGGCGTAGACCCCGGCATCCTGGACCGCTTCGACTCCACCGTCGCTGAACTGGAGGCGCTCGGTGCCAATGTCGATCGGATGCCGATGCCGCAATCTTACGACACCTACAAGGCCCTGGCCGGCGACATCATGGCCGTCGAAGCCTGGCATCATCTCGGCCGTTACGTGGAACCCGCGGACAGCGGCGTCGGCACGGCGATCCGCATGCGGGTTCTCAAGGGCAGGGAAATCGGCCTCGCCGCTTATCACGAGTTGATTGCAAGGCGCCGGGCCGCGCAGATCGAGTTTCATCGCGATCTCGAAGGCGCCGATGCGTTCCTGACGCCAACGGCGCCGATTACCGCGCCGCCATTGGCCGACATCGATGAGACAACGACGCCGCTTGGGACGTTTACCCGCATGGTGAACCTCCTCGACATGGCAGCGCTCAGCGTCCCCATCGGTCTCGTCAATGGTCTGCCCGCAGGATTGCAGATCGCGGTTCGCCGCTTCCAGGATCCGCTGGCGCTGAGGATCGGGCGGGCGCTCGAGATCCGGCGCGGCGGCCTGTTCGAACAGCCGCCGGGCTACGCCACGCCGTAAGCTGCCCGTTCATTCACCGCTCGCATACAGCCAACGTGCGACAAGAGCGTCGGTGTCGGCACCGAAATCCGCGCGCGCGCCTTCGGAAAAAACCGTGCCGTTCTTGACCACATAGACGTAGTCGGTGATGGCAAGCGCGGCGCGAATATCCTGGTCGACCAGCAGCACGGCCTTGCCGAGTTCGCGGGCAAGATCGCGGACGATGTCGTAGATCGTCTCGCTGGTCTGCGGATCGACGCCGGCGGTCGGTTCGTCGATCAGGTAGACCGACGGATCGGCCATCAGGCTGCGTGCGATCTCGACCTGTCGCTGCTGGCCTCCCGAGAGCTGGCCGGCAGGCTGCGTGCGTTTCTCCCGAACGACGGGAAACCGCTCATAGACATGTTCCAGTTTCTCGGTCAGCACCGTCTTCTTCGGCCTGGCATGCCAGAGACCGAGTTTCAGGTTCGATTCGACCGAGAGATGAGGAAAGAGGCTCGGCCGCTGCGGCAGGTAGGCCAGGCCAAGGCCCAGCATCCGGAAGGGCGGGTTTCCGGTGATGTCCACGTCTCGCAGAAGCACCCGGCCAGCACTCGGTTTCAGAAAGCCGAACAACGCCTTGAGAAGCGTCGACTTGCCCGTGCCGTTCGGGCCGACCACACAGGAAATGCTGCCAGACCAGGCTCTGACCGAAACGTCGCGCAATATGTCGATGTCGCGCGTATAGCCGGCGACAAGGTTCTCGCAGGCGATCAGCGGCGGGGTCGATGGCAGGGAAGCGGTTTCCATCATCGTGCTTCCCGATGCGTTGCGCGGGATCCCGTATAGGCGTGCACGACCTCGGGATTGCGCAGCACCTCGGCGACCGCGCCGTCGGCGATCTTGCGCCCTCGCGCCATCACCATGACGCGCGTTACGACCGACTGAATAGCCTCGAGGTTGTGATCGACAACGACGATGGTGTGACCGTCGCGATTGAGGCTCCTTATGTGCTCGATGATCTCCTCCAGCAGGCGCGGGTGGACGCCGGCGAAGGGCTCGTCCAGAAGCAGCAATCTCGGTTTGAGCATCAGCGCCCGGCCGAGTTCCAGCAGCTTCTGCTGGCCGCCGGAAAGCGCTCTTGCATAACTGTCGGCGAGATGGTCGAGCCTCAGGAAAGCAAGAACCCCACGGGCGCGCTCCTCTGCCGCGGCGCGCCGTTCCGCCGGGTCGGAAAGCGCCGGCACGATCAGGTTTTCCAGGACGGTCATGCGGCGGAACAGGCGGGGAACCTGAAAAGTACGGGCAACACCGCGGCGCGCGAAAAGATTGGCCGGCGAGCGCGCCATGTCGGTGCCCTCGACGAGGATGGCACCGCCGTCGGGTTTGAGCGCGCCCGTCACCATGTTGATGGTGGTTGTCTTTCCCGAGCCGTTGGGACCGATCAACCCGACAATTTCGCCGCGGGCCAAGGCAAAGGATAAGCCTTCGACGGCATGGATGCCGCCGAAATGCTTGGCAAGACCACTGACCGAGAAAAAAGCGGTGTCCTTCTCAACCGGCATGGGGTTCCTCGGTGGTAGCAGTTGGAACAGGCGCTTGTTCCCGTGGCCGCGCGCGGAAGCGCGCCCAGTTTTCGACCATCGGATACAGGCCGTTCTGCGCGAAGCGTTGCACCAGGATAAGCGCCAGACCCATCAGCACGAAACGCCATTCGCCGTAGGACCGCAGCGTCTCGGAAAGCAGGAAGACGACGACTGCGCCGACCACGGCGCCGGGCAGGCTTTCGATGCCGCCGATCACCGCCATCGCGATAACCAGACCCATCTCCGGCAGGATAGCCATGTTGGGCGTCAGGATGCCGATGAAATGGCCGTAATAAATGCCGGCTATCGCCGCGATCACGCTGGTTACCACGAAGACGAGGATCTTGTAGCGCGTGGTATCCACCCCGCTGGCGCGCGCGGCGCCCTCGTCTTCCCGGATGGCACGTAGAAAAAGACCGACGCGGGTCGCCAACAAGGCATTCATTCCCAATACCGCCAGGACGACGAGCGCAAGGCCGAGATAGTAATAAGGCAGGTCCGATCGACCGGAAAAGAGGCCGGGCACCGGCAAGCCCAGCATGCCGCGTGTGATGTCCTCCTCCGCGACCAGAACGAGGCGGAAGATTTCCGAAATGGCAAGCGTGAAGAGGGCCAGATAAGGCCCGGAAAGCCTCAGGACGAGCGCGCCGATCAGGGCGCCGGCCACGACGGCAAGAGCGATGGCGGCAAGAATGGCAAGCGGCAGCGGCATGCCGATCTGGCCAACGAACAAGGCCGAGGCATATCCGCCCAGCGCGGCAAAAGCCACATGGGCGAAGGAGAACTGACCGGCGAAACCGGCAAGCAGCGCCCAGCTCGCGGCAAGCAGCGCATAGTACCAGGCGATGGCGCCGACGTGGGTCCAGTATGGTCCGACGCCGAGCGGCACCAGCAACGCTACCACGAGCAGAATCGCCTGAGCCGATTGCGAGAATGTTGGACGGATCATTGCCGTGCCCCTATTCCAGCCGCAGATGCGAGCGGCCGAACAGGCCGGTCGGCCGGAAGAGCAACGCAATGACGAGCAGCAGCGCTCCGAACGCCTGCGTATAGGCAAGCGCGCGATTGGGATCCGGCAGATAGCCGACACCCAGCCCTTGCACCAGGCCGAGCAGGATGCCGCCGGTAATGCTTCCGCCGACGGAACCCATGCCGCCGAGCACGATGATGATGAAGGCCTGCACGGCCGGCAACTCACCCATCGACGGCGACAGGGCGAAGATCGGCGCGATCAACGCCCCTGCCCCGCCGGCAAGCGCCGAGCCGATGCCGAAAGCGATGGTGTACATGCGGCGTGGATCGATACCGATGACCGCGGCGGACTCGCGGCTCTGGCTCACCGCATCGAGTGCCTGGCCAAGCGAGGTGCGCTTCAGGAAAAGCGTCAGACCGACAAGCAGGACGACGGCAGCGACCGCAGCGATCAGCCGGTCGTAAGGCAGGATCAACGGACCGAGGATCAGCGCTCCTGTCATGAAGGACGGCGGCGCCTTGGCGAAGGGACCGAAGACGACAAGGCCGAGATTGGTGATCAGAATGGTGAGGCCGAAGGTGACGATAATGGCGTATTCGTCCTTGCGCTCGACCTTGTCGGTATACATCGGCGCTATGACGAGCCTCTCGAAGAGCACGCCGAAGATGAACAGGGCCACCATCGCGCCGGCGACACCGACAAGCGGCGGCGCATGGAACCAGGCGATGATGTAGTAGGACGCATAGCCGCCCAGCATATAGAGCGATCCATGGCCGAAATTGACGACCTTCAACACCGAGAAGACCAAAGTGAGCCCCGCCGCCGTCAGCGCGAAAATGAGGCCGATGACCAGGCCGTTGACGGCCAGGAGGAGGAAATAGCTCATGGGTTCACATCACCTCGTTGTCGGCCGCCTGTCCAGTGAAGCGGCCGCCGGCGGCTATGGAGCCGCCGGCGTGCCGTTCATTTGCCGGGCATGACCTTGTCGGTGGTGGCCCACTTCTTCGGATAGACGATCGCAGCATCCTCCGGCGCCTGGTTCACGGCCGTGTATTGGATGATCGTGAACGGCACGTCGACGAACTGATGGAAAGCCCAGTCGGGAGATTTGGTGGTCGGGAAGGTGTAGGTGGCGTTCACCCCTTCATATTTGATCTCTTCCAGTGCCTTCACGATCGCCGCGCGGTCAGCCGAGCCTGCCTTCTTGATCGCTTCGACGACGACACCGAACGTGTCATAGGCCTCCATGGCCACGCCGGTCGGTGCCCTATTGTAGCGTTCGGTGAACGCCTTCACGAATGCTTTGGCCTTGTCGTTCCATTGCGACTTGGGCTGCGCGACGTTGACGATGAGAAGATTGTTGGCGCATTCGCCGTCGACTTCCCACACTTCCTTCTGCAGCAGACCCGAGGAGCCGATGAGGGCCGTTTCGGCAGTCGGTGCGAGGCCGAGCTGGCAGGCCTGCTTGACGAGTTGATACTGCGCCTGTCCGGCGATCACCATCTGGATCGCATCGGGCCTCGGGCTCTGATTCATCAGCCGCAGCAGCGCGGGCGTGAAATCCTGCTGGTTGAGGTCGATCGTCGCCAGCGTATAGGGGACGTTCTTGGCCTTCAGCTCATCGGCGATGACCTTGGCCCCGCCCTGGCCGAAATCCGTGTTTTCGGCGATAATGGCAATGTTCTTGAAACCTTGCTCGACCGTCCAGTCGGCCGCCTTGACGTAAACGAGGGAGTTGGCCGGAGCGAGACGATAGACTTCCGGATACTGCTTGGCCGTGATGGCATCCGCCCATACGTCTGTACCGACCCAGGCGACGCCGTATTTGTGCGCCTCCTCGATTTCGGCGAGGGCGACCGAGGAATGGAATTCGCCGAAGATTGCGGCGACGTTGTCCTTGGTGATGAGCCGAACCGCCGCCGCGCTGCCGTCGGCCGGCTGCCCTTTGGTGTCCTCGTAGCTCACCTTCAGCTGACGGCCGAGCACGCCGCCGGCCTTGTTGACCTCGTCAACTCCGAGCTGCACCGCCCATTGCATTTCCTGGCCGCCGGAATAGTTGCCGGGCGGCGACAGCGGCCCCACCCAGCCTAGCGCGATTGGATCCTCGGCCAGAGCCGGTGCGGCTGCGAACGGCAAGGAAGCCAGCGCGAGTGCCGCCAGCGCTCCCAAATGACTGGATATGGTCTGTTTCATGCGAATTTCCCCTGTTCTTGTTTTCTGATTGAATGAAACACTACGCTCATTTCTGGCAGATTGAAATATTCATTGCAGCTCGTCAACGGCCGGCGTAAATTCGCGCCATGTTGGAACCCGCCTTCCGCTCGCGCCTGCTCGAGAGTTTCGAGACGATGCCGCGCCAGCTTCGCGCGGCGGCGCAATGGGTGCTCGACAATCCGCGTGACGTTGCCCTCCTGTCGATGCGCGTCCAGGCGCAGCGCGCCGGGGTGACCCCGGCATCGATGACGCGGCTTGCCCAGCGCATGGGCTTCGACGGCTACGATAGCCTGCGCGACCTCTACGCCGAGCAACTTCGCCGCGGCGAGAAGGAGTTCTTGGGCAAGGCCGAAGCATTGATGGCGCGGCGCAAGCGCGGAGGAGACGGCGCGCTGGCCTTCGAGCTGGCCGAAACGCTCGAGCGCCATATGGCGAAGCTTTGCGATCCGGCGACGCTGGAGGCGGTGACCCGGGCAGCCTCGGTGCTGGCAGGCGCCAAGCGCATCTATGCGCTGGGCTATCGGTCGAGCTACCCCGTCGCCTGCCATTTCGCCTACGTCTATGGCCTCGCCGGCGGCGCGGTGCGTCTGCTTGACGGCGTCGGCGGAACCGGACCTGATCCTTTGTGGGAATCGGGAGCGGGCGACGTGCTTTTGGCGATCAGCGTCAAGCCCTATACGCGCGCCGCCGTCGAACTCGTCGATTATGCACGCAGCCGTGGGCTCGAAATCGTGGCGATTACCGACAGCGTCGTCTCGCCTCTCGTCAACCGGGCGGGCGCCGTCATCATCGTGCCAACCGAGAGCCCGTCCTTTTTCCACACCATGGCGCCGGCCTTTGCCATCGCCGAAACGCTGGCCGCGATCCTGGCGGCCGCCGCCGGCGATCGCGCGCTGGCCGCCATGCGCGACGTCGAACGTCAGTTCGATACCCTTTCCACCCATATCTACGAAACCAGGCAACGGTCATGACGCATATCCTCCATCGCCAGATCCACCACGACTATCCCGTTGCCGTCGGCGGCGATGGCGTCACCGTCATCGACAGCAAGGGACGCCGCTATATCGACGCCTCCGGCGGTGCGGCCGTCTCATGTCTTGGCCATCAGCATCCGGCTGTTCTTGCCGCGATGCATGCCGAACTCGACCGGCTCGCCTATGCGCATAGCAGCTTCTTCACCACCCGGCCGGCGGAGGAACTGGCGGACGAACTTGCCGCTCACGCGCCGGGCGATCTTCATCACGTCTATTTCGTCTCCGGCGGATCGGAAGGCATCGAGACCGCCCTGAAGATGGCGCGGCAATATTTCGTCGAGCGCGGCGAGCCGCAGCGCCGCCGCTTCGTGGCCCGTCAGCAGAGCTATCATGGCAATACGCTGGGCGCGCTTTCGGTGGGAGGCAACGCCTGGCGCAAGGCGCCGTTCGAGCCCATGCTGATCGAAAACCATCATATCGAACCATGCTATGCCTATCGGCATCAGCGGCCGGATGAAGGCAGCGAGGCCTACGGGCTGCGCGCCGCCGATGCGCTTGAGACGAAGCTGCAGGAACTCGGGCCGGAAACGGTCATTGCTTTTGTCGCAGAGACAGTGGTTGGAGCGACTCTCGGCGCCGTGCCACCCGCACCCGGTTATTTCAGGCGCATCCGCGAGATTTGCGATCTCCACGGCGTGCTGCTCATCCTCGACGAAGTCATGTGCGGCATGGGTCGTACCGGAACACTGCATGCCTGCGACCAGGAAGGCGTCGCACCCGACATCATGGTGATCGCCAAAGGGCTCGGCGGCGGCTATGCCCCGCTCGGGGCGGTGCTGGCATCCGACCGGATATTCGATGCTTTTTCGCAAGGCAGCGACTTCCAGCACGGTCACACCTATATCGGTCATCCGCTCGCCTGTGCGGCCGGCCTCGCCGTGCAGCGGGTCATCGAGCGTGATGGTCTGCTTGCCAATGTCGCGGCGCGAGGCGCCACGCTCGAACGACGGCTGCGTGAGCGCTTCGGCAACCATCACCATGTCGGGGACATTCGCGGGCGCGGCCTTTTCCAGGGCATCGAACTTGTCGCGGATCGCTCGGCCAAGGCCCCGTTCGATCCGCGCCTGAAGGTCCATGCCCGGATAAAATCGGAAGCGATGCAGCGGGGGTTGATGGTTTATCCGATGGGCGGCACCGTCGATGGGCGGGCCGGCGATCACGTCCTGCTTGCACCGCCATTCATCGTCGACGACGGCACGGTCGATATTATCGTCGACCGTTTGGGCGACGCCGTCGATGCCGCGATCGGCAGCATTGCGATCTAGCGCATGAGACGCTCACCGACCGGACTCTGGTCCAATCGGCATCAGCCCCGACCTGGCCTCACAGTGCCGCGCCAGACCATCGGCGCGTGGCAGGTCAGGCGACTGCCGGCGCCTGCTTCCTCGCGCGAACCGGCGGCCAGTCGCACGGCGTGCGTGGCGATCTCCTCAATCGGCGGCGCAAAGGTCGTCAGCCGGTAGGAAGCCCAGTCAGCCTGCTCGATGTCGTCGAAGCCGGCGACGCAGAGATCGCGCGGGACGTCGACGCCGAACTCGTGGCGCGCCGCGTCCAGAAAACCGCAGGCGATCAGGTCGGTCACGCAGAATGCCGCATCCGGTCGCTGCCGGCCCGAAAGCAGGCGCCTTGCGCCTTCTGCCCCGGTCGCATAACCCGTGCGGCCCTCGCGCCACTGGATCACCTCCAGTCCTTCCTTGCGCGCTGCGGCAAGAAAGGCCGTCTCGCGCGCCACCAGACTGGGCGTGCCGGCTGCCGACGTCACCAGGGCAGGCCTGGTGCAACCGGCACGAAGAAAGGCGTGAAGTGCCGCCTCGGCGGCGGCGGCGTTGTCCACGCCGATGTTATGCGGTCCGTCGAACCGGTCGTCGCGATTGATCAGGATCAGGCGCTGCCCGTTCTCGAGGCAGGTTCGGATCAGCTCCTGCGGCGGCGTGCCGGACAGCACGATCGTCGCATCGGCACGGTAGTTCAGCGTGTTGCGCAGCGCCTGGTCGACATGGTGGCTGGGGCCCGACGTGTTGAATACCATGGCCACTTTGCCGGCATCCCTCAAATGCTGTGTCAGCGCCCGCAGGATACGAGCCTGATAGGGCGTGTCGCCATCGGCGACGACAAGGCAGACGATGCCCGTCGATGCCCGCATCAGGCCGCGCGCCAGATGGTTGACGTGATAGCCGAGCTGCTCGGCCGCCAGCAGCACCCGCTCCCGGGTTTCTTCCGAAACGCTGGCGCCGGGCGTAAAGGTGCGCGACACGGCCGAGCGCGAAACGCCGGCAAGCTCCGCGACCTGCTGGGCACTGGAAAAGCCAATACGGCCTCTTGGCGTCGTCATGCACACTCCCACTGGCGTTCGCCGATTCGTTGCACGCACGTGCAGCATAGCGCAAGCCAGTCACAGGTGTCACCGCCGGCCTTGACACACATGCGTAAATGAAACAGCTTTGCACAGCCGTGCATGAAGCCGGCGCCGGAGGCTACCTTGTCCATTTCTTCGCGGACCGCATCGAAGCTGCCATCGCCTGGACGGACAGCATGAACAGCGTGGCGGTGCGGCCGAAACCGAGCCGGATGTCCGAAGCCGAACTCGACAGGCGCGCCGATGTTTGCCGGCAACTGCTCTTGTCATCGGGAAACATGGCGATGCAGGGCTACAGCCAAATCGACGCCGCGCAGCCTGTGGAGATGAAGGGCCCGCAGGATTTCCTGACCGAGACCGACGGGAAGGTCGAGCATCACATCCGCACGACGTTGGCCGCGGCCTTTCCCGAGGACGGGTTTTTGGGCGAGGAAACCGGTGGCAGCGGCGGCTCTGATCGCATGTGGGTCGTCGACCCGATCGACGGTACGGCGAATTTCATGCGCGGCATTCCGCATTTCTGCGTTTCGATCGCCTTCGTCCAGGACGGCCGCAGCGAGATCGGCGGCATCGCCAATCCGGCCATCGGGGAGGTCTATTTTGCCCGCCGCGGGCACGGTGCGACGCGCAACGGCGCGGCGATCCATGTTTCGCGCACCCAGGCCTTCGACCGCGCCTCCGTGGAGTTCGGCTGGTCGCCGCGGATTCCCAACCGCGACTATCTGGACAAGGTGGCCCTGGTCTGGTCGCTGGGCGCCAATGTGCGCCGCTCCGGTTCGGGGGCGCTCGGCCTTGCCTATGTGGCCGACGGCCGCTCGGATGCCTATGCCGAGCTTCATATCAATGCATGGGACTGCCTGGCCGGATTGCTGCTGGTCGAGGAAGCCGGCGGGCGCGTCAACCGCTTTCTCGACGGCGACGGCATGGCGAAGGGCAATCCGGTGCTTGCTGCGGCGCCGGGTGTGGCGGCGAGATTGTCCCAGGTGATCGGAGTGCCGCTCGACGACGAATAACCAATTCCAGAGAGCATGAAAGGGAGGAATTATCGATGAAAGGTCCATTTGATCGCAGACAAGGCAGGACGTGGCTTGGCCTTGCGGTGCTGGCCATTTTCGGTCTGGCCGGCGGCGCCCATGCGGCGGATCGCAACCTCGTGATGTATTGCGGCGTCGACGAAGCCTGGTGCCGGGCCATGGCCACGACCTACCAGAAGGAAACCGGCGTCAGCGTCGACATGACCCGCATGAGCGCCGGCGAGATCTATGCGCGCCTGCGGGCCGAGAAGGACAATCCGCAAGCCGACATCTGGTGGGGCGGCACCGGCGACCCGCATCTTCAGGCGGCGGAAGAAGGTCTCACCCAGGAATACAAGTCGCCGCAGCTGGCGAACCTGCGCGACTGGGCTTTGAGGCAGGCTGAACGCGCCAAGAACCGCACCGTCGGCATCTATCTCGGCGCGCTTGGCTACGGCTACAACGAGGAAGACCTGAAACAGCGCGGCCTGACGGCGCCGGCCTGCTGGGCGGATCTGGTCAAGCCCGATTTCCAGGGCGAGATCGAGATGGCCGACCCCAATTCCTCGGGTACCGCCTGGACGATGCTGGCGACAATCGTGCAACTGATGGGCGAGGACAAGGCTTTCGACTATCTCAAGCAGCTCAACAAGAACATCGCCGAATACACCAAGGCGGGCGCCGCACCCGCGCTCGCCGTGGGCAAGGGCGAGACGCTGGTCGGCATTTCCTTCCAGCACGACGTCATCAACGCCGCCAAGCAGAACCCGGCCGTCAAGGTGGTCTCGCCCTGTGAAGGCACCGGTTTCGAGATCGGGTCGATGAGCATTGTTGCCGGGGCCAAGCACATCGACGAGGCGCGGAAATTCTACGACTGGGCGCTGACGCCAGACGCGCAGAAACTGGCGGCTCCGAACGGCAGCTACCAGATCCCGTCGAACACCGGCACCCCGGTGCCGCCCGAGGCGCCGGACCTTAGCAAGATCAAGCTGATCGACTACGACTTCGCCAAATACGGATCGTCAGCGGAGCGCAAGCGGCTGTTGAAGAAATTCACCGATGAGGTCCGCAACGGCGGCTGATCTGGTCCGTACGGCCGATCCGCCGGCTGCCTGCGGGGCAGCCGGCGCAACCCCGACCATACCAAAGGAAGATGTCGAATGGCACGGGCTTCGCCCTATCCCATGGCCAATGACCTCCCGGGGCGCAGTGCCGCCGGATGGCTGGCGCTGGCATGGGCGAGCTTCATTGTGCTGCCATGGTACCAAGTCGAAGGCGGCTTGCTTTCCTTTGACTGGCTGGCGCGTCCGGCAGAGGCGGCACCAGCCATCCTGCTGTCGCTGAACGGTCGGCTCTGGCTGCTTCCCTTGATCCTGCCACTTCTCCTGGCAAGCTGGCTCGTCGCGCGCCGGAACCTCCCCGGCCTGGCGACGGCGGGCGCTGCCGGTCTCGCCTGGCTGGCGATCGAGGGTTTTTCCATCATCCATTCGGGTTGGGGATTTGCCTGGCTTGGGCATCTCGCCAGTACGCCGGGGCCGGTGCAGCCGGGTCTCGGCTGGGGTGCCGTGCTGTACGCGGTGACGATGCTGATGTTCATCGCCGAGGCGCTGGCCGCGCGTGGCTGGTGCAAGGGCGACCGTTTTGTCGTCGGCTCGCTGCTGATCGTGATCGCTTCGCTGATCCTGTTCGTGGCTTATCCGCTGTTGTCGATCCTCGCTTCCGCCATCGAGGACAATGACGGCGATATCGTGCCGGCTCTGTTTGCCGAAAAGCTGTTCAGTGCCAACATCTGGAGCCTGCGCTGCCTCTACGGCGACGGTTCCTGCGGGGTGGCGTGGAATACGGTGGCGATCGCGGTGCTGGTCGGATTCTTCTGCACGGCGCTAGGCCTGGCGCTGGCGCTGATTGCGTTGCGCACCAGGCTGCCTGCCAAATGGCTGCTGCGCGGCCTCTCCATCTTGCCGATCATCACGCCGCCTTTCGTCATCGGCCTGGCGCTGATCCTGTTGTTCGGCCGGGCCGGCATCGTCACCAATCTTTTGTCAGAACATCTCGGTATTCCGCGCAGCCGCTGGATCTACGGCATGGCCGGCATCACCATCGCGCAGGTGCTGGCTTTCACGCCGATCGCCTTCCTGGTCCTGGCCGGCGTGCTGCAGGGCGTCAGCCCGAGCATGGAGGAGGCCTCGCAGACCTTGCGCGCCAGCCGTTGGCGCACTTTCAGCACAATCACCTGGCCGTTGATCCGCCCGGGGCTGGCCAGCGCCTTCCTGATCTCGTTCATCGAGAGCATGGCCGACTTTGCCAACCCGCTGGTGCTGGGCGGCAACTTCAACGTGCTGTCGACGGACATCTTCTTTGCGGTGGTGGGCGCTGCGCATGATCAAGGCCGTGCGGCGGTGCTGGCGATCGTGCTTCTGGGATTCACGCTCGCCGCTTTCGTCATCCAGCGCCGCTGGATCGGCAGCCGCAGCTACGTCACCGTCGCCGGCAAGGGCGATGGCGGTGTGCCGGCCACGCTGCCCAAGGGCTTGCGCATCGGCTGCTACGCCGCCGTCATTCCCTGGCTGCTTCTGACCATCGTGGTCTATGGCATCATCCTGGGCGGCGGCTTCGTGCAATCGATCGGCCGCGACAACACGCCGACGCTCGAATATTTCCTCACCGCTTTCTCCGTCGAGAAAGGCGTCAATGGCTGGTTCCTGAGCGGGTCGGCCTGGCCGTCGCTGCTGATGACCATCGGCCTTGCGCTGGTGGCGATGCCGTTCACCGCCGCGCTCGGCATCCTGACCGCCTATCTGCTCGACCGGCAGCATTTCGCCGGGCGCACGATGTTCGAATTCCTCGCCATGATGAGCTTTGCCATTCCCGGCACGGTCGTCGGCGTCAGCTATATCCTCGCCTTCAACGTGCCGCCGGTGCAACTGACCGGCACCGGACTGATCATCGTCATCTCGTTCATCTTCCGCAACATGCCGGTTGCGATCCGTGCGGGCCTCGCCAATCTTGGGCAGATCGACAAGAGCCTGGACGAGGCATCGCTGACACTGGGGGCGCGTTCCTTCGCCACCTTGCGGCGGGTGATCCTGCCGATCCTGAAGCCGGCTATCGTGACCGCGATGATCTACAGTTTCGTGCGTGCGGTGACCGCCGTCAGCGCCGTCATCTTCCTGGCGACCGGCCGCTTCAATCTCGCCACCGTCTATATTGTCGGGCGAGCCGATGTCGGCGAATACGGCATCGCCATCGTCTATTCGGCGGTGCTGATCGTCGTCATGATGATCATTCTGATCGGCATCCAGCTGCTGGTCGGGGAACGCCGGCTTGGCCGGCGCCGGGCCGAGGCGCAAGCCGTCGTGGCACCAATCTGATCGGGAGACGCGTATGGATCAAACGGCGAAGAACGCTGCCCCCGGCGTGGTGGACAGACCGGCAGTGCGTTTCGAGGGCGTCACCAAGAAATACGGCGCCGTCACTGCCGCCGACAATGTCAGCTTCGACATCGCACCGGCCAGCCTGGTGACGCTGCTCGGACCTTCCGGCTGCGGCAAGACGACGACGCTTAGGCTGATTGCCGGGCTGGAGCACGCAAGCCACGGGCGCGTCGTCATCGACGGCAAGGACGTCACCTTGCTGTCAGCCGCCGAACGGGACGTCAGCATGGTCTTCCAGTCCTACGCGCTGTTCCCGCACATGAACGTCATAGAAAATGTCAGCTACGGCCTGCGGGCGACCGGGCTCGGCAAGGTTGAGGCCGCGGGGCGCGCCGCCGAGAAGCTGGCACAGGTCGGCCTGTCCGGCTACGAGAAGCGCCAGCCGAGCGAACTTTCGGGCGGCCAGCAGCAGCGCGTGGCCGTGGCGCGCGCCATCGTGCTGGAGCCGAAGGTGCTTCTGTTCGACGAGCCGCTGTCCAATCTCGATGCCAAGTTGCGCCGGCGCGTGCGCGATGAAATCCGCGGTCTTCAGCAGGACCTCGCGCTGACCGTTGTCTATGTGACGCATGACCAGGAGGAGGCGTTGGCCGTGTCCGATCGCATCATCGTCATGAACGCTGCCCGCGTCGCTCAGGACGGGACCCCGCGCGACCTCTACAACGAACCCAGGAACTCTTTCATCGCCGACTTCATGGGCGACGCCAACCTGCTCGATGTCGAGGTTCTCGCCAGCAATGGGACGAATGCCGAGGTAAAGATCGGGCCGCTGCGGCTCGACATGCCGCATCGCGGCATCGCGGCGGGGCCGGCGGTGCTGGCCGTCCGGCCGAATGCCGTGCGCCTCGTCGCCGGCCAGCCGGCAGCCGGCGGGATGAGAGGGCGCGTGGTCAAGAGTTCTTATCTCGGCGACCACATGGAATACCGCGTCGCGATAAACGATCCGGCGGTCGAGCTGTTTGCGACGTCGCCGATCGTCACACCCGCCCTGCCGGAAGGCAGCGTCGTCGCGGTCGATTTCGATCCGGCAAAGATCGTGCTGATAGCGCGCGACAAGTCCTAGCCAGCAGCGCACACCGCTACCGGTGCGGCTGATACGAAAATAGTGGTTCTCGACGTTCCATGTCGATGTTACGAATCTCTGTGCATTCCGAATGTGCGCTTGTGACCATGTGTCCGGGCACTTTGGAACTGTGGCGAGCACAGGACGTATTCTTCACGCGGGACCAGACGGTGCACTCGAAGCCGTCGCAGGGCCGCAATGGGCGTTTTCGACAGTGGCCACAAGGGAGGAAATACCAGTGAAAGCATCCTATCTCATCTCAGCCGCGCTGCTTGTGGGGACCGCGATGCCAGCGGCGGCAGCCGAAATTTCCGACGGCAAGGTCAAGATCGGCATCCTCAACGACCAGTCGGGTGTCTATGCCGATTTCGGCGGCAAATGGTCCGTCGAGGCGGCCAAGATGGCTGTCGAGGATTTCGGCGGCAAGGTCCAGAATGCGCCTATCGAGGTCATCAGTGCCGACCACCAGAACAAGCCGGACATCGCCTCCAACATAGCGCGCCAGTGGTACGACACCGAGCAGGTCGATGCCATAATGGAACTGACCACCTCCTCGGTGGCGCTCGCCGTGCAGGGACTTTCCAAGGAAAAGAAGAAGATCGACATCGTCACCGGCGCGGCTGCGACCGACCTGACCGGCAAGCAGTGCTCGCCCTATGGTTTCCATTGGGCCTACGACACCCATTCCCAGGCCGTCGGCACAGGCGGTGCCCTGGTGCAGCAAGGCGGCGACAGCTGGTATTTCATCACCGTCGACTACGCCTTCGGCTATTCGCTCGAGGAGCAGACCGCCAAGCTCGTCAAGGATCGCGGCGGCAAGGTGCTTGGTGAAGTGCGCTATCCGCTCGGCTCGACCGACTACTCATCCTTCCTGCTGCAGGCGCAATCCTCCGGCGCCAAGATCGTCGGCCTTGCCAATGCCGGTCTCGACACTTCCAACTCGATCAAGCAGGCGGCCGAATTCGGCATCGTCGCCGGCGGCCAGCGGCTCGCGGCACTTCTGTTCACGCTGGCCGAAGTGCATGGCCTTGGCTTGCAGGCGGCCCAGGGCGTCGTGCTGACCGAAGGCTTTTACTGGGATCGCGACGACAAGAGCCGCGAGTTCGCCAACCGCTTCTTCAAACGCACCGGCAGGATGCCGAACATGATCCAGGCCGGGACGTATTCGGCGGTGTCGCAGTATCTCAAGGCCATCGACAAGGCCGGCACCGACGGAACCGAAGCGGTGGCCAAGGAATTGCATTCGATGCCGGTCAATGACGTCTTTACCGCCAACGGCAAGGTGCAGGCCGACGGCTCTATGGTACACGACATGTACCTCTATCAGGTCAAGAAGCCCGAGGAGAGCAAGAAGGAGTGGGACTACTACACCTATCTTGCGACCATTCCGGGCGACCAGGCCTTCATGAAGGCCACGGATAGCGGCTGCCCGCTCGTCAGCAAGTGACGACGGCAACCGCCGCGGCCGTCAGGCCTGACGGCGATGGAGCCGTGCCGCGGGTGGTGCTTTCCGCCCGCGGCCTCAGGCGCGATTTCGCCGGGTTCGTTGCGGTGAAGGATGTCGATCTCGACGTTCATCACGGCAGGATTCACGCCTTGATCGGACCCAACGGCGCCGGCAAGACCACGATCTTCAACCTTTTGACCAAGTTCCTGCAGCCGACCAGCGGCACGATTGAACTGCTCGGCACCGACATAACCCGGACACCGCCGGCCAAGGTGGCGCGGATGGGCCTCGTGCGCTCGTTCCAGATCTCGGCGATCTTTCCGCATCTGAGCGTGCTCGACAATGTGCGCGTCGCGCTGCAGCGGCCAGGGGGGCTGGGTTTCCAGTTCTGGCGCCCGCTTTCGGCGCTCGACCAACTGACGCCGCGGGCGCGCGAGCTTCTCGGCACGGTCGGCCTCGACGACGCGGCGCACCGGCTCGCCGGCGATCTCTCCTATGGCCGCAAGCGCGTGCTCGAGATCGCCACCACGCTGGCGCTCGATCCAAAGGTGCTGCTGCTCGACGAGCCGATGGCCGGCATGGGGCACGAGGATGTCAGCATGATCTCCGGGATCATCCGCGCCTTGGCCCGCGATCGGGCCGTGCTCATGGTGGAGCACAATCTGACCGTCGTTGCCGATCTTTGCGACTGGATCACCGTGATGCAGCGCGGCAAGGTGCTCGCCGCGGGCGACTATCCGACGGTCAGCCAGGATGAACGCGTCCGGATAGCCTATATGGGAACCGAGCATGAGTGAGCCGCTGCTTGCCGTGCGCGATCTCCATGCCTGGTACGGCGAGGGCCACGCGCTGCACGGCGTCGACCTCGATGTGTTCCGCGGCGAAACTGTGACGCTGCTTGGCCGCAACGGCGTCGGCAAGACCACGACGCTGCGCGCCATCATGGGGCTGATCCGCAAGCGCACCGGCAGTGTCGTCTTCAACAGCAACGACTTGATCGGCCTGCCCTTGCACCGTGTCGCCCACCAAGGCATCGGTTTCGTTCCCGAGGAGCGCGGCATTTTCGCCACGCTGACAGTCGACGAGAACCTGATCCTGCCGCCGGTGGTGGCCAAGGGCGGCATGAGCGTCGAGGAGATCTTCGAGCTCTTTCCCAACCTGAAGGAGCGCCGCAACAGCCCGGGCACCAGGCTATCCGGCGGCGAGCAGCAGATGCTGGCGATCGCCCGCATCCTGAGGACGGGTGTCCGGATGCTGCTCCTCGACGAGCCGACCGAAGGCCTGGCGCCGGTCATCGTCCAGCGCATCGGCGAATTGCTTTCGACGTTGAAAAAGCGCGGCATGACGATCCTGCTCGTGGAGCAGAATTTCCGTTTCGCCGCCCGCATTGCCGACCGCTTCTACCTGATGGAGCACGGCAAGGTGCTGAGCGGGTTTCCGGTCGGCGAACTGGCCGCCCACGACGCTCAACTTCACGAGGTGCTCGGAGTATGATCGCGCCATGACGATGATCTTCGGCATCCCTATCCAGGCCTTTCTCGGGCAGTTGCTGGTCGGGCTGATCAACGGTTCCTTCTATGCGATGCTGAGCCTTGGCCTCGCCGTCATCTTCGGCCTGCTGCGCATCATCAATTTCGCCCACGGCGCGCTCTACATGCTGGGCGCCTTCATCGGTTATCTGCTGCTTGTCCATCTCGGCATCGGCTATTGGCCGGCGCTGATCCTGGTGCCGCTCGCCGTCGGGCTGTTCGGCATTGCGGTCGAGCGTGCAGCGCTCTCGCGGCTCTACCAGCTCGACCCTCTCTACGGCCTGCTCTTCACTTTCGGCCTGGCCTTGGTCATCGAGGGCGTCTTCCGTTATTATTACGGCGTCTCGGGAAATCCCTATGCGGTGCCGGCGCTACTTGCGGGCGGCACCAATCTCGGCTTCATGTTCCTGCCCAACTATCGCGGCTGGGTGGTGCTGGCATCGCTTCTCGTCTGCCTGGGCACATGGCTTTTGATCGAGAAGACCAGGCTTGGCTCTTATCTGCGCGCCGCGACCGAAAATCCAGAACTGGTCCAGGCTTTCGGCGTCAACGTGCCACTGCTTTTGACACTCACCTATGGACTGGGTGCGGCACTTGCCGGTTTTGCCGGGATCCTGGCGGCTCCCGTCTACCAGGTCAGTCCGCTGATGGGGTCGGATCTGATCATCGTCGTCTTCGCCGTCGTCGTGGTCGGCGGCATGGGCTCGATCCTGGGCGCCATCGTCACCGGCTACATGCTCGGCCTCGCCGAGGGCCTAACCAAGGTATTCTATCCCGAGGCGTCGAACCTTGTCGTCTTCGTCATCATGGCGATCGTGCTTCTACTGCGGCCGGCCGGCCTGTTCGGAAGGGACGCCTGAGATGAGCGAGCTGACGCTTCACGAAAAGCGCGCCGCGGCCTCCGTGCGGCTGGAACGCGCGCTGGTGGCGCTGGCGGTATTGGCGCTCATCGCCGCGCCGTTCTTCGTCTACCCGTTCTTCCTTATGAAGATGCTGTGCTTTGCGCTGTTTGCCTGCGCCTTCAACCTGTTGCTCGGCTACACCGGCCTGTTGTCCTTCGGCCACGCGACCTTCTTCGGTGGCGCCGCCTATTTCTGCGCGCATGCCGTCAAGGTATGGGGCTGGCCGCCAGAGGCAGGCATTCTGCTGGGTACCGCCGGCGCGGCCCTGCTCGGGCTGGTCATGGGCTTCTTCGCCATCCGCCGGCAAGGCATCTATTTCGCCATGATCACGCTGGCGCTGGCGCAGATGTTCTTCTTCTTCTGCGTGCAGGCACCGTTCACGCAAGGCGAGGATGGCATCCAGGGCGTTCCGCGCGGCAACCTCTTCGGCATCATCGATTTGAACGCTACGGTCAACATGTACTATGTCGTATTGGCCATCTTCCTGATCGGCGTCTTCGCCATTTGGCGGATCATCAACTCGCCGTTCGGCATGATCCTGCGCTCGATCCGCGAGAACGAGAACCGCGCCATCTCGCTCGGCTATTCCGTCGCCAGGTATAAACTCGCCGCTTTCGTGATGTCGGCCGCGCTAGCCGGGCTTGCCGGCGCGGTCAAGGCAATCGTGTTCCAGTTCGCGACGCTCACCGACGTGACATGGCAGATGTCGGGCGAGGTGATCCTGATGTCGCTGCTTGGCGGCATCGGTACCATGGTCGGGCCGGTCGTCGGCGCCGGCTTCGTCGTCGGCCTTGAAAACACACTCGCCACCTCCGGCTTTCCGGTGACCATCGCCACCGGCCTGATATTCATGATCTGCGTGCTCGTCTTCCGGCGCGGCATCGTCGGCGAATTCCATGCGCGGCTGCCCAGGCCGGCGGACGGTGGAAGTGGTTGATATTCATCCCGTGGCCGATCTCCCTGCTGTCTCCAGCCATGTGGTGGGCAGTCCAGTGAGCAACCGGGAATGCAGCCTGGATGTTTATCGAGGCGCCTGCTTTACAGGCAGGTTTGGTAGCGCTACCGTCTCCGTATCGCGTGACCACATGAAGGTTGGAGGGCCGTCGCCGGGAGAGGTCAGCGGTTCCTTCGAAGAGACGTCGCGGGAATCGTTCGGGAGGAGGATCGATGGCGTCTGTCGCGATTAGCGAGGTTTACAAATCATTCGGGACCGTCGAGGTTCTGCACGGCGTCAGCGTGAACATCGACGACGGCGAATTCGTCACGCTGGTCGGGCCGTCGGGTTGCGGAAAATCAACCCTGCTCAGGATGATCGCGGGCCTGGAAAAGATTTCGCGGGGCCAGATCGCGATTGGCGAGCGTGTCGTCAACAACGTTGCGCCGAAGGAACGCGACGTCGCCATGGTCTTCCAGAACTATGCGCTGTACCCGCATATGACCGTCGCCGAGAACATGGCGTTTTCGCTCGTGCTGAAGGGCGTTTCGAAGGCTGAGAGCGGCGCCGGCGTCCAGCGCGCTGCGGAGATTCTGGGGCTCGTGCCGCTGTTGGCGCGCTATCCCCGCCAGCTTTCCGGCGGACAGCGCCAGCGAGTTGCCATGGGGCGGGCGATCGTGCGCGATCCGGCGGTTTTCTTGTTCGACGAGCCGCTGTCCAATCTTGACGCCAAGCTCAGGGTGCAGATGCGCGCCGAGATCAAGGAACTGCACCAGCGCCTGAAAACCACGACGGTCTATGTTACCCATGACCAGATCGAAGCCATGACCATGGCAGACAAGATCGTGGTCATGCATGACGGCATCGTCGAGCAGATCGGGCCGCCGCTGGAACTCTACGACAGGCCGGACAATCTCTTCGTCGCCAGTTTCATCGGCTCGCCCGCCATGAATTTGCTGCGGGGCGAAATCGCGACGAACGGGTCGCCGTCCTTTCGGGGCGCGGGCGGAATTTCCGTGCCGTTGGACGCAGCATCGTCCGTCAAAGGCGGCGAGCCGGTGGTGCTGGGCATACGGCCCGAGCATTTGCGGCTGTCCGACCAGGGCATTGCGGTCACCATCGCGGTGATCGAGCCGACCGGGTCGGAGGTACAGCTCATCGGCCGGACAGCCGGCGGTGAAGAGATCGTGGCCAACTTCCGGGAACGTCATTCCTTCACGCCGGGCGAAACCATCCGGCTCACCGCCGAACCCGGCCTCATTCATCTCTTCCACGGCGAAACCGGGCAGCGGCTTCAAACGCGCAGCAAGCTGTAGAGACCAAAGGGCAAGAGAAACAAACAGGAGGAACGAGCATGAAATTCACCAGACGTGACGTGATCCGCACGACGGCCGGCGCTGCTGCCGGCGTTTTGGGAAGCCGCTTCGCCGGCTCTCCGGCATTCGCCCAGGAGGGGCTGAAGTACAAGCCGGAGGACGGTGCGAAGCTCAGGCTGCTGCGCTGGTCGCCTTTCGTGCAGGGTGACGAGGACCAGTGGCTGAAAAACACCAAGCGGTTCACCGAAGCGACGGGCGTGGAGGTACGTGTCGACAAGGAAAGCTGGGAAGACATTCGCCCCAAGGCAGCGGTCGCCGCCAATGTCGGTTCAGGTCCGGATCTGATGTTCGTCTGGTTCGACGACCCGCATCAGTATCCCGACAAGCTGCACGACGTGACGGAACTGGGCGAGTATCTGGGGTCGAAATATGGCGGCTGGCACGACGGACCAAAGCAATATGCGACCCGGGAAGGCAAATTCATCGGCCTGCCGCTCGCCACCATCGGAAATGCCATCGTCTATCGGGAAAGCTGGGTGAAAGAGGCCGGCTTTTCGGAGTTCCCCAAGGATACGAAAGGCTTCCTCGAACTTTGCAAGGCCCTGCAGGCGAAGGGGCATCCGGCCGGCTTCACGCACGGCCATGGTGTCGGCGACGGCAACAACTACGCGCACTGGCTGCTGTGGAGCCATGGCGGCCAGATGGTCGACGAGAGCGGCAAGGTGACGATCAACAGCCCCGAGACCCTCAAGGCGATCGAATACGCGCAGGAACTCTACAAGACTTTTATTCCAGGCACCGAAAGCTGGCTCGACGTCAACAACAATCGCGCCTTCCTGGCCGGCGAACTCAGTGTGATCGCCAATGGCATTTCCGCCTACAACACGGCCAAGATCAACAAGGACAATGATCCGAAGCTGGCGGAAATGGCCAAGGACATACGCACCACCAACCTGCCGATCGGTCCTGTCGGCAAATCCGTCGAACTGTTCCAGGTGACCACAGCCGTCATCTTCGACTACACGCCCTACCCCAACGCGGCCAAAGCCTATCTGCAATTCATGTTCGAGGACCCGCAAATGCCAGATTGGATCACCTCCTCGGCGGGCTACTGCTGCCAGACGCTCAAGGCGTTCGACAACAATCCGGTGTGGACAGCCGATCCGAACAATGCCGCTTACGCCAAGGCTTCGGCGACGCTGCGGCCCAACGGCTATGCCGGGCCGCTCGGCTATGCCTCGGCGGCGACCATGGCCGACTATGTCCTGGTCGACATGTTCGCCAAGGCCGTCACGGGGCAGGCCACGCCCCAGGAGGCAATGGAAGAGGCGGAGAAGCGCGCAAACCGGTATTATCGCGTTTGATCCATGCCAGCTGAGCCTGGCGGCTCTGCCCCGCGCTATCCGACCCTCCGGAAGCGCAGGGCGGCCGCCAGGCCGATCAACGAGACCCTTGCAGGGAGCCCGCCCCATGGCCGTGCCGTCCGTCGCCGCTCAGCCGCGTTCCTCGATGCTGTCGCGCCTGGCCGAGAGCAGGAACGCGCTTGGCTTCGGCTTCATGCTGCCGGCGGCGGCATTGCTGCTTGTCTTCCTGACCTATCCGCTTGGGCTCGGCGTCTGGCTCGGCTTCACCGATGCCCGCATCGGCCGTCCCGGCATCTTCATCGGCATCGAGAACTATGAATATCTGTGGAGCGACGCCGTCTTCTGGCTCTCCGTCTTCAACACCCTGCTCTACACCGTCAGCGCCTCGATCCTGAAATTCGCGCTCGGCCTCTGGCTGGCGCTCATCCTCAACCAGAACCTTCCCTTCAAATCGTTCTTCCGCGCGATTGTCCTGTTGCCGTGGGTGGTGCCGACGGTGCTGTCGGCCATCGCCTTCTGGTGGATTTACGATTCGCAGTTCTCGATCCTGTCCTGGGCACTCCAGCAGATGGGGCTGATCGACCATCGCATCAATTTCCTCGGCGATCCGGAGAACGCGCGTGCTTCGGTGATCGCGGCCAATGTCTGGCGCGGCATCCCTTTCGTAGCCATCACGCTGCTTGCCGGCTTGCAGACAATCCCCCAATCGCTTTACGAGGCCGCCACGCTCGACGGCGCCAGCCGCTGGCAATTGTTTCGCCATGTGACGCTGCCGCTGCTCACCCCCATCATCGCGATCACGATGACGTTCTCGGTGCTGTTCACCTTCACGGATTTCCAGCTGATCTATGTGCTGACCCGCGGCGGACCGGTAAATGCCACCCATCTGATGGCGACGCTGTCGTTCCAGCGCGGCATTTCGGGCGGCCAGCTCGGCGAGGGCGCCGCGATCGCGGTCGCCATGATCCCATTCCTCCTTGCCGCGATCCTGTTCAGTTATTTCGGCTTGCAGCGCCGCAAATGGCAGCAGGGGGGCGGAGACTGACATGGCTGCCACCAGGAAGACAAAACAGCCGCAGCTCGACGAAGGCGGCATGGGCTATTTGCAGAGCGTGCCGCGCCGTGTGGTGACGGTCTATCTCCCGCTGCTCGTGTTCGTCATCGTGCTCTTGTTCCCGTTCTACTGGATGACGATCACAGCGGTTAAGCCCAATGTCGAAATGACCGACTATGCCAATTTCAACCCGCTCTGGGTCGTGCATCCGACATTGGAGCACATCCGCTATCTTCTCTTCGAGACGTCCTATCCGGGCTGGCTGCTCAACACGATCATCATTTCGACCGCCGCCACTTTCCTGTCGCTGGTGGCGTCGGTTTTCGCGGCCTATGCGATCGAGCGGCTGCGGTTCTCCGGGGCACGGCAGGTCGGCCTCGCGGTGTTCCTCGCCTATCTCGTGCCGCCCTCGATACTGTTCATCCCCTTGTCGGTGATGGTGTTCAACCTCGGGCTTTACGACACACCCTTCGCGCTCATCCTCACCTACCCGACCTTCCTGATCCCCTTCTGCACCTGGCTGCTGATGGGTTACTTCCGCTCCATCCCGTTCGAACTGGAAGAATGTGCGCTCATAGACGGGGCAAGCCGCTGGCAGATCCTGAGCAAGATCGTGCTGCCCCTGTCGGTGCCAGGCCTGATCTCGGCGGGCATATTCGCATTCACCCTGTCATGGAACGAGTTCATCTATGCCTTGACGTTCATCCAGTCGTCCGAAAACAAGACCGTGCCGGTCGGGGTGCTCACCGAACTCGTCCGCTCCGACGTCTATGAGTGGGGTGCCCTGATGGCGGGCGCGCTGATCGGATCCCTGCCGGTCGTCGTGCTTTATTCGTTCTTCGTCGAGCACTATGTCTCCTCGATGACCGGCGCGGTGAAGGAATAGCGCCGCCCCGATGCCGCGGGCGCTTTTCCTGGAATGCCCTAGCCCAGGCTTTTGCCGTAGCGGGCAAAGCTTTCGGCCAGGACGGTCGTGCTCGCACCGGCCCGTTCGGGCCGTTTGTAGATGCCGCCTTCGACGCGGATCGGCTCCTCGAAGTGATCCTTGATCCAGGGGATGTATTCGAGGATCGTCGATGCAGGATGCCAGTAGCTCAGATGCACATGCACCTGGCTCATCTCCCCTGCATGCGGAACGACGGGAAGCCGATGCGCCAGTGCCAGGTCCGCGACCTGGATGTATTCGGTTATTCCTCCGAGCCGCGTGACGTCCGGCTGGACGTAGGCGACGGCTCCTGCATCGACAAAGGAGCGGAACGCGTCGATCGTGTAGAGCTGCTCGCCGAGCGCGATCGGGATCGATGTATTGCGCGCGAGCGTGGCGTGGCTGGCGACATCGTCATACCAGAGCGGCTCCTCGAACCAGTAGATATCGAGGTCGCGCGCCAGCGCGCAGAACCGCTGGCAGGTCGGAAGATCCCACTTGCCGTTGCCGTCGATTGCGATCCGGATCCTTGGTCCGACACGTTTGCGCACAGCCGCCAGGCGCTCGACGTCGACATTTGGGTCGTCATGGCCGACCTTGATCTTGATGCGTGTGAATCCATCCTCCTCGACGGCTTTCGCGGAGCCGCGCAGCAACGTGTCCAGATCGAACGAAATCCAGCCGATATCGGTATTGTAGGCCTCCAGGGCATCGGTGCGCGCGCCGCCGAGATAACTCCACAGCGGCAGGCCCGCCCGTTTCGCCTTCATATCCCACAACGCGATATCGATTGCGGCCAGCGCCAGATGCGTGATGCCGGCCCGACCGACCCATTGAAGCGAAGGATGGCGCGCAAGCCTGGTCCATAGACGCTGATGATCCGAGGCGTCTTCGCCTACCAGAAGCGGCGCGTAACACTCGCCGATGCAGGACGTTATCAGCCGGTCGGCGGCCAGATGGGCATGCGTGCCGGTGAAGCCATAACCTTCCAGCCCGTCCGTGGTGACGATCTTCGTACCCACGACACCCCAATGGGTGATGCTGTGGGTCGAGTCCGAAATGGAGTCCGAGGTGAGTGGAAGATGGAGAATAAACGGGCGGACGGAGGCGATTTTCATCTATGACCCTTGGCGGATATGAATTTGTCAATGAAGGAGCTGCGAGAGGAATTCGCGTGCACGCTGATGCTTCGGGGCTGCGAAGAACTCCTTCGGCGTGGCCTCCTCGAGTATCCGGCCCTTGTCCATGAAGACGACCCGATCGGCCACCTGGCTGGCGAAACCCATTTCGTGCGTCACGCAGATCATCGTCATGCCTTCGGATGCCAGCGAGACCATGGTGTCTAGCACTTCCTTGACCATTTCCGGATCGAGAGCCGAGGTCGGTTCATCGAAGAGCATGATCTTGGGCTGCATGCAGAGCGCGCGGGCGATCGCGACGCGCTGCTGCTGGCCGCCGGAAAGCTGGGACGGATACTTGTCCGCCTGATCTGCGATCCGTACCTTGTGCAACATCTCCAGCGCTCTCTCCGAAGCGTCCTTGCGGGATTTTCCGAGCACGCGGACGGGCGCCAGCGTACAGTTCTCGATCACCTTGAGATGCGGGAAGAGGTTGAACTGCTGGAACACCATGCCGATGTCCCGGCGCGGAACCATACGTCCGTGGGACTTCTCGACCAGCGGTTTGCCGTCGATTTCCACCGAGCCTTGCTGCAGGTCTTCCAAGCCGTTGATGCAGCGGATCAAGGTCGACTTGCCTGAGCCCGACGGCCCGCAGACGACAATCTTTTCGCCCTTCGCCACCTCAAGGCTGACGTGATCGAGCGCCTGAAACCCGCCGAACATCTTCACCGCGTCGCGCAGTTTCACAAAGGCGCTGCCGTTGGCGTCCATGAATTCCTCCTTGTTGCGAGGTTGACTTGTAACCCGAAAGATCGAAATCAGAAAATAAAAAATTTTCTATTTTTAATTTTTCTGTTGCACCGAACCGGAACCTGACCGATGCTTGGGCCATGAGCATGATCAAGACAACATTGGCCGAGCAGGCCTACCAGGAGCTGCGGTCGCGGATCGTCGGCGGCAGGCTGGCAGGCGGGCAACGCCTGTTGCCAAACGAATTGGCGGCGGAACTGGGCATCAGTCCCACGCCTGTCAAGGAAGCCTGCCTGCGGCTGGAGGCGGACGGGCTTCTCGTCAATTCCTCGCGGCGCGGCATGGTGGTCCGCAGCTTCAACGAGGAAGCCGTCGAGGAATTATACGCGGCCAGGACACTGCTCGAGAAAGGGGCCGTGGAAGCAGCCTTCGACGCAGGACGGCTCGATGAGGCGCTGCGGGTGAAGCTCCAGGACAGCCTCGAAAACCACAGGCGCTTCGCCAAAGGGTCGTCGCTCGACGATCTGGCGAAGGCGCTCTCCCATGACCGGGCCTTCCACAGTTCGCTCGTCGGCGCCGCGGGGATACCGATGATCTCCGAGGTCCACTCCCGCATTGTCGGCCAGACGCATACGGTCTTCGTCTCGATTCCAGGCGATTACAGCCGCTCGGTCGAGGAGCACCAGGATATTCTCGATGCCATCGTCGCCGGCAAGAAGAGCCAAATCCTCGCGGCGCTGCAGCGACATCTCGAGAGAAGCCGGCAGAACACCTTGCGCCAGGTGAAAGTCCTTGCGCGAGCGATCGAACCGAACCTTGTTTAAAGACCGGGGACGAGTGTGGAGTACCTAGATTTTTCCGGGACATTCGCGCGCGGCGACCTGTTCGTGCACGCCGCCATGTTGACCGTCGGCCTGTCGGCCGCCGCGCTGGTTCTGGGCATGTGCGTCGGCATCGTCGGCGCCCTGATGAGACTTTCGAGCTCGAAAGTCCTCTCCTCAATCGCGGCCGCCTATGTGGAGATCATCCGCAACACGCCGTTTCTGGTGCAGATCTACATCGTCTATTTCGGCCTGCCCTCGGTCGGCATCCGCATTTCCGAAGTGACGGCGGCCATCCTCTCCCTGACGCTCTACGCGGGCGCCTATATCACCGAGATCGTCCGTGCCGGCATCCAGACGATCGGCAAGGGACAGCGGGAGGCGGCGCACACGCTTGGCATGTCACCGTATCTCACCTTCCGCTATGTCGTTCTGCTGCCGGCGATTTCAGCGATCTTCCCGGCACTGACCAGCCAGTTCATCCTGATCATGCTGGCGTCCAGCGTCGTTTCCGTCATCTCCGTCCCGGAACTGACCGGCGTCGCCAATGATGTGCAGGGCCTGACCTTCCGAAGCCTGGAAGCCTATCTCGTGGTCGCGGCCATCTACCTTGTCCTGACGGCTGCATTCAAAGGCGTCTTCGCACTGATTGAGCGTGCCCTCTTCTCCTTCCGCTTTGCAGGGCGATGACGATGTTCCAGACATTCAACCTCCATCATGTCGGGTTTCTGCTGCAATGTGCGACGTGGACGGTCGTCCTCTCGGGAATTGCGCTTGCAGGCGGCGCCATCGGCGGATCGATTATCGCCCTCATGCGCCTCTCCCGCTTCGCCTGGATGCGCTGGATCGCACAGGCCTATATCTATGTCATCCAGGGAACGCCTCTGCTCGTCATTCTCTTCATCGCCTATTTCGGCGTCGCCAATCTCGGCTATGACCTTCCGGCGATCTACGCGGCCGGCCTTGGATTTACGCTCTACAGCAGCGCGTTCCTCGGCGAGATCTGGCGCGGGTCGATCCAGTCGATCAACAAGGGGCAATGGGAAGCGTCGTTCGTGCTGGCGCTTGACTGGCGGCACACGATGACCGACGTCATCATCCCGCAGGCGCTTCGCGTCGCCATTCCTCCGACGGTCGGCTTCTCCGTTCAGGTCGTCAAGAACACCGCGCTTGCTTCGGTCGTCGGCTTTATCGAACTGACGAGAGCAGGACAGATCGTCTCCAGCGCCACGTTCCAGCCGCTGCCCGTCTATCTGACGGTCGCGGCCATCTACTTCGGCATCTGCTCCATACTGTCCCATGCCAGCCGCCGCCTGGAGCGCCGCCTGCAGCAGGCAGCCAACTGAAGATCCGGTTCATCACACCAGGGAGGAAAGTATCATGCTATTGAAGAGACTTGCTGTCGGGGTCGCCGCGATGCTGGCGATGATATTGCCCGCAAAGGCCGAGAGCACGCTGGACGCCATCGTGCAGCGCGGCACCATCAATGTCGGCGTCGGCCTTGGAACGCCGCCTTATGGCCTGATGGACAGCAGCATGCAGCCCGACGGCTATGACGTGTCCGTAGCAAAGGCAATCGCCCGCGATCTCGGCGTCAAGGTCAACATCGTCGACACGACGGCAGCCAACCGCATCCCGAACCTGACTTCGGGCAAGCTCGACATCGTGATCTATTCGTTCTCGATCACCGCCGAGCGCGCCAAGGCCATCGCGTTCACCAACACCTACTATGTCGACCAGCAGGTCTATGTCGGTCCCGCCGACCAGCCGATCACCAAGATCGAGGATCTGGCCGGCAGGAAGATCGGCGTGACGCGGGCCAGCACGAACGACATCGTCATGACCAAAAAGGCCGTCGAAGGCGCACAGATCCAGCGCTATGACGATGACGCGTCGACGTCCCAGGCGCTGTTCGCAGGTCAGGTCGAAGGCATCGTGACCAGCGGAGCGCTTGCCCGCGCCGTCGAGGAGCACGATCCCAACCTCAAGAAGCAGTTCGTCGTGGCGCAGGCGCCGATGGGCATAGGCCTGCGCCGCAACGACCCGGACTTCCTGCACTGGCTGAACACGGAGCTCTTCATGCTCCAGTCTACAGGTGAGCTGCAGGCCCTGCAGAAAAAATGGATGGGTGTCGAAGTCGACCTGCCCCGCTTCTGAGAATGACTGGATCCGGGACTCCCCCGGATCCACACATGCCGCTGCGATCGGTTTATCGAAGGTTTTTCCATGAAAATCACGGATGTGAAGGTGCGCTGCTGCCAGCGCAAACCAGGCGATTTTGCCGCCAGCGCGTTTCGAACCGGGGATTTCGCGAAGTTCGAATTTCTCACCGTCACCATGATGACGGATACCGGGCTCGAGGCAACCGCCTTCGGGTTCGCCGGTCGTTCGGCGGCGGGCGCCGGCAGGCTGATTGCCGACACGCTGCGTCCGTTCTTCATCGGCCGTGACCCGCTCGACCGGGAAAAGGCATGGCACGATTTCCGGGTGGCCGACCGCTGGTGGGGCCACTTGCCGATCTATGCCTACGGACCATTCGACACCTGCCTCTGGCTGCTGTCGGCCACCGCCGCCGGGCAGCCTCTCTACAAATATCTCGGCGCCTTCCGCGAACGCGTGCCGGTCTATGGCAGCTCGATGATCCTGTCGGGGCCGCAGGACTATGTGAAAGAGGCGCTGCGCGCCAGGGCCGAAGGGTTGCGGGCCTACAAGCTCCATACACCCGGTCTCGATCTCGACTACGATATCGACGTCCATCGCCAGGTCCGCGCCGCCGTCGGGCCGGATTTCACGCTGATGTCGGATCCGGTCTCGATGTTCAATCTCGAGCAGTCGATCCGCTTCGGTCGCGAGTTGGAAAGGCTCGACTTCTACTGGCTGGAAGAGCCTTTATACGACGAGGACGTTCATTCGCTGCGGGAGCTCGCCCGCACCCTCGAAATCCCGCTCGTCGGGACAGAAGTCCTTGCGAAGCACCCTTACAGCATCGCCGAATGCATCTCGACGCGTGTCGTCGATCGCGTCCGGGCAGACGTTTCCTGGACGGGCGGCGTCACGGGCGTCATGAAGACGGCCCGCCTCGCCGAAGCCTTCGGCGTCAATTGCGAGATCCATACCGCCATCTTCCACCCGATGGAGATCGTCAACCTGCATTGCGCCGCGGCGATCAAGAACTGCGACTTCTTCGAAGTGCTCTATCCAATGGAGAACTTCGCCTTCGGCCTCAAGCAGCCGCTGCCGATCAAGGACGGCTACGCCGCGCCGCCGTCAGCCCCCGGCCTCGGGGTCGAGATCGACTGGGATGCCATCGACAACAGCACGATCTGTGAGGCCTGAGCGCCATGATGAAAGCTGTCTGCCTCGAGGAACCCGGCAAGATCTCGCTGGTCGAATCGCCCGAACCAAAACCGGGCCCGGGCGAAGTGGCGGTGCGGATGGAGTATGTGGGGTATTGCGGTTCCGACCTGACGTCGTTTCGCGGCCTCAATCCGCTGATCTCCTACCCGCGCGTCCTGGGCCATGAAATCTCCGGCACCATCTCGGCGCTCGGCGACGGCGTCAGCGCGCTTGCGGTCGGCCAGTCCGTGACTATTCTTCCCTATTTCAATTGCGGCAGGTGCCATGCCTGCCGCCTTGGCAGGCCGAACGCCTGCAAGGACAACCGGACGATGGGCGTCCAGCGCGAGGGCGCGATGGCCTCGATCATCGTCGTTCCCGCGGGCAAGGTCATTCCGGTCGAGGGCATGCGCCAGCGGGACCTCGCGCTGATCGAGCCGCTTGCCGTCGGCTTCCATGCCGTCCGCCGCTCCGAGCTTTCGGCTGGAGAAACCGTCGTCATCCTTGGCTGCGGCGTCATTGGGCTCGGCGCCTTGCTCGGCGCTGTCAGGCGGGGCTCACGCGTGATCGCAGTGGACCTTAGCGCCGACAAACTCGCCGTTGCCAAGGTGCTCGGCGCCACTGACATCATCGATGCGTCGCGCGAAGATGTCCTGGCGCATGTCCTGGAACTGACCAGTGGGGACGGTCCGCAGGTCGTCATCGAGGCGGTCGGCGCGGATGCGACCTTTCGGCAGGCGATCGATCTCGTGGCGTCCTGCGGCCGGGTCGTCTATGTCGGCTACGCCAAGAACAAGATCGCTTACGACACCAAGTTCTTCCTGCTCAAGGAGATGGATATCCGCGGGTCGCGCGGCTCCGAGATCGCCGATTTCCACGATGTTATCGGCTATCTGAAGCAACATCGGGACGCCGGCGACCGCATCGTCTCACGCGTCGTGCCAATCGAGGAAGCCGGTGCGGCCATGCAAGCCTGGGACAAGAACCCCGGAGGCTTCACCAAGATCGTCGTCCGGATCGAAGCGAAGGAAGACGCATGAGCATCAAGGATATCTTCGGGCTGGAGGGGCAGCATGCGCTGGTGACCGGCGGCGGAAGCGGTCTCGGCCTTGCGATCGCCACCTGTTTCGTCGAAGCCGGCGCCAAGGTGACGATCGTCGGCACCAACGCCGCGAAGCTCGCTGCCGCCTGCGAGACGCTGGGGCCTTCCGCCACGAGCCATGTCTTCGACGTGACCGACACTGCCGGTGCCACGGGTTTCGCCAGCGAGGTGGAAAAAAAGTCCGGACGCGTCTCGATCCTCGTCAACAATGCCGGCAACACGGTCAAGAAGCCGCTCGGCGAGATGAGCGTCGAGGCTTTCAATTCGGTGCTGAACGTCCATGTCGGCGGCGCCTTCGCCCTCTCGCGCGCCTTCCTGCCGCAGGTGACGGAAGCAAGGGGCAGCATTCTTTTCACCGCCTCGATGAGCTCTTTCCTCGGCATTCCCAACGTGATCGGCTATTCGGCGGCGAAAGCCGCCTATGTCGGCATGGTGAGGGCGCTCGCGACCGAACTTGCGCCCAGCGGGATACGCGTCAACGGTGTGGCACCAGGCTGGATCGACACCGCGCTTCTACGCCAGGCCACCGCAGCCGATCCGGAAAGGGCGCGCAAGATCAACAGCCGCATTCCCATGGGTCGTTTCGGCGAGGGCGCCGATATCGGCTGGGCCATGACCTACCTCGCCTCACGCGCCTCAGCCTATGTGACCGGCCATATACTGGTGGTCGACGGCGGCGCGCTGCACGGCTTCTGACCACTATAGTTTTTCGAGGGAGAAAACAGATGACGACCGATACTGACAAGGCGATCTTCGAAGTCATCCGCAAGGAACTCTTCACGGCCGTCGTCGGCGACGTGCTTGATGTAATGGGTCACCGCCGGCAGTTCCTGCCGGCCGGGATCGCGCCGTTGCAGCCGGAGATGAAAGTCATCGGCCGCGCGATGCCGGTGCTGGAGGCGGACGTGTTTTCCGGCGGTTCGCCGGATGCGCACGGTCCGCTCGCGAACAAACCGTTCGGCCTCATGATGGAAGCGCTGGACAGCCTGACGGAGAACGATGTCTATATCGCCAGCGGCTCCTCCTTCCGCTACGCGCTGTGGGGCGGGCTGATGTCCACCAGGGCCCAGAAGCTGAAGGCTGCCGGCGCCGTCCTCAACGGCTATATCCGCGACTCCTGGGAAATCGAAGAGCTCGGCTTTTCGGTCTTCTCGCGCGGCATCTATGCCCAGGACCAGGGCCCGCGAGGGAAGGTGATCGACCATGGCTGCCCAATCGAGATCGAAGGCATCCTGGTATCGCCCGGCGACCTGATCTTCGGCGACCGCGAGGGCGTGCTTGTGATCCCGCGCGAGGCGGAAAAGGAAGCGATCGAGCGCGCGCTCGAGAAGGTCAGCACAGAGAACAAGGTCGCAACCGCGATCCGCGACGGCATGAGCGCCTGCGAAGCCTTCCGTACCTTCGGCGTCATGTGAGCCGACGATGGACGATCCTCGTCTGCTCCTGCTCTGCGATCACGACAATGTGCTGGTCGCCTGCCGGCGCATCGAAGCCGGTGAGACCATCATCGTCGGCGGCGAGCCGCGCATTCTGGTCAAGGCCGTGGAGTTCGGCCACAAGCTGGCGCGGCTGCCGATCGCCCCGGGGATGAAGGTCATCAAATACGGCGTCCCGATCGGCTCGGCGACGCGGTCGATCGGACCCGGCGAGCACGTCCATATTCACAATCTGAAGAGCGACTACACCAAAACGCACGTAATAGCGGAGACCGGATCATGACCGGCGAACAGTCCACCATCCTCGGCTATCTCAGGCCGGACGGTCGCAAGGGCATCCGCAACATTGTGGTCGTGGCCTATCTGGTAGAGTGCGCGCATCATGTCGGTCGCGAAATTGTCTCCCATTTCCGCGGCAGGGACGTGCATCTGATCGGCTTTCCAGGCTGCTTTCCCAATCCCTATGCGCAGCGGATGATGGAGCGTCTGTGTACGCATCCCAATGTCGCCGCGGTACTGCTGCTGTCACTGGGATGCGAAAGCTTCAACAAATTCTCGCTCGCCCGCACCGTCGAGGCAAGCGGACGGCCGGTGGCCACGCTGACGATCCAGGAAAACGGCGGTACTTTGTCGACGATTTCCGACGGCATCGAATGGGTCGGGCAACGCCTGCAAGAGCTGGGCGCGGTCGCGAGAGTGCCAATGGATGCGAGTGAACTTATCGTCGGCACGATCTGCGGCGGGTCGGACGGCACCAGCGGCATGACCGGCAACCCCGCCGCCGGCCTTGCCTTCGATCGGCTGGTCCGTGCGGGAGCAGCCTGTATTTTCGAGGAGACCGGCGAGCTGATCGGCTGCGAAGAGATCATGGCGAGCCGTGCCGTGACGCCTGAACTCGGCGTCGAGCTGCGCGCCTCCGTGGCAAAGGCAGCGCAATACTACGCGACGCTAGGCTATGGCAGTTTCGCTCCGGGCAATGCCGAGGGCGGCCTATCCACCATCGAGGAGAAATCGATGGGTGCCTATGCCAAATCGGGCTCGTCGCCGATTTCGGGCCTCATCAAGCCGGGCGACATTCCCCCTGGCGGCGGACTCTACCTGATGGATGTCGTGCCGGACGGGGACGTGCGTTTTGGCTTCCCCAACATCTCGGACAATGCCGAGATCGTGGAGCTCATCGCTTCCGGTTGTCACCTCACGCTCTTCGTCACCGGCCGCGGTTCGGTCTCGGGGTCGGCGGTCGCACCGGTCATAAAGATCTGCGCCAATCCCGAAACATACCGTCGCCTGTCGGGCGACATGGACGTCGATGCCGGACGTATCCTCGAAGGGGCCGCCACCTTGTCGGATGTCGGCGACGAAATCTTCAATCTGGTTCTTGCCGTCGCCAATGGCCATGCGACGAAATCCGAACAACTCGGGCACCGCGAATTCATCCTGACCTACAAGACTTTCGAACCGATCGGTCCCGCATGTCTGCCGGGCGCACAGCCAAAGGCTGGTCACCGAAGCTGAAGCTGCCGGCGTTTGCCGCATGCTTGCGAGCGTAGCTTGCGTCTGTGCTGAAGCTGCGCGATCCCCTTGACCCTGAGTAAGAGCAAATGCATGGCGGGCCGAACAATCTGGCGACAAGCTCACTCGTTTTGTTTGAAGCGCGGCACGCCGAAACGGATTCATGCGAGCCGCTTAGGTCTTGTTTTGCATGTCGCTACACTTGAACCGAGGTTGCTTGGGCAACGTGCATTGGAAACGAGGTGCGCAAAAAAGGGTCGCGGCAAACCAGCATTGGGCTGGCGGCTCGCAACCGCCTCACCCCCATGCGGACAATTCAAATCAGCGGGCCTGCGTAAGCCATACGCCGCTTCCTGATATCTGGGGGAAGCGTCTTCTCGTTTTGGCGAGGGTTCTGTTCCGCCGGCGCGAATGAGCTGCCTGCCTGGTCCGAAAAAAACAGCTTCCAGCGGCCCGGGCGGAACGCTACCCGGCTCTTCTGTGCCGCGGGGTGGTCGACGGGCAGCTCGATCTCGACGCGCTGGCGTTCGCCGCCGATCTCGAGTTCCACCCGGCGGGTGCCGGCGACGCGGCGGCTGGCGACCACCGTGCCGGCGATGCAGCCAGAGCAGCCGCTCAGCAATTCGACGTCGTGCGGACGGAAGTACAGCCTGGCATTGCCGCTGGCGGCGTCCGGCGCCGACAGCCCGATCGGGCGATCGGCGAGCCAGACCTCGCCATTCTCGACCTTGACGGGAAGCGAGCTCGATTCGCCGATGAAGCCATAGACGAAAGGCGAGTTCGGCCTGTCATAGATGTCGTCGGCGGTGCCGACCTGCTCGATGCGGCCCTGGCTCATCACCACGACGCGGTCGGCAAGCTCCAGCGCCTCTTCCTGGTCGTGGGTGACGAAGACGGTGGTGTGGCCGGTGGCGTCATGGATGTCGCGCAGCCAGCGGCGCAGTTCCCGGCGCACCTGCGCATCGAGCGCGCCGAACGGCTCGTCGAGCAGAAGCACTTTGGGTTCGATCGCCATGGCGCGGGCCAGCGCGACGCGCTGGCGCTGGCCGCCGGAAAGCTGCGCCGGATAGCGCTTTTCCAGGCCCGAGAGCTGGACCAGGTCGAGCAGCTCGGAGGCGCGGCGGCGGATCTCCTGCGCCGGCGGCCGCGTCGAGCCCTGCCGGACCTTGAGGCCGAAGCCGATATTGTCCGAGACCGTCATGTGCCGGAACAGCGCGTAGTGCTGGAAGACGAAGCCGACATTGCGCTCCTGGATCGATTTGTGCGAGGCGTCCTCGTCGCCGAAGAAGATCTTGCCGCGCGTCGGCCGCTCCAGCCCGGCAATCAGCCGCAGCAGCGTCGTCTTGCCCGAGCCCGACGGCCCCAGCAACGCGATCAGCTCGCCCGACTTGATGTCGAGCGACACGTCATGGAGCGCGGGAAACCGCTCGAACTCCTTGCGCACATTGGCAACGCGAACTTCCATCAACAGTCCCTTTGTAGTGGCTGCATGCCGTTATCCCAAATCGGTTCCCGCTTTTGGGCGACATGTCTTTTGTTTCATGCATGCCGTTATCCCAAAACCGGTTTCCACTTTTGGGCGACATGCATCAATGTCCACGCGCCGCGGCGATCTCGGCGCCGTAACGCATCTCGAGCAGTGTCTTCAGGA